>JAAYRS010000001.1 GCA_012518645.1 Bacillota bacterium
AAACGCCCGTCTGGATACCTTCTTCAACTTTGAGAACCACAACATTCGCGGGTTGGAGAAGATGAGGATGCGCTGCGGTTTGGCTTTATGTGTGATGCTGGCCATGGCTGTTGGTAGGATAAAGCAAAAGAGGCCGGAATTGATGCGAAGCCTAGCCACTTCGGCGTAGGCCCCCTATCAGCAATAAGATAGAAAAGCAAAGCTTAATTGGTGATCGCAAAATTTGGTTTGGGAGTCGCGAACCACCCCGTGCATAGGTTTTTATTGCAAAAAACAATCCGTTGGGGAGGTCAAAGTCACATTCGGTGTCATTTCGGGCTAAAATGTTGACATCGCAAATGGCTCGAGATTGAAATAAGATGAAATTGTGGTACAATATGGCCGAGGGGGAATTTGAGTTCCTGGTGGGCTCCGCAGGCTTCAAACCTGTTGGGGGGTGACAAGGGTTATCCCCGGTGGGTTCGATTCCCATATTCTCCCGCCAATTAATCTGTAAAGGGGGGTTTGCTTAAAAAGCGGACATCCCCTTTTCTAATGGTAAGGCCTTGGGCATCAAAATATTCTAAAAAGGCTAAAGCGTGTTTGCGGCTGGTCTTAAAGCGATCCCTAAAGACAGTCAATTCAAACCCTTTTTGAAAGGCCTCCTCCTCCCAAAGTATCGTCCAGGCTCTGTCCAGGATCTTAGGTGTTGTGACTTGTTCTGTGGGTAAAAGTACGAGACGGCCCAAATGGGATCCGCCGAAAATCAGTTGGCGGCTGAAGCCTTGCGCTTCTAAAACACTGAGCGCAGGCGGTTCAAACGCCGTTTCTTCCACTAGGTTTAGAAGCCTGGCCAGTTCTTTTTCCTGTGCTGCGGATAAACGCACCTTATGGTTCTTTTTACTAAGGGCGCCTTCTTTTTCCTGCAGGCTGGGAATTTGGCGCAGCACCTGATCAAAAAGGCGGGAAGGCACCCCTATTGCTGCCCGTAATGTTTCCTTGCTAAGCCCGGGGGCCAAGGGGTTTTCTTTATGGAACATCTCGATTGTGTCTTCCAGGTACTTCCTCAATTTCAAAAATTGCTTGGGAGCCATTAAAAAATTGTCCAGCTGCAGCAGGCCGGAAGGTATAGGCAGGCCTTTGGCGGCAAACTGGGTGCTGGTCCAAAAAGTTCGTTCTTCCGCCACCAGCAGGCTAAGATCCTCTCCTCGTGCACAGTGTTTTTGTTCTAACCTTTTTAGATCAAGATATCCCTCCGGTTTTTCGAAGGGGAAAAGGTGATCTAGACGCCGGGGGCCTACCAAGCGCATATCAGTTCCCCGCACGGGAATGCCCTTTTCGATAAATTGGCCTCCGCCCAGGGTCTTTTGCTGTTCACTGTGGCGAAGGATGAAACGATCTCCAAAACTGAAATGGGCAGGGTTTTCCAATTCCAATTGGACATAACCATTCTGCCCCGGGCCGATTTCGGCGGCCCCCAAAACTCGGATTCCTGTTAAGGTTTCCTGGGTTCCAACATATAATTTTACCCGTTGGCCGTTTTTTAAAGCGGAAGGGGCACTTTCTAAAAGTTGGATAAAGGCGTTAATTAAAGAATAATGGGGCCTTTTTTGAGGTAAGCAAAGGTACATACCCCGGGCCAGCTCATCCTTTTCCACGCCTGTTAAATTCACCGCCAAGCGGGACTGGGGCAAGCCCCTTGGGACAGTTTTTGTTTGGGTTTGCAGGCCCCTGACCCGGGCTCGGCGGCCTAAAGGTTCGATCATTATTTCTTGTCCCGCTTCTAACTGTCCGTCCTTTAGGGTCCCGGTAATTATGGTCCCGGCCCCCTTGATTGTAAAAACCCGATCGATCCAGAGCAGGGGATCGTTAAGATCGGGTTTGGCAGGCAAAGTAGAAGCAAGGGTGTCCAAAGCTTGTTTTAAGGTTTCCAGATTGTAACCGCTAACAGCCGAGACAGGTATAATAGGGCTGTCCGCCAAAGTGGTCGGGGCTAAACGCTCTTGAATATCTATTTGAACCAACTGAAGCCAATCTTTTTCGACTAAATCTACTTTGGTTAACGCCACCACTCCGTGCCGAACCCCGTAAAGATGCAAGATATCAACGTGTTCCTGCGTTTGGGGCATCCAACCGTCATCGGCGGCGATGATTAAAAGTACAAAATCCAGCTGCCCTATTCCGGCCAACATATTTTTTACTAGGCGGTGGTGCCCGGGGACATCAACAATTCCAATATTCCCCGCGGGAAGGGTAAACCAAGCAAAACCTAAGTCTAAGGTCATCCCCCGGAATTGTTCTTCTTGGAGGCGGTCCGGATTTATGCCCGTGAGAGCAGTAATTAGAGTAGTCTTTCCATGATCGATATGCCCGGCTGTACCCATTATGAACATGGCGGCACCCCCTGGGCTAAGATTTCTAGGAGGGCCTTTTCCTGGTGTTCAAGGACTGTCCGGGGATCAAGCCAGAGCCGCTCTTGGGAAATCCTGCCTATAACCGCCGGACGGCTTCGGCGCAGCCAGGAAAAAAGTCCTTGAGCGGAAAGGCGGGGACTGCTTAAAACCAAGGCCCAAGATGGTATTGTTTCCGATGGCAGGGAACCCCCGCCCATAGTTGAGAGGGCCGGGAGGACCTCTCCTTTTAAGCCCGGGCCTATTTGGGCATGCCAGTTTTGGGCCCTTTCTTTTATGGCCTTTTTGTCAAGCTTAGCCAGCTGCCATAAAGGCAGCTTTTGATAGTCTTGGTTTAAATAAAGTTCCAAAACAGATTCTAAAGCAAGTAATGATAGTTTATCAATGCGTACAGCCCGAAGAAGGGGTTCTTTTTTAATAATATCGATCAAATGCTTTTTGCCGCTGATGATGCCTGCCTGGGGGCCTCCTAATAATTTATCCCCGCTATAGGTTACTACGTGGCTTGCTTTTAGAGCCTGGGGAATCGAAGGCCCTGGGAAAGGCGGGAAAGCCCCGCTGCCCAGATCCTCAATTAAAAGCAGCCCCTGTTCTTGGGCCAGCTGAGCTAGTGCTTGGCGTTCAACGCTTTCTGTGAAACCGACAATGCTGTAGTTGCTGGGATGAACCAATAAGATCCCTTTGGTTTTAGGGGTGATGGCCCCAAGGTAATCGTCTAGGCGGGTGCGGTTAGTAGTGCCTACTTCCTTTAAGATAGAGCCGCTGGCGGCAATGACTTCCGGGATTCTAAACCCTCCCCCGATTTCCACCAGCTGGCCCCTGGAAACTAATACTTCACCCCCTGCCGCCAGGGCTTTCAGTACAACCAAAACAGCTGCAGCATTGTTGTTGACAATGAGGGTGTCTTTTTCCCCCGTTTCGTCTTGATTCAGCAGATTAAACAATTCGGCAGCGTTAGTATAGCGGCTTCCTCTTTGCCCGGTTTTTAAATCCAGTTCAAGGTTAAAATAAGTTCCTCCCAGCACTTGCAGGCGCTCCAGCGCCGGTTGGGGCAGCGGAGCCCGGCCCAAATTAGTATGTAAAAGAACACCGGTGGCGTTAATCACTTCTTGGAATTTGCGGGCCTTGCAGCTGCGGAGTGCCTGGACAATCCGGCCGGTAATTTCTTCGTAAGTGAGGGGTTCTCCCCTTTTTTTCGTTAATTCGGAACGAATTTCGCCTAAAACTTTCCTGATCCGGTAAGTTCTCTCGGGGCCGGGAATCCCTGCGGCTGCCGCCTGAACGGCCTTATCCTTTAAAAGTGTATCCACAGCGGGAATAGTACGCAATGGGTTAGACATGAAATTAACTCCCCTTTAATTTAGATCCTTCTTTGCGGATCTGTATACGACAACAGGGGAGCTTGATCCTTTCCTAAGCCCGGGATGGTTGGTTTCCAAGTTTATTAGGTTTTTGCCCGCGGTGCTTGCTAATTGCTTTCATAGCCGCGGCGATCCTTTCTTTTTTTACTCTTTTGGTTATTTTCTCCAAGTCAAGCACCCTTTCCGGAAGGATACTATTTAGTGTACCTTCCGGAGCTCAATTTATGTAAAAAGGCGGCGGACAATATACAGGGCGGCTGTAAATCCTGCTAAATCCCCGATGAGGGCGGCGGTTAAGCTGTGCCGCGTTCGTTTAAGGCCGACAGAACCCGCGTAGACCGTAAGGACGTAAAAACTGGTTTCGGTACTGCCCATGATGGTGGATGCTAAACGGCCCAAGAAAGAATCAGGGCCGTAAGTTTCTAAACTTTGGGTTAACAAACCTAAAGAGCCCGACCCGGAGATGG
>JAAYRS010000141.1 GCA_012518645.1 Bacillota bacterium
AAAAAAATCAAGGAAATTTCTGTTTTTGCCCGGACTTCACCGGAACAAAAGCTAAGGATAGTAAGGGCTTTGCGGCAAGAAGGCCAAATTGTGGCCATGACGGGCGACGGCATTAATGATGCCCCCGCCGTCAGGGAGGCCGATATCGGTATTGCCATGGGGTCTTCCGGAACGGATGTAACCCGTAAGGCTGCGGGGATTACCCTTAGCGATGATAATTTCTCCACTATTGTAGCCGGAGTAGAGGAGGGTCGGGCCGTTGCGGCTAACATTGGCAAAGCTTTCCACTATATTTTACCTGGTAACTGGGGCCAAGTTTTAGCGGTCTTTTTAGCATCGGTTTCGGGTTACCCCCCTCCTTTGGTACCTTCACAAATATTGTGGATTAACCTGGTGACGGAGGGTTTTCCTGCGATGGCCCTGGCCGCTGATCCGCCTGCCAAGGAAGGCATGGAAAATAAGCCGTACAGGCCGGAAGAACTCATTTTTTCCAAACAAACCAGCCGAACCATGATTTACCGGGCTTTACTTTCCGGGTTAACAACTTACGGCTTATATGTGGGCGGACTTTCTTTTTTGGGTTGGAACAAAACTAAGGCGCGGACCATGGCTTTTTCACACGTAATTATGAACCGAGCCTTCAGCATTTTTGATAACCGCAATTTTGATCAGAAACAAGCCGGCAACCCTTACCTGCTGCCCGCGGCAGGCTTTTCCACTTTAATGCTGGCGGCCGCACTTTACTTACCTTGGTTAAATCCTGTCTTTAAAACGGTGCCCCTAAATTTTTCTGATTGGGCGCTATTGGGGCTCAGTGCCGGAATCCTGGGACGTCTGGACTATTTCCGGAAAGGCTAAGAACCGCCCTCTTGTTCTTTTTGCAGTTCAAAAAGCACTTCTTTTTTAATGGCTTCGATCTCTGCTGGGCTTAATTGATAGCGAAAAGAGCCGGACCGCTCCGGAATCTCCTGATTTTGGGTTTGAGTCAGCTGGCGAAGAACATCTGCTTTGACTGCATCTACCAATTCCTGTTCGGGCAGGTAAGAAGTGTTTTTCCCCTTTAGGTCCAGTAGGACTTCCTGACGGATAGCATCTACCAATTGACAGTAGGCCTGGAAGGAAGTGGCCGGGGTACCGCCGGGGTAGTTTTGGCCTTCCAATTCCGCTAACACCTGTTTTTTGATATCTTGTACCATTGCACGTGTTCGATCCATGCTTGTCTCCTTTCTTAAAAGGTCAGTACAGTTCGTCCATCAAAGTGCTTAAAATGCTGCCTTTGGTCTGCTCAAAAAGTGAATTGGCCTGCTCCACGAGTTTTAAGCCGCTGAGAGCACTTTGCTCTAAAATACGCAATAGTCTCAGCCGAGCTTGGGGAAAGAATAACAATGTCAACAAAGTTTGGGTTAGGCCTGAACCGTTTCTGTGGTTGGGCTGTAAAAGCCCTCTGCGGCGCGCCTCCCACATTATTTGCGACAACAGCTTTTCTATTTCAACGTCTTCTAAAAGGTCCAATCTTTTGCTTTGTTTGTAAACATCGTGAACCCTATTTTGGGCCGGAAGGACCCCGTTTTGAGAATAGCCGGAAATCTCAATTAGGATTTCCCTTTTGATTTGCCTGATTACAGCCGGGTAGTCGTAGGGAAGAGGTCGGAAACGGGGCTCTGTTTCCGGCCCGCCCTCTGTTTGCTCCGCTAATTTTACTTGCTCTTCGTCCACTGTTTTGATTCTCCTTGTCCTAGTGTAGGGGGTTATCATCTAAAGGTTCTTGGGGTGCAGCAGGATCAACTACCTCCGGCGGGAATTCCTCGCTTTCCCGGAGATTATTGAAATTGGCCTCAGCTATCATGTCCTCAAAACCTTCTTTAGCCCTGCCAAAGGCGGATCGGGTTTGCCCCGCCAGATCCATAGTCCCCTGCATCATTTTTATGCCTGCGCTTCTGATTCCGCTTCGGGCTGCGGGAAAAAGCAAAATTGCCGCTAAAGATACACCGACACCGCTAATAAAACCCCGTCCTGCACCGGAGCCGAGCCAGCTGCTGAGCCGTTGGCTCATACCGGTTCTAAACCGCTCGTTGGCATTCAGCCTGCTTATAATTTGATCCAGGGGGACAGCCTCTTGGCGGGCTTCTTCAATAATGGTGTTGATTGCTTCCCTAATTCTGGGATCGCTGATGTTGGCCAGGTGCCGTTCACTGTCCCGTGCCGCTTCCAAGCCTCGCCTAATTTCTGAGCGTAAATTCCGCAGGCTGCTGTATTGTTGATCAATGCGGCGATCAATATTTCGGTCGGAGAGAATACTCTGCCAACTATCTCTTCCCGAAAGACGGCGGGATTGGCTCGTGCCCAGCTCCGCCAGCAATTCGTTTTTAATATTTTCGGCCACGGCTTGATCTGCCGCACCCCCGGATCTGCCGGAGTAAAGCTTATCCGATTCCAACAGTTCCCTTAAAACACTCTGCTTAATAAGTTCCCGGTCAGGCCCGGCTAAAAACTGACGGCTTCCTAAGGCGCTGTGCAGTTTCTGCCTGGCCTCCATTTTTTCTTGCTCCGCCTCTATTTCCGCTAAAACGTCAGCTTTTATGGAAGCGATCGCGGCTTGATCAGCGTTTTGATACAAGTAATTGTTTTGGTTTAAGTCTGCTAAAACTTCTTCTTTAATAGTGTTCGCGAGAGATCGCTTTTGCGGCAATTTCATTTCCTCCCTAGTATTAAAGTCAACGTAATTATCCCCTTCCTAATTGAAAATATGTATTTAGAGAGCTGGCGGGTTAAGAATAGAATCCCGGTATTTAAGCCATAATCATACCAGGTGGGTGCTGGGCTTCCCAGAAAGTGTAACCCTAGGCAGTTTCTAAATGAAAAATGTGGAGGGGATCTTGTGGAACAGGAAAAAGCCGCCGAAATCCGAAAAAAAATGGGGCACGCACTGCGTCTAATGTACGAAGCGGCAGAATTGAGTATTTCGTTAGTAAAGGAAGATGGCAGGGAACAGATCAAAACTTTGTGGGAGGACTTTATTAGGGAGTTTTTTCGTTATACGAAGAAAAGATCCAGGGAAACCGGTGTAGATTTGATTTCCCTGGTTTCTTTAGCTCAGATTTTAAAATAATTAGAGTTCAATCAAATCCGGAAAAGCTGTTAACCTGGAATTATTCCACATTTTATCGATATAGGCAGTGGTATAAGCCTGCTCAATAAAATGATAATAATAGGCTCCTTTTTCAGTTAGGCAGTAAAGGCGGTCTCGTTTTTTTATCAGCCCAAATTTTTGCGCCAGCCATAATTCGAAACTGTACATTTTTTCCAGGGGCTCACCGATTATTTCTTGAAATTGGTTGGAATCAATTTTTGTGGAATAAGCGGCCCAAAACAGATAATAAACTGCTCTTTGCCTTAAGGAAAAATCCAGGGTCAAAGAAGTGGGAAGCCGGTTATCGTTGATCCGCCGGATATAAGCATCGACTGAAAAGGTGTTAATCTTGAATTGCCGGGATAAAAGAGTGGCCGCGGAAACCCCGAAGCCCAGAAAGTTGTCCCTGGTAACGGAGGAGTAGACAGCTGTGCCCTTGAGGGCAAAAGTCCAAACAGAGGTTCTTTCTTTTCCCGTTTCCCGGCAGTGCCGGGAAATGTTGTTAAGCATTTCCTTTTTTATCTTTTCAGGCAGAGGTTTATAAAGATTGTCGGTAAAGGTGAAATCAATGAAAGGATAAGTGGATATTTGGGTGGCACCGCTGGCGAAGGCCTGGTCAATATCGGAGATCAGGCTTTTTTCCGTTTGTGTGGGCATGGCGAAAATCAGATCTATATTAAAAACATCAAAATTCGCTTCTCGGACCAGCTCCAATTTTTCCCGGATATTGTTTTGTTTTCTTCCCAAAGCTGAAAGGCAGCGCCGGTCGAAAGATTGGACACCGATGCTGACCATGGTAAACCCGGCAGATTTCAAGGTGTCCAGGACTTCTTTATTAATATCGTCGGGATGTAATTCAATGCCAATACCCGCTCCGATCCGAAACCGCGCCTTAATCTTATTAATAATAGTACTTAAATCGGTGAGCATGGTCGCCGGCGTCCCACCCCCGAAATATAGGGTGGTAGCTGCTTTATCTTCTTTCAATTGCCGCGACACTATTTCGATTTCCTTAAAAAGTGCGGTTTTATAGCGGGCGGCTGCGGGCTGTTCATATTCCGTTTTGCAATAAGGGCAAAAGCTGCAGATACTGCGGCAAAAGGGGATATGTACATAGAGCCCCAGATGGGGTGTGTTTTCAAAGTCCAAGTGCAGGTCGTTACTGTTTTCAAACCGAAAACGCTGTAGGGAGCGGGTCAGGAAGATCCTTAAGAGCGAAGTTAAAAACACGGTATATCGCATCCAATCTTTGATTATTTGCAGTCTCTTCAAGGAATTGTTCTAAAAACAGCGAATAACGCCAAGAAGGTGATGGCAAGCCTTGGCAATTAGCACGAAAACATTGTTGGGGGGTATTCTATGAACTTTTTAAATACTGTTGCCGCAAGTTATTTAGGCCGAATTGTACTGGCCGCTCTTCTTTGGTTTTTGGGCAGGAAAGCGATCCAATTAGTATTGGATATTTTGGAAAGAAGATTGTCTAAGGTGCGGGTTGATCAATCCCTGCGCTCCTTTTTGCTTCCCTTGGCAAAGGTGTCCCTGCAGGTGCTGTTAATCTTAACGGTTGCAGCTACCCTAGGAGTGGAAATAACTACTTTTGCCGCCATAATTGGGGCAGTGAGTTTCGCCATCGGCCTGGCTTTTCAAGGAAGCCTGGCTAATTTTGCAGGCGGTGTTTTAATTTTAGTTTTGAAACCTTTTCGAGTAGGCGATTTTATCGAAGCAAGCGGATTTTCCGGAACGGTAAAAGAAATCCAGGTATTTTATACCATCCTGCGGACAACGAATAATCAAAAAATAATTATCCCTAACGCCGACTTATCAAATTCCAGCGCCATTAACTATTCGGCCTATGATACTCGCCGGACCGATCTTAGGCTGGCGGTATCTTATCAATCTGATTTAAAACAAGCGAAAGAAGCTGTGATGAAGGTTGCAGAGAACCATCCCCTAATCCTAAAGGATCCTGCCCCTCAAATTGTGATGGGGGACTATGGGCCGGACGGCGCCATCCTTTATATTAGGGTCTGGGCCCGCTTAGCTGATTATTGGACCATGTATTTTGATTTCTTGGAACAAATTAAAGAAGCCTTTGATCGGGCCGGCGTGGAAATCCCCTACCGGCAGATGGATGTTCGCCTCAAAGATGGCCTGGGCGAAACAATTAGGCTGGAAACCCAGGGGGGAAGCTAAGCTCCCTCTGATTGTTTTGATCCCCGGCCCTAATGATAGACTGGAGCTCAACCCCTTAGTTGGGCCAAAATTTATTTGCAAAGATGTTCCCGGGGACAGCGCAGGGTTGAAAAGCCAAGCCGGGTGTGAAGCGGTTTGCCCTTCTTAATCAGGATAAGCTGCATCAGTTTTACTTCCACAATCACCGCCGGATTCCTGCGGGGCAGAAAAGCGGATTTGTTTTCCGGTCCCGGAAAACAAATCTGCCTGCATGATGATGCTGGACTATACGAGAGGCATATGGCGTTTAAGGAAGAGAGTTACCCTCAGGGACCCTGAGTTAGAAGAGAATCCAGTATATGGCTTGAGAGCGGTTTTGACATAAGAAGAGCCATGGCTTAGACTAAGTTACGACGCTTCTTTCAGTATCTACCGGTAGAAAGTGTAGTGTCAAAAAAGACTGGGAGGAAAATAACTTTATGTTTTTTAAGGAAACCAACGCTCATAAGCAAGGTTTCATTTTTATTGGAGCAGCTTTAATCGTTCTGCTGATCAGTAATTTAGGATTAGCGGCCACGATTGTAATGGGCGACTTTAGTTGGGAAAGTGTACAAGTGCATAACCGAATAGCCGGATTTATCTTGGAGCACGGTTATGGTCACGAAATAGAATATATGTTTGGAGAAAGCATTCCCATTTTACTCGGTTTAGCCCGCGGGGATGTGGATGTAGTCACAGAACTTTGGCTGGACAATCTTTACGAAGCAGTTTTAGAAGGGGTGGCGGCGGAGGAGATCATTAGCCTCGGCGCCAACTATCCAGATGCACCGCAAGGCTGGTATGTACCCACTTATGTAATTGAAGGGGACCCAAAGCGGGGGATAGAAGCTGTTGCCCCTGATTTAAAGACGGTGTTTGATCTGAAAAATTATGCCCACCTATTTCCCGATCAGATGGATCGGAACAAGGGCCGTTTTTACAATGCACCCACGGGCTGGGTAGCCCATGATATTAACAACGCTAAGATTGAGGCCTACGGGCTGGCGGAAACGTTTACTTCTTTTAACACAGGTTCTGATGCGGGATTATCCACAGCGATCTTGCGGGCCTATGATCGGGGCGAGCCAATTGTCGCTTATAATTGGGAGCCGAACTGGGTTGTGGGGCTTTTAGATCTTACTTTGCTGGAAGAACCGGCCTACGATCCCAGGCAGTGGAATGATGATTTCGGCACAGCCTATCCGGCCTCTAAAGTGCACATTTTTGTCAATTCTGAGTTTCCAGTTAAAGCACCGCGTGCCGCGGGTTTTTTAGCCAATTACAATACTACTTTAGAGCAAACGAACGAATTTTTAGCCTATATGGAAGAGGAAAACGCCGGCTTAGAAGATGTTGCCCTCTGGTTCTTGGCAAACAATACTGAAACTTGGCAGTCCTGGATTATTGATCAGGAAATTGTGGAGAAAGTTAATAAAGCTTTGGCCGGGGAGTTGGAGTAAAATGACAACTTCCGATAATAACGGCCGAATTGCCATTGAAGTGGAAGAGCTGTGGAAAGTGTTTTCGAACGGTGATTCCGGTGAGCAAGGGGAGGGGTCCGAGGAGGAAATAGTTGCTGTCCAAGATGTATCCCTCCAGGTAAAAGATGGAGAAGTTTTTGTGGTAATGGGCCTTTCCGGCAGCGGCAAATCTACGTTGATTCGCTGTTTGCTGCGTTTAATCGAACCAACCTCGGGCCGGATTTGGATCAATAACGAGGAAGTAACTGGTTTAAATCGGGAAGAGCTGACTCAATTCCGCCGTGAGCGGGCAGCCATGGTTTTCCAGCATTACGGATTATTACCCCACCGCAATGTCTTGGACAATATTTCTTTTGGACTAAAGCTGCAGGGGGTGGGCCGGGAAGAAAGAACCCGGAGATCCCTGGAGATGGTTGAGCGGGTGGGCTTGTCGGGTTTTGAATCCTATTTTCCTGCTCAGCTCAGCGGGGGTATGCAGCAGCGGGTGGGTATTGCCCGGGCTTTGGCCAATGACCCTCCCATTCTACTAATGGATGAACCTTTTAGCGGCTTGGACCCTTTAATTAGGCGCGAAATGCAAGACGAGCTTTTAGCGCTGCAAGAACAGGTGAATAAAACCATCTTCTTTGTTACCCATGATTTAGATGAAGCTATGCGTTTAGGAGACCGCATGGCCGTTATGAAAGACGGCGGTGTTGTCCAAATGGGGACTTACGAAGAGGTTGTTGAAAACCCCGCTAACGAGTACGTGGCCAAATTTGTAGAAAATGGCCGATAATTTTAAGGATGTGAGAGATTATTTTTCCTGATGCTTTAGAAATGCATGTGGCTGATTTTATAAATAGTGCTGTGGACTGGTTATTAGTCACCTTTAGCGGATTCTTTAACGGCCTGTCTGCAGCTATTCTTAAATTATTGATGGGCATTAACAGCGTTTTGTTTGCAATTCCTTGGTGGGGGTATATTCTGCTTGTTTTGGTTGGGGCTTGGTTTACTACCAAAAAGGCCGGTACCGCCGTTAGCTTAGCCGTTCTACCAATTTTTATCGGAATGTTTGGCTTGTGGGATCGGGCCTTGGATACATTCTCCGTTATCTTCACGGCGGTGATTATCTCTATTTTCCTAGGGATCCCTTTCGGTGTTTTGATGGCCGAATCGAAAATGGCGGAAAAAATAATTCGTCCGCTGTTGGACACAATGCAGACAATGCCAAGTTTCGTCTATTTGATTCCCGCTGTGATGATTTTTAGCTTAGGCAAAGTGTCAGCCGTTTTAGCAACGATCATTTATTCACTGCCCCCCATTGTGCGTTTAACCAATCTGGGCCTTAACCAGGTTTCGGCGCAAACAGAGGAGGCGGCCCTGGCTTATGGCACTACGCGCTGGCAGTTATTGAAAGAGGTGCGGCTGCCTTTAGCTGTTCCCTCTATCCTGACGGGCATCAATCAAACTACAATGATGGCCTTGGCCATGGTAGTTATTGCCTCCATGATCGGCGGCGGCGGGCTGGGAGACGAGGTCCTGCGGGCTATTAACCGGATCGATGTGGGCTTGGGGTTTGAGGCCGGCATTAGCGTAGTGATCCTGGCCATAATAATTGACCGGCTTACCCAAGGTTTGGCTAAGCGCTGGGAACCCCCTTTGGATACCACTTCTTAAAACCCATAGAGAATCCCCATTTCAGAAAATGGGGATTCTTTTTACAGTAAATTAAAGGCAGGGAATTTTTGGTTTACCTAGAATCAACATATAGCACGAAAAATACAAAGGTGGTGTGGAGGTTGATGAAAGTGAAATCAAATTTAGTTCGTATTGTGTTGTTGTTCGCAATTTTAACGTTGGTTGGAGGGGTAGCGGCAGGCAATGAACTGCTTGACGCCGCTAAGGACGAGGGTAAAGCCATATTTTATGCAAACATTACCGCAGTAGAGTCAATTATGGATGCATTTTATGATGAGTATGGCGTAGAGGGGGAATACACCCGGATTTCTACTGCCGTCTACATTCCCACGGTTTTAACGGAATTCCAAGCCGGCCGGATGGTAGGTGACGTTCTGCAGGCACCGTTACCGGTTTTACAGACTTTAAAAGAAGCCGGTGTTCTCGGTGAATACGTCTCTCCGGTAACAGAATTTTATCCCGACTGGTCCAAGGATCCCGATGGGGTAATTCAGCAGTTTGGTATCGAAGTTGTGGCCTTGATTTATAATACCGAACATGTGGATCCGGACGATGTGCCAAAGAAATACGAAGAGCTCACCGATCCCAAATGGCGCGACAAAATTGTCATGCCTGATCCGATAACACACGCTACAACCATTACTTGGCTGATTGGTTTGAAAGAGCATATCTTCGAAACCGAAGCGGAATGGATGGATTTCCTCCACGGATTGGCTGCTAACAAACCCATGTTTGTTGCCTCCTTCGGGCCTACCCCCGGACCCCTTGAGACTGGGGAAAAAGTAATCGGCATTTCCATGCCCAAGTATATTGTTACCAAAGCGCCTGCACCGCTGAATTGGGCTCAGCTTGAGGATGAACCCCTCATGGGTTCCGCACGGGGCATTGCCATTGCCAAAGACGCGCAAAGGCCTAATGCAGCTAGACTCTTTGTTGACTTTTGGCTTTCAGAAATTTCCGCCACTCTCTTAGCTGTAGATGTCGGCGAATGGGTACTGCACGAAGGTATTTTCCCACCCATTGAAGGAATAGAAAACGCTAATGTTATACCTCTTAGAGAGCTTTCGGATGAAGAAATTCAAAAATGGTCGGATGTGTTTGCTACTATCTTTTAGGTGTTAAGTAAAAAGCAGGCTGCCCTTGGTAAATCCAAAAGGCAGCCTGCTTTTTTGTTTGAAATGAACGGCTTATCCCGCTCTTACGATTCGGCGTGGGAAAGGGGCACTCGCAGTAGATTAGCGGCTATGACAAGAGAAGTCGAAAGGGCAATCATAATTAACCCCAAAGCGGCCACTTGGCCCCAAAGCCCGTCGTTGGCCAGTTTCATAATCTCCACAGTCAGCACCTCGGTACCCGGCCGTGAAAGAACAACGGAAACGCTAAGCTCGCGGATAAACATGCAGGCTGTCAAAATCCAGGCCGAAATAACACCGGGGGCGAGCAGGGGAATGACAATATCTCTTAAAGCCCGCAGAAAACTGGCTCCAAATACCCGGGCAGATTCCTCTAATTCTTCATCAATTTGCATGAAGGCACTGCGCAGCGGGCGGACTCCATAGGGCAGATAAGTCCCGGCATAAGCCACCAACAGGCCCCAGATAGTTGCGTACAGGGGGGTTCTTACCAAAAACCACATAAACCCGACTCCAATGATCATCCCCGGGAAGGAAAAGGATAAGAAAGAAAGGGATTCAATAAAAGCACTGGATTTGCTCTTGATTTTCACAATAACGTAAGCAACGAAAATGGAGAGCAAGATGGTAATTGTGGCTCCAAACACTGCTAGAAATGCCGAGTTTTTAAAGGCCCGCAGAATAATTAAGTTGCTAAGAACAGTCTTCCAGTTGCGAAGGTTCATCATACTAAAGGCTCTGGCACTGGGCACCATGGAGTAGGGTAGAAAAGACATGTATACCAGGGTGGCCAAGGGTATGATTACCAAAAAGGCGAAGAAAAGGCCGGAGAAAGCAAATACGGGGTATCTGGCCCGCCCGAGTTCAATTATTGTGGGGCGGTACCCCTTACCTGTAACGGTAACGTATTGAGAACCTTCGGAAATCAAATGGCGGTAAAAGTAAACAAGGGTAATCGCCGCGGCCAGGACAATCAAGCCTATTGCTGCCGCTTTGCCGTAGTCGGGTGACCAGCCTACAGAAATTATGCGGTAGACATGAGTTGTTAAAACGTGGATCCGGCCGGGCATACCTACCATGGAAGGTACGGCAAAAGCCGCTAAACTACGGATGATTGCTAAGGTGAACGTTGCTAATAAACTTGGTTTTAAGATCGGCAGTGTGATCTTGCGCAGGGTGTGGGCATTGGAAGCGCCGCTGACTCGGGATGCCTCTTCTAACATGGTGTCAAAAGAGTGCATGGCCGGTGACATAACCAGGTAGGTCACAGGCAGATCCAGCATGCCTTCCAGAAAAACCATGCCTCCCAAGGAATAAATGTTAAAGGGGGCTTTAGCAAGTCCGAAAAGGTTCTGCAAGAACACATTAAACATGCCGTTAGTTGGGTTAAGTAAAGTAATCCAGGCAGCGGTAAACAGGACGTGGGGAATCATCATCGGGACAATGGGCAGGATCCGGAACAGGCCTTTAAAAGGCATGTTGGTCCTCACATTTAAATAGGCCAGAAGCGCACCTAAAATTGTAGAAAAAGAAGCCGTTCCCAAGGTAAAGATAAGTGTGTTGGAAAGCGTCTTCATCAACGTAGGATCACTATAAGCCGATTTGTACTTTTCCAAAGTAAATTTTCCAACTGTTCCGATCCCCTCGGAGAAGCTGCCTATAATCAACATTAGCACAGGCCCCACTGTAAGGGCGCCTACTAGGATGATAAGCAGAGCGGTTAAAGGGAAATTTCTGCGTTTAGCCACAACTAAGCCTCCTCTTTCTCGGGATCAAGAGCGCGGCACCATTCACGTCCTATCTGCAGGCGCACTTGGTCACCTCTCTTAAGCGGGGTTTGAAGTTTCATTTTTGCCAGGACGTCAACTCCGTCAACCTTCAGTTCTACCTCGTGGGCCTCACCGGCAAAGAGTACGTTGCCAACTGTACCTTTAAACTCGTTTTCAACTGCAGGGGAAGAAGATGGTACAATCTCAAAAGATTCCGGGCGGGTATAAATGGTTACGGAAGTCCCGCCGGCTAGCCCTGCGGGTGCGCTGCAGATAATGTTGCCCAAGGCGCAGGATACAACAGCGTGATTCTCATCCTCATAACTTTTGATAACTGCCTCTAAGAAATTAGCCCGGCCGATAAAATCCACCACAAAAGGATTGTTAGAACGGAGGTAAATGTGTTGAGGAGTGCCCCGTTCGACTATGTAGCCGTCCCGCATGATGGCCACGTCATCGGAAATAGTTAACGCTTCAACCTGATCATGGGTTACGTAAATGGCCGAAGTGGAAAGATCAGATAAAAACAATCTTAATTCTTTGCGTGTACTTTCCCGGAGTTTGGCATCTAAGTTGCTGAGCGGTTCGTCGAACAGGATTACATCCGGTTCGGCTACCAGGGCCCGGGCTAAGGCTACCCGTTGTTGCTGGCCGCCGCTAAGCCTGGTTGCGGATCGGTTTTCAAAGCCGCTTAATTGAACAAGTTTGAGTATATCTTTTACTTTCTTTTCTATTTTAGCTTTGGGTACTTTCCGGACCTCTAAGGGATAGGCAACATTGCCGAAGACCGTCATATGGGGCCAAATTGCATAGGATTGGAATACCATGCCTATGTTTCTTCTTTCCGGCGGTAAGGACACACCTTTAGCCCCTGACCAAACCACTTCGCCGCCAATAGAAATTTCCCCGGAGTTCGGGGATTCCAGCCCTGCTATACATCTTAGCAGCGTGGTTTTTCCGCATCCTGAAGGGCCCAATAAAGTTAAAACCTTATTGGGTGGGGTAGACATTGTCACATTATCGACAGCTGTCACCGTCTCGTCCTTCGATACGAACGTTTTTGTCAGATTAGTGACTGATACCGTTCCTTGCATATTAATTGCTCCTTTCTTTAACAAGTGCAACCTTACTGTTGGAAATGTGGCGACAATTGTGGTTGCTAAATTATTAGAATAGTTAATGCATATACGGATCTATAATTCTTTTCAAAACATCAATTTCCTCCTTCTTTTAGGAGACTTTTATTGCTTTCTTAGAATAATGCGGTTCCAAAAATCCCTCTATAATAAGGTAAAATGAGGGGAGCCCTAAATCGATCAGGGGAGTTTTGGACATTTGTGCATAACTATTTGCCTTTCGTCATGTTTGTGAATTTTTCCCGATTGTTGCAAAAAAGGCAGGATTTTGGAGAGTTTAAGGGAATTTGGTTAGAAATCTGTTCTGTATTGGGGGCTGAGTCCCCGAGGGCGCTTAATAGATTTTTAATCCGGAAAACAGTTCGCTGCCAAAGCGGAAGCGTTTTGCAGCTGAAGGCAAGGAGGTGGAAGCAGATGGATCTAGGCCAGCTCGATTACCTAAAAGTTTTGGTATTAGCTGAAAATACTGCCCGGCCAGGTACAAACTTTTGGGGGCAGCATGGGGCTTCCTTTCTGCTCCAAGCACAGAGAGGATCCGTCAAACAGGCAATCCTTGTTGATGTGGGACAAAGCCCCAGTGTTTTAAGGCACAACATGGATGAATTCGGAATTGCCCCTTCCGAGGTGGACGCGGTCGTAATAACCCATTGTCATTACGATCATACGGGGGGAATCGCGGCTTTTTTGGAAAAAACGGGGAAGGAAAATATTCCCGTGGTAGGCCATCCGGATATCTTTAGGCTGAATTTTAGGACAGTTCCTCATTTAAAATGCAGAGGGACGGATCTAAAGGATCAACCTTCAGAAATAGAAAAACACGGCGGCCGGCTCTTTCTGACAAAGGATCCGCTGCAGCTGATGCCCGGCCTTCTGACGACCGGAGAGGTTCCCAGAGTAGTTGGTTTTGAACAACCGGAAGATACGTTTTTTACAATACGGCAGGGTAGAATCGAAGAGGACGGTTTGGAAGATGATGTTTCGGTCGTGG
>JAAYRS010000021.1 GCA_012518645.1 Bacillota bacterium
ACTTGTTCCGTTCCTCTGCGCCGATTGAAAAACATCCTACTGCCTCCACCGATGGAACCAAGACCTTCGCCTTTGCTTTCCTGCAGCAGCACAGCCACGATTAAAGCAATTGAAACAACAAACTGGACAATCATTAAAAAGGTTCCCACAATCAATGACACCCCCCTGCCACCTAGACAAACGATTTTGCATTTAGCTTACTACCCCGTTATTTTACCATAGAGAGCCGTTACAAGCAAGAGCCGGACAACTTGAGTTTCCGCAAAACGCAAAATCATGAACCAAATTAAACTCGGTTTGAGTTTGGCAAGCGGTGATTCTAAGTTTATCCGTGGTCGAGACTAAATTGCATGGTTTTGAAGTACCCAAAAAGGCCCGATTCCGGGCTTTTCCTTTCGGGGTTACAGTCTCGGGGACAGAAACACTAGTGTCTAGGCAGCTAACGCTAAGGTTAACTGCCTGGGTCCGCTTCGCCGTTTTCTAAACCACCCCTGAATCCCTTTCTTTGCATGTGCTAAAGTTGCTGAAATGCCCTTACCCATTTGGTAATAATGAAATTGAACATCCTCACGCAAAGAGCGAGAGTTGCGAATGAGCCGTTTGGGAAGAATATTGATTTCCAATTTATCGGTTATCAAGCCTAAAAGACCGATGGCGTAGGTCAGCATTTCGTTTAGGTTGTTGATGGATCTTAGGCCTCTGACTCGAAAGTTTTCGAAGCTAAAATGCTGCTTTTTAAAGCGGAAATATTCCTCAACGCGCCATCTAGACATATAGTCCCTTACAACACGAACAGCGTCGTCTTTGCTCGTTATTGGACGATTCGTTGCAAGCATCATAGCCTTTTCCCCAAGGCCGTAAACAAGTACCAGATTGACCGGATTCTTGTTCGCTGTTATTTTTATGTGTAAATGGCTAATATAAACCGTTTGGTGCTCAGTCTTACCACCTTCTCGAAACATCAAAGTGGTTTTTATCTTTCCCTTCCGGGAATCTCTCAGGGTAGTTGATTTGTACCATTTTCCCTTCCAGAACAGTTTTCGTTTTTCGGTTAAGCGGACAATAAACTTTTGTTCTTGCTTAGCCATGTAATTAAACAAGGCATTCATGTCATAGCCTCTATCAAAAACAAAGGTTGCCCCTGTCTTCTTGGACAGACAGCCAATAACCCGGTCTAGCCCCTGAAACAAAATATCATTGGTCGATTTATAATCTTTTTCTTTTGAGGAGTGGATATGGGAAAAGAGGCTAATCGGCTGTTTTTTGTTCGCTGTTAACCCCACTATTTCCGTAACCATATAGCCCTTCTCCAGTCTACCGTCCTTATCGGAACCATCGCGTACTTTGCCCAAGGCTTCGAATTTTTTTCCGTAAGGTTTTATGACATCACTATCATCAACCAGGATTAAAGGCTCCTCTGGTAGGCTTTTGATCATTTTCCGCGTATAGTTCTTCATAGTGTCCGGTGAAAGCTGTTGCTGTAGATTTTTACTAAGCCGATCAATAGTGTTCTTAACTCTAATGGGTTCGTCTAAAGCCACCGCTATGTCTTTAAGGACAACACTTCCGGATTTCAAAAGACCGTAAACTAACTGCGTGATAAATTTAGATTCCACCTTGTTCGAATTTACCGTAAGTTTTTTTGCGTAATTAATGATTTCCCGTTTCGTGGCGTAGACATCTGTGGTAGAATAACACATGAAAGGGCCTCCTTGATTTGTTTAGTATGGTTTTGTGTTCTAACCTAATTATACTAAATATCGGGGGGCTTTTCATTGTTTTTGGCCATCAAAACATACTTTTGGCACCTATTTCTAACGAAAATCCCTTTCTTTATCTTCGGGTTGTCCGTGCTTATAATTTTTGCGGAAACTCAAGCCGGACAACTACTTCCTGGCCTCGGCCTGAAGAAAGGATTGGTACCAGCGGGCGCTGTCTTTGAGAATTTTTCCCTGGGTATCAAAGCCTACTAGGAAACCTCATGATTGCCCTTCTGTCCACTCGTTAATTTCCTTCAACCAGGCGCTTATTCTTTTTTTATCACTTGACGGCCAGGTACCCCCACTACAACCGTGCCAGGCTCCACGTCTTTGAGGATTACCGCATTGGCCCCGATCTTCGCTCCACGGCCGATGGTAATTGGGCCCAGTATTTTTGCCCCTGTCCCAATGAAAACATCATCTTCCACAGTGGGATGG
>JAAYRS010000142.1 GCA_012518645.1 Bacillota bacterium
GATGGGGTTATGATCGGGACAGGGGCTAAAGTTTTAGGACCCATTACCGTCGGGCGCGGTGCTAAAATAGGTGCCAATGCAGTTGTCTTGAAAGATGTTGAACCGGGGGCGGTGGTGGTCGGGGTTCCTGCCCGCCATGTAAAAAAACAGAAAAGAGGGGAACCGTGAACTTTCCAAAGGATTTTATCTGGGGTGCGGCTACAGCTGCCTATCAAATTGAAGGTGCTTTTAACCAAGACGGGAGGGGCGAGTCAATTTGGGATCGCTTCAGCAAAACGCCTGGTAAGGTCCTCCGCGGCCACACCGGTGATTTGGCCTGCGATCACTACAATCTTTTTCGGCGGGATTTAAGGCTGATCGCCGGCTTGGGAGTGGACAGCTACCGCTTTTCTATCGCTTGGCCCCGTATTTTTCCGCGGGGCAGCGGCAAAGTGAATTCAAAAGGGTTGGGCTTTTACAAAGAACTTTTGATGGGTCTGCAGGAACTTGGTATCAGGCCCGCGGCTACTTTGTACCACTGGGATTTGCCTCAAGCCCTGGAGAATAAGGGCGGCTGGCTTAATCGGGACACGGCTTACTATTTTAGGGACTACGCCGCCTTAATTTTTCAAGAATTAGGGGATCTTGCAGAACTATGGATTACCCTTAATGAGCCCTGGTGTTCCGCTTATCTGGGTTACGGCAGCGGTGAGCATGCTCCCGGAATAAGGAGCCCCCAAGGGTATCTGCAGGCGGCCCACAACTTGCTTCTAGCCCACGGCCTCGCCCTGCAGGCCTACAGGGAAGAAAATTTAAGCCCCAAGATAGGGATTAGTTTGAATTTGATTCCCCAAGAGCCCGTTTCCCAGCGCCCCGAGGATTTAAAGGCGGCCCGGCTCCGGGACGGCTTTCAAAATCGCTGGTATCTGGATCCCCTCTTCCGGGGGGAATATCCTCGGGATCTGCAGGAAAGCAGCTTCATCGGCTCCTTCGTGCAGGAGGGTGATTTCTCCTTAATTGCTGCCCCTCTTGATTTTTTGGGTATCAATTATTACAGCAGAGACAGGATCGGCGCGGACAAAGAAGGCCGGCCCGTTAAATATCCTGCGGAAAGGGAGCTGACGGCTATGGGCTGGGAGGTTTACCCCCAGGGATTATTCGATCTTCTGTCCCGGGTGGATCGGGATTACGGCCCTCTCCCCCTTTATATTACGGAAAACGGCGCCGCTTTTGAAGATACCCCTCAAGAGGGGCGGGTTGCCGATTTTGAAAGGAAGAACTATCTAAAAGAACACTTTGCCCAAGCAGCTCGGGCTGTGGAAGCCGGTGTGCCTTTAAAAGGGTATTATGTCTGGTCTTTACTGGATAATTTTGAATGGGCCTATGGTTACGAACGCCGTTTCGGCCTTATTTATGTGGATTTTAAGACCCAGAAGAGGATTCTTAAAGACAGCGGACGTTGGTTCCGGTCTTTTCTTAAGGGCAGCAACTAATTTTGGCCGGCCCTTGCTTCCCGGGGCACTCTATGATAAAATAACGGCGTGATGAGAAACGGCTGAGGGGGTGTTGTTCAATATGGGAACCTTTTTAATGATTGTCCAGTTTA
>JAAYRS010000022.1 GCA_012518645.1 Bacillota bacterium
CTTTCTCTGAGCCCAGGCGCAGCGATGTCCTGGCCGCGTCCATAGCTACATTCCCTCCCCCGATCACGGCCACTTTACGGCCCACTTTAATCGGTGTATCGTATTTGGGAAAGAGATAAGCTTTCATCAAGTTGGCCCTAGTCAAAAACTCATTAGCACTATAAACCCCATTTAAATTTTCCCCCGGAATATTTAAAAAGTAGGGCAGGCCGGCACCTGTAGCGATAAAAGCTGCAGCATATTCTTGGGTACGCAGCATTTCCAAGAAATCTAAGGTAAGCCCGACAGCCACATTGGTAATAATATTTACGCCCAGGGACTGTACATATCGAACCTCTTCGTCCACTATGGCCTTCGGCAGGCGGAATTCGGGGATCCCGTAACGCAAAACACCTCCCGTATCGTGTAAAGCCTCAAAGACATCTACTTGATAGCCGTCAAGGGCCAACTCTGCAGCGCAACTTAGCCCGGCGGGCCCGGAACCGATCACGGCAATCCGTTCTTTCTTCTTTTTCAAAGAAGGCCGGGGTGAAAGGGCTGATCCGTCTGGAAGGCCCCGGACGTAATCGGCCGCAAAGCGCTCCAGCATCCCTATGGCCACCGGTTCCCCCACATTAGCTAAAATACAGCGCTCTTCGCATTGACTTTCCTGAGGACAGACCCGCCCGCAAATTGCCGGCAGGCTATTTTTTTCTTTGATTTTGGCTTCCGCCGCTTCAAATTGGCCTATGCTGATTAAATGGATAAATTCCGGAATGGGCACTTCTACCGGGCAACCGCTTACACAAGGCTGGGTTTTACACTGCAAACAGCGCTGGGCCTCTAAAACGGCCATTTCCGGCTCCAGGCCCAAGGCCACTTCTTGGAAATCACAGCCGCGTTTTTGCGGATCCCTTTTGGGCATTTTTATCCTCGGTCGTATTCTTTGCCGCATAACTTATCCTTCCTCCCCGCAGCGCCGGCATTCCCGCGCGTATTCCTCTTCTTCCCGGTAGTAAGCCTGCCTTAAAATCAATTCCTCGAAGTCCACGGCATGCCCGTCAAAGGCCGGCCCATCGACGCAAGTAAACTTGGTTTCTCCTCCCACTGTAACCCTACAGCCTCCGCACATACCCGTACCATCGATCATAATCGCATTTAGACTGACAGTTGTGGGCAAATCGTAATCCCGGGTAACTTGGCAGACAGCCTGCATCATCCCGGCGGGCCCAATAGCAAGAGCGTGATCGAATTGGGCCCCCTGCCCTAATAGTTCCAGCAGCGGATTGGTCACCAAGCCTTTCCCGCCGATGCTGCCGTCATCCGTAACTAAAATGACCTCGTCACTAACTGTTTTTACCTCATCTTGTAAAATTAAGAGTTCCCCGCTGCGGGCCCCCTGAATGGTCACAATTTCCGTCCCCTGCCGCCGATAGGCCCGCAGCAGGGGAAGCATTGGCGCCACCCCAATCCCGCCGCAAACACCAATGATCCGCCGGGCCTTTTCAATTTTGGTCGGGACGCCCAAAGGGCCTAAAATATCTCGAATGGCATCGCCTACTTCCAAATCCGCCATGTCTTTTGTACTTTTACCGACTGCCTGGATTACTAAAGTGAGGGTCCCGGCCTCCGAATCGTGATTGGATACGGTTATAGGCACTCTTTCACCCGCATTATGAACCCTAATGATCACAAAATTCCCCGGCCGTGCTCTCGCCGCCACCAAGGGTGCCTCTACTAAAATCTTATAAATATTAGGGGCTAATAAATCTTTCCCCACTATTTTAAACATTAGATCGTCCTCCCGCAAACGTAATGGCAATAATATTTTGGAACCCTGCGCCTAAATCCTGGAACCGCCGGCCGGAACAGAAATAAGATATTACAATTAGATTTGCTTTTTTGGAATTAAAGGCGTTAGGGAGATAAGCTTTTCTGGTGCATCTTTATCCTAGCCTTGTTACCTCCCTTTTGCAAGCATTAATCCCCGGTAAATTTACAATTTCGGCTCGCTTCACCGTCTCGGCTTTTCTTTCCGGGAGATTACATTTTCCTGGAGGTAACTTAGTTTTAAACTAGAATTATGCACTTAGAAAAAATAAGCACCGCGGAGATGATTGCTTCCATGTTTAACACAGACGTTTCCCTTAAAAAAACTTTAAATATGCAAACTAAAGACGATTTGCTCAGCACCTGCCGAAGGTTAGGCATAAAAAAAGTCAGCCGCCTTAATAAACCGGAATTAGTCGAGCAGATGACCCGGCTCTTGCCCAAGGCTGTTTTTCAAAAAATGCATTACTGGGACCAACCGGTTTTTGATTTAATACAACAAATTGCCGCCAACGATTCCTTTTACACCCTAGATTCAAGGCTGCACGATGACGCGGCGGAATACCTTTTAGACGAGGGCATCGGTTTTACCAAAACCTTGTATGAAGTTGATTATTTATTTTTACCCTCCGAAATAAAAGACCTATTTTTGAGCCTGGCGCAAGAAGACTTCCAGAAAATTATAAATAGGAACACAGAGGTGGCCAGATTGGCCAAAGGCCTCCTTTATTACTATGGTGTCTTAACAGCAGAAGAGCTGGCCGATTTTATCAACGGTTATTTGGACCGCCCTTTGTCTGAAAAGCTGATTACCGCAATTGTCGCCGAAATTGGTTTTTACACCTGGGATATATTCTTTGAAAGCGGGCTTTTTTCAGATCTAAGGCTTGTGGATTTAGAGTATATCTGGGAAGAACGCCAGAGGATTTCCGAGCTAAACTACCGCAGTTTTACAAAAAGCCAAATCTGGCGGGCAGGAGAACCGGGTTTTAAGGAACAGATCCCCGAAGGTTTAGCTTTACAAAAGTTTCTTGCCAACCAAGGTTTCCAGGAAGAAGACACCGCCGACGTTACCGTTGTCCTTTTTGAACTAGTGCAAAATGGTGTTGATCCCCTCAGCATTGCCGCCGCCGCGGCAGAATACCTACGGATTGAATCGGAACCAATCTTGGAAACGCTGACAAAGTTAGTCGTCAATTATTATCTAGCCACCCCCTCTTGGGTTTTTAAGGGGTATTCCCCGGATGATTTTTTCCAAGGAAGGGCCCTTCTAAAACAACCCAGGCCGCTGGTAGATAACGTTTACGACTTTACCACGAAAAAGAAAATCGGCCGTAACGCCCCCTGCCCTTGCGGCAGCGGCCTTAAATTCCAACATTGCTGCGGGAAGTTATAATTAATTAGAAGAAATTAAGCCATGTTTAAAAGCCGCCCTTTTTAAGTTTCTTTCTTGAGAGCCCCAACCACCCCTGCAGATAAAAAATAATAATCCTTTACTTTTTAGGACAGGTTTTTACCCCTTCATACCGAACACTTTGCATATAGAATTGGAAATCTGGAAACCCAGGAGGCCCGGACCATGGCGAATCCGAAAAAACTGCGCTGTAGTTGTGACCGCGCCAATACCCTTTCCCGCCGAATGATCGATAATTTATTGATTCCCCTGATTATTGAAGATACTGACCTACACCAAACCTTTACGGGGCAAATTGCCCAGAAATATACGCACGTTGTCCGGGATCTTCCGCCTAATTGGGTGCCCGCCGTCATAGATCAATTCTTAGCATTTAAGCTTTTCGGCCCGGACGGTTTAGCTCTCAACTATTTTGCCCATCCCCTAATTTTAAGGAAAAGCCCCAGGGAGCAGGAATACCTTTATTTTCAATTCAGCCATCCCTGGCGTTTTGCCTTTATCCGGCCCCAAGCGGTGCTGGGGAATAATGTCTTTGAAATGAAAAATGCTTTAACAGAGGAAAGCCTCCTGCTTTATTCACCCGGGATTGCCAAATATGAAGCGCTGGGAGGCATGTCCCTTTATTTCGCCTTGCTTGCTTCCAACGGGGATTGTTTTCAAACTTACGGCCCCATCAGTTATTTTCAGGGCCTGCAGCCCTATGATCTTCTGTTTTTTGCCCAGCAGCTTGAGGCCCGGCCACTTAACCTTGCGGAATTGGAACAAAGGCTGCAGCAAGACCCTCTGCCTTTTATGGCTTTGTTTATCGCTGCTAAATTCCCCTTAACTTACCACAAAACAGATCTGCTGGTGATTAATCAATCCGAGCTTGGGCTGGAAAAATTCGATCCCCCCCGCTGGGAGCGGTATTTTTTCCTTGAACGGAAAGAAGATCTTTACAAACTGGGATTAAAACATTGGAGAAAAGGGCCCCATTTTTGCTCCTGTTACTTCTCTTCCCAAGAACAGCGGCTGATAGTCGGCTCGCTCACGGAAAGAGGCTACAATAAACTAGTTGGCACCTTGGCTGAGCTAGGCTTCGTTCTTCCTGCAGTACCGGAAATAAGGGTAACAGCGGGAGGCTTGCTGGCAGCGGAAAAAGTCCTCCGGAAAAAAATCATTCTCAACCCCTATGAACAGAAATTTAGCCCCAAACCCGCACCGGACAGTTTCGCTCAGCCGGATGATTTAAAACGTTTTACAGAATTATTGATCCCTTATCTTAACTCCGAAGCGGAATTTGACCTGGAAAGATTGGCCCAACAAGCAGATATACCGTATGAGACAGCTTTAAAATTAGCCCACGAGATTCGCAAAACACTGCACAAAATTAATTAGGGCACGGAAAATCAAAAGAGTATAGAAAGCAGTGACTTATAAGGATCTCAAAAATATACGGTAGGGACGGCCTTTCTAAGCAGCGCGAGTACAAGGCATTTTGAAATAAAATATCCGCACCGCCTCGTTTTGGCTCCCGGCCGATCCGCTTGGAAAGGTTTAGGTACCCTTCCAGGCCACCTGAACAGTTTTATCTTTGCTTAATCCGCTTTCAAAATTAGAAAACTGAGATCGTCTTCCTGGGATTGGCTGTGCTGCATAATTTTGCGCATTAATCCGTCGCAAATGGCATCAGCAGTGTATTCTTTATAACTTAAAACCGCGTTTTCCAAGCCCTGCCTGCCGAAGCGGACCCCTTCCCCATTGCGGGCATCCCAAAGACCGTCGCTGAAGACAGCTAAGATATCCCCGCTTTCCAGTTTAACTTTATAGCTTTTATAAACTGCACCCATTTTGCCCCCCAAAGCCACGCCTCCGCCCTTTAAAACCCTAGTTTGGCCCAGCCGTCTCTGGTAGAGCAAAGGGGGATTATGCCCGGCGTTAGCATAGAGCAGCTCACTCTTTTGGGGATCGTAAATACCGTAAAACTGGGTAACAAAAACACCCATATCTTGTACTTCCCGGGCAAATTGGTTGTTTAATACGGACAAAATGCGATCAGGGGGTATTTTACCGCCCGCTATAAAGCGAAAAATGGTGCGGGCCATAAGCATAATAAAGGCTCCTGGAACCCCCTTGCCCATTGCATCCGCCACGGTTAAACCCACGCTTCCGTCTGCAAAGGGGATAATATCAAGGTAATCGCCGCCTAGTTCATGCAGGGGCAGCATGCGGTAGGAAAGAAATTCCTTACCTCCCAAGGCATCCAAAGGGGGCGTTAAGCGCTCCTGGATAAATTTAGCAGCCTGCAGTTCGCGCGCCACCCGGTGAGAATCGCTTAAATCATTAAGCTGGATCAAATCAAGAAGCACCGTTAAACGGGGAGCGAGTGCCTCTAAAGATGCTAGGTCCGAGGGGGAAAAAGGCTGATCAGACCAGACAATTAATGCACTTTGAATCTGGGCTCCCGCTAGGGGGCCTACCCAGTAGTAGAGATTGTTGCGGGTACCTTGTTTAATTTCAGGCTTTTTAAAAACTTGGGCGGCAAGATCCCGGCCCTCTACGGGATTTTTTTCCGCCCCGCCCTTCTGAAAAAAAACGATTGGCGCTGATGCTTCCCTTACTAAAAGATGCTGCGCCCAGATGCTCAGAGAGAAAAAGCCCAACTGCCGGCCCAGCTGGTTCCCCAACTCGGTATAAGGGCAATTTGGCGATAAGAGGCAAGCCTCATATAATCTAAGGATAAAATCTGCATGGGAATTAGTCATCTCGTTCACCTAACCCATATCACTGTCTAGTCTTCGTTTCACGAAATAAGTTGTTTGTTCCGCTAGGTTGACTAAATAGCCTCTTGGCACCGCCTGTCCGTAGATGTTTTTCTCAACCCTAACGATAGGGCGGGTAGGCAAGCCTTTATTAGACTTGACGACTACTCCCCGCTCCCCTGTGTTTAGTTCTACCTCCGCGCCGACGGGGTAAAAGGAAATACAGTTGATAAATTTGCGCACCGAGTGCGGGTCGAACTCCCGGCCGCTGGCACCCATTAGGTATTCCAACACCTCTTCCAGGGGAAAAC
>JAAYRS010000143.1 GCA_012518645.1 Bacillota bacterium
ATAGAATTTGGAGGGAAATATTCGGGGAATCTTCGGCTTTGTACTGGGCTCTTCGACGGGGCAGTTCAGATCAGCGTGATAAATTAAATGAAGTTAAAACAGTTTTAAAGGATTGGATAACTAATGATCAGATTATAAATGCAATTACTGCAGCAGATATGAAAAGCATGCGTAAGCGGGATAATCCTTTGGCAAAATTTGAACAAAACAGAGTTATGCGCATTATTGCTGAAATGGTGGAAACTGCCGGTGAATGGGTTGCTCTGATTGAAGAGGCAGATGATTCCGGTAGAAATTGGAAGCATGAACATATTGAACGATTAGCAAGCGAATTAAAAAAATACATCCCCCCGGCAATAAGTGAACTTAAAAGGGAGGCCAAGAACGGGCAAATAAAGCAGCGCATCGGTTTGAATTTCGTCCGTGAAAATTTACAGTTGTTGTTACAATTTATCACCGAACCGGTACATAATTTTACTAAAAAAGAGAACTGGTATTTCCGCATGGCTGAAGATAATATGAGATATTGCGATAATATAGAGGAAGTTTTGGCTAAACGCCTTTTCTGGTTTCCCAAATTAGCGCTTTTGGATAATGGTTTACCCACACAGGGAGATTTAGAGATCCTCTCCCGTCAAAAAATGACTCCTAATTCTAAATGGTTTGAATTACAAGAGAGTACTTACCGCGACTGGCTGAGTAAACAGGACCAAAGATTCTTAGGACTTATCTCAATGGGATTAACTGCAGATGAAGACACAAAAGACAGCCTAAGAACAATGGCCGCCAAAGAGCTGAAAGGATCCCAGGATGCTTTACGCCTGCGGATTCAAGATACCACAGGCAATATTGAAAAAGCCTTGTTTAATGGTGTTATCAGCGAAAATGAGCGGGTTGGTTTTGTATCAACAGTGGAAAGCATTGAGGCTTTTGCTACTTTAAATTTTGCTAAGGAAATCTCTAAATTAAAAAGGGTGGATGAGGAACTTAACAGAGCAACAGCAATCATGATTGCTCATCTTACAGAACTGTGGAATGATTTAAGTCCACAATTAGGGAAAATAGCAACACCGGAAAGGGCGGAAAGATTTCGTGCCTTGGTGAATTTAGCCCTGGCAGGAAAGGATACGCGGGTGGTAGATGAATACCTGGCAAAAATTCGAGAACATCTAACCGAAAACAAAGAGTTGAAATTAGTTGAAAAGGATACTGTTGTTCGTGATTATTTAATGGAGTTTTCTAAATTCCGCGGGGTCTTAAATCACGGCGGTAACAAAAAATTCAGCGATGCTCTGGATGCAGTGCGCCAGGGAAAACAATGGACTACTTTGAATTATGGTCAAATTCCTGAAAAACAATTAAAACAAACTGAGGATGCCTTTAACGCATGGCGTAACTTACGTTTACAGAAAAAGAAGCTTTTTAGGAAAAGCATTAAGGAGCTTTTTACTTTTTTAGGTTTTACGGTATTGGAGACGACAGGCTGTGGATCACTTGAACCAAACAGTAGTGGCTACCATCACTTGCGTTTAAAAATGGATGCAAGTGATCAGGCCAGGCCATTTCCGCAGTTTGGTTCTTTGGCGCAACCGACTTTTGATGTCCTAATGGTCTGGGAGCGTCCCGGAGCTGACAATATTGGCTCTGCCATTTATGAGGCTAAGCTAAAAGGCCAAAGCAGTATTTTGCTTTATTTCGGTCGTATTGGTCTTACAGCCAGACAAAGGATTACGCGCATGACACGTAAACGCCGCATGGCTCTTGCTATATTAGATGAAACTTTATTCCTTTATTTAACAGGCGAAAGGGACGCCAGACTACGGGCATTTTTGCGTTGTGCTGTGCCTTATG
>JAAYRS010000144.1 GCA_012518645.1 Bacillota bacterium
TGATTCCTCGTTCACGCTCTTGCGCCATCCAGTCCATGGTTGCTCCGCCATGGTGTGTTTCGCCTATCTTATGAACTTTCCCGGTGTAGAAGAGGATTCTCTCAGTGGTTGTGGTTTTACCTGCGTCTATATGTGCCATTATTCCTATATTCCTTGTGTTTTCAATCGAAAACTCTCTACCCACTTTACTACTCCTCCTAGCCGAGTAAACTCACCGCAGCCCGCCGTTTTTACCAACGGTAATGAGCAAAAGCTTTATTAGCTTCAGCCATCCGATGAGTGTCTTCTTTCTTTCGCACAGCACCACCCTGATTATTAGCTGCATCTATAAGTTCAGCACCTAATCTTTCAGTCATGGTTTTTTCACCACGCATCCTGGCGTGCTGAACCAGCCAGCGCAAAGCCAAAGCCTGCCGGCGATCAGCCCGCACTTCCACGGGTACCTGGTAAGTGGCGCCGCCTACACGGCGCGCCTTTACTTCTAATACCGGCATCACATTATTCATAGCTTGATCCAGCAGTTCGATAGGTTTTATGCCGGTTTTGCCTTCACCCATCTCTAGAGCGCCGTACATAATAGACTCCGCAATCCCTCTCTTGCCGTCTAACATTAAAGTGTTGATAAACTTGGTTACCAACTCACTGCCGTACACCGGATCGGGAGTCACTTCTCTCTTAGGCACACTTCCTTTTCTCGGCATTTGTTTTCACCCCTTTTTATTCCCAGACTTGCAGTATTATTATTTCGGTTTTTTAGTTCCGTATTTAGAGCGGCCCTGGCGGCGTTCATCTACACCCGCTGCATCGAGCGTCCCTCGAACTACATGATAACGCACCCCCGGCAGATCTTTAATCCTGCCGCCGCGAATCAAGACCACGCTATGCTCTTGCAAGTTATGGCCCTCCCCGGGAATATAGGAAGTCACCTCTATACCGTTTGTTAATCTAATCCGAGCTACTTTGCGGAGAGCTGAGTTCGGCTTCTTTGGCGTGGCGGTGTAAACTCTGGTGCAGACACCTCTTTTTTGCGGTGCCCCCTTCGGATTATAAACGACTTGATCACGCAGAGTGTTTTGAGTATAACCCAAGGCGGGTGCGGCGCTTTTGGATTTTTGTCTTTTGCGGCCCTTCCGAATCAATTGGTTAATAGTTGGCACTACGGATAACCCCCCTTCTTCAATCTATTTAAATTAAGATACAGTCTTCACGATTGCTGCTACGGCAGACCCAACCTCTATAGAACAAGCTTTTCCTAATTCGGCCATGGTTCCTACCTCAACAAAATCAATTCCTTTTGTCTTACAGGCTGCGCGCACCGGGGCAATTACCCGGCGATCAGCGTCTTGAGCGAGGTAAACCAGCTCAACCATGTCGTTTTGAATGGCTTTAAGTGTCTGCTTAGCACCTACTACTTTCGGCAAATGAGCTAGCCTGTGCGGCATCGTAGTCTCCCCTTACTCAGAGATCCCGCAGGGATAAGTCCCTGCGGGCTAGCACTAGCTAATTCTATCATTGAGTGTTGTCTCTGTCAATAAAATAATGCGAAAAACTAGTTCGAAGCGACTTCCACATCAACATCGGCGGGTTCCTCATCGGAAACGCCGTCTTCCACGGCCTCATTGACACCTTCTACTTCAATTCCAATATCCCGGTAATGGGCCATACCGGTACCGGCTGGGATCAGTTTGCCGATAATTACGTTTTCTTTCAGGCCCAGCAGTTTATCCAGGCGCCCTTTAATAGAGGCCTCCGTTAGAACACGGGTTGTTTCTTGGAAAGAAGCAGCCGATAAGAAACTCTCTGTAGCCAGAGAAGCCTTGGTAATCCCCAGCAGAATTGGTTTAGCCTCCGCCGGTACTCCTCCTTCTTCCACAACCCTTTTATTCTCTTCGTGGAAGTCCGAAACGTCCACCAATGAACCAGGCAGCATGGAAGTGTCGCCGGAATTTTCAATTTTGCACTTACGCAGCATTTGCCGGACGATAACTTCGATATGCTTATCATTAATATTTACACCTTGAGAGCGGTACACTTCCTGGACTTCCTGCACAAGATATTCTTGAACTGCTAAGGTTCCCTGTACCGCCAGGATATCGTGGGGATTAACGGACCCTTCAGTAATCCTGTCTCCGGCAGCAATCTCACTGCCGTCCCTCACTCTTAAGCGGGCACCGTAGGGAATAGTATAGGATTTCTCCTCCTCTTCGTTTTTAACTACGGCCCGGCGCACTCCCCTGGATTCCCCAATGGTTAAAATACCGGCAATTTCACTAATTATGGCCTGACCTTTAGGTTTACGGGCCTCAAACAGCTCTTCCACCCGAGGCAGCCCCGCCGTAATATCATCACCGGCGACCCCTCCCGTGTGGAAAGTCCTCATGGTGAGCTGGGTTCCCGGCTCTCCAATGGACTGGGCAGCCACAATACCTACAGCCTCTCCCACATCCACTAAATCACCGTCAGCCAAATTACGTCCATAGCACTTCACGCAAACACCATAACGAGTATTGCAAGCCAGAACAGAACGAATTTTAACCCCTTCAATACCGGCATTTTCTATTCTTTGTGCACATTGATCGTCGATCATTTCATTGGCGTTCACAAGAATTTCGCCCGTTGCCGGATCTGTGACTGTATCTATAGCCACCCGGCCGGCTAGACGCTCCCAAAGGGGTTCAATAATAGACTCCCGATCACCTGAAAACTCTTTCAGGGCCTTAACAACAATGCCTTCCCGCGTTCCGCAATCGTGCTCACGGACAATCACATCTTGTGACACGTCTACCAGCCTCCTGGTTAAATAACCGGAGTCCGCGGTCTTAATGGCAGTATCAGCTAAGCCCTTCCTGGTCCCGTGGCTGGAAATAAAGTATTCTAAAACAGTAAGCCCTTCCCGGAAATTTGCTTTAATGGGGATTTCAAAAGTTTTGCCAGTGGGATCCGCTACTAAACCGCGCATACCCGCCAGCTGGCTGATTTGGGATTCATTGCCCCGAGCACCGGAAACCGCCATCATATAAACAGGGTTGAACTTGTCAAAGTTCTCCAGCATCTCCAGAGTAACTTCGTCTTTTGTCCTAGTCCAGACAGTGCAGACCCTTTGATATCTTTCCTCGGGGGTCAGCAGGCCTCTGCGGAATTGGGTTTCAATTTGTTCCACTTCCTCTTCCGCCAAACGGATCTTCTCGTGTTTACCAGTAGGTACAACGATATCCGCAATGGAGACGGAAGTACCTGATTTTGTACTATACTTAAAGCCCAACTGCATAATTTTATCTAAAATCAGGGCAGTTTCTTTAGCCCCTTTCAATTTATAAAGCCTATCTACCAAGCCGCCCATCTTTTTCTTATCCAGCTCTTTGTTTATAAACTCCATTTCCGCGGGCAGAATGCTGTTAAAGAACAAACGCCCGGCAGTGGTCTTAATGCGCCGCCCGTCTTCCAAGCGCAGGGTTATCAAAGCATGCAAGCCGATGGAACCGGCATTGAAGGCGTGACTGACCTCATCTTCGGACCCGAAATAGCGGCCTTCCCCTTTGTCCCCTTCTTGGTGGGCTGTTAGGTAATACAAACCGATAACCATATCCTGGGTCGGTGTAACAATGGGTCTTCCGCTGGAAGGAACCAGAATATTATTAGTAGAGAGCATTAACAGGCGCGCTTCCGCCTGCGCTTCTGCGGAAAGAGGGACATGCACAGCCATCTGGTCGCCGTCAAAGTCAGCATTATAAGCTGTGCAAACCAGAGGGTGAATCTGAATTGCTTTGCCTTCCACTAAGACCGGCTCAAAAGCTTGAATACCCAAGCGGTGCAAAGTGGGTGCGCGGTTTAAAAGCACAGGGTGCTCTTGAATAACTTCTTCTACTACGTCCCAAACTTCGGGGCGGACCCTTTCCACCATCTTTTTAGCGCTTTTAATATTGTGCGCCAGGCCCTTTTCCACTAGTTCTTTCATAACGAAAGGCTTAAACAGCTCTAAGGCCATTTCTTTCGGTAAACCGCATTGGTGCATACGCAAGTTCGGCCCCACTACAATAACGGAGCGGCCGGAATAATCAACCCGCTTGCCCAAAAGATTTTGCCGGAAACGGCCCTGTTTGCCTTTGAGCATATCGCTCAAAGATTTCAAGGGGCGGTTTCCCGGCCCGGTTACAGGGCGGCCGCGGCGGCCGTTGTCAATTAAGGCATCTACAGCTTCTTGCAGCATGCGTTTTTCGTTGCGGACAATAATATCAGGAGCACCCAGCTCTAAAAGGCGTTTAAGCCGATTATTGCGGTTAATGACCCTCCGGTAGAGATCATTTAAATCAGAAGTGGCGAACCGGCCTCCGTCCAGTTGGACCATGGGCCGCAGCTCCGGCGGAATCACGGGTATTACATCCAAAATCATCCAAGTAGGATCGTTTTTTGAAGAGCGGAAAGCTTCCACAACTTCCAAGCGCCTGACCGCCCGAATACGGCGCTGCCCGGAAGTATCCATGATCTCCTGACGCAATTCTTTGCTCATCTGATCAAGATCCAGTTCCCCCAGGAGCTGTTTAACCGCTTCGGCGCCAATACCCGCAGAAAAAGAATTACCGTATCGATCCCGGTATTCCCGGTATTCGCCTTCGCTTAAAAGCTGCTGTTTGGCTAAGGAAGTCTCTCCAGGATCAATAACAATATAAGATGCAAAATAAAGTACCTTTTCTAAAGTCCGGGGCGAGATGTCTAAAATCAAGCCCATTCTGGAAGGTATTCCTTTAAAAAACCAAATGTGGGACACAGAAGCGGCCAATTCAATATGACCCATCCGCTCCCTCCGCACTTTTGCCCGGGTAACCTCTACCCCGCAGCGATCACAGACAATGCCCTTATAGCGAACACGCTTATACTTGCCGCAATGGCATTCCCAGTCCCGCGTCGGCCCGAATATTTTTTCACAAAAAAGGCCTTCTCGTTCCGGTTTTAGCGTTCGATAGTTGATTGTTTCCGGTTTCTTGACCTCACCACTTGACCACGCCCGGATCTGTTCTGGTGACGCCAGGCCAATTCGAATTCGATCAAAATTATTGACGTCCAGCAAAGGCTGTCCCTCCTTTTTATCTATCCGCCAACTGCAAATCTATAAAACATCCTCATCATCGTCGTCCAATTCATCGAGGGAAATATCTTCTTCGTCGTAATCGGATTCGTCCCCATCATCATCTTCTTCGTCTGCCGGCTCTTCATCATTTACATCAAGTTCCTCTTCGTCCTCATCCTCAGTAGGCTTTTTGCGTTTAGCGGGTTTGGGAGAGCGGGTGATGCTAGTACTGGTGCTGCGTCCTTGAATATCAATGCCCAGCTCCCGAGCCATCTCACTAATATCTTCTTCCTCTTCTTTGATTTCAATTTCCTTTTCGTTTTCGCCTAAAACCCGGACATCCAAAGCCAAGCTCTGCAGTTCTTTAATCAAAACCCGGAAAGATTCGGGCACCCCCGGTTCGGGAATATTTTCCCCTTTAACAATAGCTTCGTAGGTTTTCACTCTGCCAACCACATCGTCGGATTTGACCGTTAATATTTCCTGCAGAGTGTAAGCTGCACCGTAGGCTTCTAAAGCCCATACTTCCATTTCGCCGAATCTTTGGCCGCCAAACTGTGCTTTGCCCCCTAAGGGCTGCTGGGTAACCAAAGAATAAGGCCCTGTGGAACGGGCGTGGATCTTATCGTCCACCAAATGTGCTAATTTCACCATGTAGATAATACCTACAGTAACGGGGTTATCAAAAGGATCACCGGTTCTGCCGTCATAAAGAATAGTCTTTCCATCCCGGCGCATACCGGCCTTTTCCATCATATCCATTACTTCAACTTCGCTGGCCCCGTCAAAAACAGGGGTAGCTACATGAATACCCAAAAGTTTTGCAGCCATGCCCAGGTGGGTTTCTAAAACCTGCCCAATATTCATCCGGGAAGGAACCCCCAAGGGATTAAGGACGATCTGAACCGGAGTGCCGTCAGGTAAGAACGGCATGTCCTCCACCGGCATAATCCGGGAAATAACCCCTTTATTTCCGTGGCGCCCCGCCATTTTATCCCCTTCGGAAATCTTCCTTTTCTGAGCTACATAACAGCGAACCAAGCGATTAACCCCGGGGGAGAGTTCATCCCCGTCCTCCCGGGAAAACATTTTCACGTCAACTACAATGCCTCCCTCACCGTGAGGGACCCTAAGAGAGGTATCCCGCACTTCCCGGGCCTTTTCGCCAAAAATGGCCCGTAAGAGACGTTCTTCCGCGGTTAACTCCGTCTCGCCTTTAGGCGTAACCTTACCGACCAAGATATCCCCCGGTTTAACCTCCGCCCCGATGCGGACGATACCGCGATCATCAAGGTTTTTGAGACTGTCTTCACCCACATTGGGAATATCCCGGGTGATTTCTTCAGGGCCCAATTTCGTGTCACGAGCCTGGGCCTCGTACTCTTCTATATGAATGGATGTAAAAACATCGTCTTTAACTAATTCCTCGCTGAGTAAAATGGCGTCTTCAAAGTTATAGCCTTCCCAAGGCACGAAGGCCACCACCACATTGCGCCCCAAGGCCAATTCCCCATGTTCGGTGGAAGGGCCGTCTGCCAACAATTGGCCTGCCTCAACTTCCTGTCCAACAACACAGCGCGGCCTTTGGTTCACACAAGTACCCTGGTTCGAGCGTTCGAATTTGGCCAAGGGATAATAGTCGCGCCCGGATGCAGTTTTAACCACTATTTCCCGGCTGGTAACTTTCTCCACCGTGCCTCCGTTTTTTGCCAAAAGGACAGCACCGGAATCAATGGCCGCTTTGTATTCCATCCCGGTACCGACTAAAGGCGCTTCAGCTTCCAGCAGGGGCACCGCCTGCCTCTGCATATTGGCACCCATTAAAGCCCGGGCCCCGTCATCGTTTTCTAAAAAGGGAATCAAGGCTGTGGCAATACTGACAATTTGCTTCGGCGAAACGTCCATGTATTCCACAAATTCCGCGGGCACAATCTTGATTTCTTCTTTTTCCCTTACCGTCACCTTTTTGCGGGAAAAGGCCCGCCCAGCCGTTATTTCCTCGTTAGCTTGGGCAATCCGGAAAGCATCTTCTTCATCTGCGGTTAAATAGCGGATTTCATCTGTAACCCGGCCATTTTCCACAACTTGGTAGGGAGTTTCGATAAAACCGTATTCGTTAATCCGGGAGTAAGTGCACAAAGCCCCGATCAAACCAATATTGGGGCCTTCAGGTGTCTCAATAGGACACATTCTGCCATAGTGGGAATGGTGAACGTCCCGCACCTCGAAACCGGCCCGATCCCGGGAAAGCCCGCCGGGGCCCAGGGCGCTTAAACGGCGTTTGTGAGTTAATTCAGCTAAGGGATTAGTCTGATCCATAAACTGAGACAACTGACTAGAGCCGAAAAATTCCTTAATAGCAGCTACAACCGGGCGGATATTAATCAGGGCTTGGGGAGTGATAATCTCCACATCCTGAATTGTCATCCGTTCCCGAACAACTCTTTCCATTCGGCTTAGCCCGATACGAAACTGGTTTTGCAAGAGTTCACCAACACTTTTTAACCTGCGGTTTCCCAAATGATCGATATCATCAACAGTACCAATATCGAAAGACAGGCCGACCAGATAGTTGACCGCAGCCAAAATATCTTCAGGGGTAATTACGGTCACGTTGAGATCGGGTTGTTCGTTAGAAAACAACCTTACAACTTCCCCATCCCGGGCAGAAACTAAAACAGCGTTGATCTTTAAAGTACTGATTAGCTCCGCCTGCCGCCGGGAAATCCTTTGACCCTTTTCTACAAGCAGCTCACCTGTGTTGGGATCAACAATGTTTTCCACCGCCTCCCGGCCGACCAGCCTTTCGGTAAGGCGCAGTTTCTTATTAATTTTATAGCGGCCCACACTAGCCAAATCGTAGCGTTTCGGCTCATGAAAAAGTGTAGAAAACAAGCCCCGGGCGCTTTCTTCTGTCGGCGGTTCACCAGGGCGCAAACGCTTATAAATTTCTATTAAGGCTTCCGCTTCAGATTGGGTGTTATCCTTCTCCAGGGTAGCCCGAATGGACGGTGCTTCGTGGAAAGCATCCAAAATAGCACTATCGCTGCCTAACCCCAGAGCTCGGATTAAAACTGTTACAGGCAGTTTCCGAGTTCGATCAATACGAACCGAAATAATATTATTAGAATCTGTCTCAAACTCCAGCCAGGCGCCGCGGTTGGGGATAATGTTGGCGGAATAGAGTTTTCTTCCGCTCGTATCTACTGTATAATTAAAATAAACACCGGGGGATCTCACTAATTGGCTCACGATTACCCGCTCAGAACCGTTAATAATAAATGTACCGTGCTCGGTCATTAAAGGGAAGTCACCCATAAATACTTCCTGTTCTTTTACTTCGCCGGTCTCTTTATTAACTAGCCTTACTCGCACCCGGAGAGGTGCAGCGTACGTCACATCTCGATCTTTGCACTCTTCCACTAAATATTTCGGTTCTCCGAAGTAATAATCCATAAACTCCAGTACTAAGTTACCAGTAAAATCCTGAATCGGAGAAACATCGTCAAACATTTCCCTAAGACCTGTTTTCAAAAACCACTGATAGGATTTGTGCTGAATCTCAATCAAATTAGGCATTTCCAGTACTTCATCAATTTTCCCGAAATTGACGCGCTTCCGCCTTCCCACGTGCTTAGTTTTTACCAATAGCCCTCACCTCTTTTTCTGGTATCCCGAAAAACATGACGAAAAGCAAGGGTGTCGTCCCTCGCTTTAACTATTAACCTTCAAAAATAAAATGGGAACTAAGCAGGATTTCCCCACAGTTATGTTGAATAAAAACTAACTAGGTATAATTTCCCCCTTTTGCCACTGTTCAATGATATCACAGAGGTTTTTTCTTGTCAAGCAAAACAAGGGACCTTCCCTGGGAAGATCCCTTGTTTTTTAAAAGAATACAATTATTTAATCTCTACAGTAGCACCGGCTTCTTCCAATTTTTCCTTGATGCTTTCGGCTTCGTCCTTGGAAATACCTTCCTTGACAGGGTTGGGAGCCTCATCTACTAATGCTTTGGCATCCCTCAGGCTTAAAGCGGTCACTTCGCGAACAACTTTAATTACATTAATCTTCTTTTGGCCAATTTCTGCCAAGATCACATCAAATTCAGTCTGCTCTTCAGCTTCCTCTGCTACAGCTGCAGGGGCAGCAGCAGCAGCAACCGGGGCTGCAGCGGAAACATCAAATTTTTCTTCCATGGCTTTAACCAACTCACTAAGTTCCAAAACAGTCATCTTTTCAATTGCTTCTAGAATATCGTCTTTATTCATGTCAACACCCTCCTTAAATTAAGTGCTAAGCATTAGCTTCTTTTTGCTGCCGAACCGCCTCCAGAGCATACACTAACTTACGGATATTACCCTGCAGCACGTTAACTAGGCCGGCAATAGGCCCTTGCATACCCCGGGCGACCATAGATAAAAGAACCTCCCTGCTTGGCAAATCTGCAAGTTCTTTAACACCATCGGGATCCAAGATTTTTCCTTCCAGTATCCCGCCTTTAATTTCCAGGACTCGGTTCTTTTTTGCAAATTCACTAATGATCTTAGCAGCAACTACCGGGTCTTCATAGCCAAAGGCGAAAGCGGTCGGACCGTTTAAGAGCGGAATCAGCTCTTCCATTTCTTGATTCTTAGCTGCCAAAATAGCTAACGTGTTTTTTAAAACTTTAAATTCGACTCCTGCCTCCCGCAGCTCCTTGCGCAAAACTGTCATTTCCCCGGCGTTTAAACCGCGGTAATCTGTAATAACAGCCCCTTGAGTACGGGAAAGGCGATCGCCAATTTCCTTAACCATTGCCACCTTGCGGCTTCTTGCCATTTATTTCACCTCCCCGTGAAACCAAAAAAGGATCCACCGCGCCGGGCGGAGATCCTTTGTAAAGCATCCTTAAAACTATCCTTCTCCAACCTCGGCAGGCGAAGCTTCTAAAAGAAGCTTTCATTAAGTCAGGTCGGCAGAGTTTCAATCACCCTGCGGTTTTGCCCCGTTTAAAAGGCTGCTGACACCGGCTGTCTGCGGTTTCTTTATTCCTTTATTTCACAAAACCAGTATAACATAGGCTAAAATTGCGGTCAACCTCTCAATTATTTAGCTACAACTTCTTGGGGATTAATGCGAATTCCCGGGCCCATGGTGCTGGAAACATACAACCTGCGGATAAACCTGCCTTTGGAGCTGGCGGGCCGGGCTTTAATCACGGCATCCATCAAGGCCGAGAAATTATCATAAAGCTGCTCCCGGCTAAAGGAAACTTTACCGATAGGCACATGCATGCCTGCTTCTTTGTTAACGCGGTATTCCACTTTACCCGCTTTTGTTTCCTCCACCGCTTTGGCAATATCTAAAGTAACAGTGCCTGTGCGGGGATTGGGCATTAAACCCCTGGGGCCTAAAATGCGGCCTAACCTGCCGACTACACTCATCATGTCCGGGGTGGCGATGGCGACATCAAAATCAGTCCAACCGCCTTGGATTTTTTCAGCTAAATCTTCATCACCCACAAAATCGGCGCCGGCTGCTTCGGCTTCTCCCGCTTTTTCCCCTTTGGCAAACACTAAGACACGGATATCCCTTCCGGTCCCGTGGGGCAGCACAACGGTCCCCCGCACCTGCTGATCGGCGTGACGGGGATCCACCCCTAGCTTAAGGGCTAGTTCCACAGTTTCGTCAAATTTAGCGAAGGCACACTCTTTTACTAATTCTAGGGCCTCCGCCGGAGAATAAAGTTTTTCAGGATCAACAAGTTTGGCTGCTGCCTGGTATTGCTTCCCTTTTTTAGCCATTTTACTTCCCCCTTTGCGGTGCATACGGGATTAAGTAATCCCTCCCGCTCTTCCTAATAGATAATTAGTCCTCCACAATGACACCCATGCTGCGGGCGGTGCCTTCCACCATCCGCACGGCCGCCTCCACATTAGCTGCATTGAGATCAGGCATTTTCAATTCCGCAATTTCCCGGATTTGGGATCTTTTAATTTTCCCCACTTTTTCTAAGTGAGGTACACCGGAACCGCTTTCCAAGTTTATTGCCTTTTTGATTAAGACCGATGCGGGCGGAGTTTTGGTAATAAAACTGAAGGTGCGATCCTCGTAAACGGTAATAATCACAGGAATTAGCATTCCCACTTGGTTCGCTGTTTTTTCATTGAAAGCCTTGCAAAATTCCATAATATTGACACCATGCTGCCCCAGTGCCGGGCCTACCGGCGGCGCCGGATTGGCTTTGCCTGCGTTTACCTGAAGCTTAATAACAGAACTCACTTTTTTCGCCACGGCGCAAACACCCCCTTCGAAATAATGTGGCCTTGGACATTTTTACTTCCACTGGACCTAAAATACCTAAAGCTTGGAGACCTGATGAAAATCCAATTCTACAGGAGTTTCCCGTCCGAACATGGAAATACTGACCCGTATTTTGCCTCTGTCTAAATTAATTTCTGTGATTGAACCTGTAAAATCTTGAAAGGGGCCTGTGACAACCCGAACCGGCTCTCCGATGGAAAAGTCGCTTTTGGGAGTTTCTACCCCCATATCCCGTAAAATCTTGTCCACTTCGTGCTCTTCCAGTGGGATGGGCTTCACACCACTGCCTACAAAGCCGGTTACACCGGGGGTATTGCGGACCACGTACCACGAATCATCCGTGACAATCATTTCCACCATCACATATCCCGGAAAAACCTTGCGCGGTGTAATTTTTTTCTTACCGTCCTTGTATTCCACTACCTCTTCTATGGGGACCACTACTCGAAAAATCTTGTCTTCCATGCCCATTGATTCCACTCTTTTTTCGAGGTTAGCCTTAACTTTATTCTCATAGCCCGAATAGGTGTGTACTACATACCAAAATCTATTCTCATTCACCTGATCAGTCATTTCGAAGGGACTAAATTAATGCCCTTCACCCCCCTAATTGACCTAATAGCCTCAGCAATCCGGAAACGATCACGTCAACTAGACCGCTAAAGCTTGCAACAATGGCCGCGGTGATAATAACCACAATTGTATAAGTAACTAGTTCTTTACGGTCTGACCAAGACACTTTGCGCATTTCCGCTCTTACTTCTCGAAAAAACTTTGTGATCTTGTTCCAAAAAGCGAACTTACTAGGTACTGTTGCCA
>JAAYRS010000145.1 GCA_012518645.1 Bacillota bacterium
ACTGCCCAGTTGAAAGCGGGGAACGGGAATTCCGGGTTGTTAGTGAGCGAGGTTAAAAAACAAATGGAAGAAGCTGCCGCCGGGGAAAAATTAGCCGTTATTGACGGTTCTCCCGGGATTGGCTGCCCAGTTATTGCTTCTCTGGCCGGTGTGGATTTGGTCTTGATTGTGGCGGAACCCTCCCTTTCCGGTTTGAGTGATTTGGGAAGGGTTGTGGAAACAGCCCGCATTTTTCGAACCACTTTGGCCGTCTGCGTTAATAAATGGGATTTAGATCCACAAAAGACCGAAGAAATTGAAACTTTCTGCGTTAGGGAAGATATTCCGCTTTTGGGGTCTATCCCTTTTGATTCCGCTGTTATCGATGCGGTTAACGCCGGGAAAAGTATTTTAGGAAATACTGAAAAAGCGGGGCCGGCGATACAGGAAATCGCGGAGCAAGCTCTAAAATTATTATTGGAGGGAGAAAAATGAAAATTGCCGTAGCCAGCGATAACCGGGCGGTGGCGGCCCATTTTGGCTACTGTCGGGAGTTTTCTATCTTTGAAACAGAAGAAGCCCAAATTACAGCAGTAAAGACGGTTGCCAATCCAGGCCACCGCCCGGGGTTTTTACCAAAATTTCTGCAGGGCCTGGGAATCAAGGTCATCATTTCCGGAGGCATGGGGCAGAATGCAATCCAACTCTTTCAAGAAGAAGGGATTCAGGTTGTGACCGGTGCGGAAGGCAGTGCTGAAGAAGTTGTCCAAGAGTACCTTCAGAAAAAATTACCTATTTCCAGCGATCCCTGCCGTTAATTTAATTAAAACCCCACTTCAAAACAGTAATTCACAATCTTCTTCGCCTTTACACCATCTTTTACTATCTTGACATTATTAGCGATTTATGGGAAACTTAGGGTGCTTGTCCGCGATCGATTCAAGGGGATTCTTCGTGCGGGGGAATCTCTTTTTATCATATGTAAGAGGGTTTTCCTCGGACGGGGGGACCTTGGAGGATCAACAGCGGGGGGGATTACAGTGGGCTGGTGGAGTGCTTGGACAACCTTTGCCTCTTTCACCGGACGCATTATGGCAGCGGGGATTTTCTTCGCTCTTGGGGCTAAAAAAGCCCGGGCTGCCGAAGGCCTCAATTTTGAACAAATATACCAGGCTTTTATTGATGCGGATCCAAGACTGGTTTATCTCAAGGATGAAAATTTAAAATTGATCATGGCCAACGCGGCCCTCCAGTCTTTTTTAGGGAAAGAAACCCGAGAATTAGAGGGCTTTACCTTGCACCGCTTCGTCTCCCCTGAAATTGCCGCACTTAGTGAAAAAACGGATCGTCTCGTTTTAAAAACGGGGGATAGTATCACCCAAAAACATTTTTGGGGGAACCGGCTTTGGGAAATAACAAAGTTTCCCGTGACTCTAGCCCGGGGCCGCCGCGGGATAGGAGCCCGCATTGAAGATAAAAGCAGAGCATATTGCAATCAGCTTTCCCTAGCAGATGCTGAGCGGGAATTAAACCGGGTTAACGGGATGCTGACCTCAATTTTAAGCAGTTCACCGGAAATAATTGCTTTTAGTCTGGATTCGCATTACCGTTATTTATCTTTTAACCTTCAACATCAGAAACTTGCTAAACAAATTTGGGATGCAGAGATTACGGCGGGTTTAAATATGCTGGAAATTTTTAAGGACGAAAGAATGCGGCGCGGGGCAAAGGAAAGATTTGATCGGGCTTTGGCCGGGCATAGTTTTTCTCAAATTGAAAAATACGATTACGGGGTCCGGCCTGTCTTAAGCTGGCATGCCCACTACGCCCCCCTGCGCTGTGCGCAAGGGAAGGTTTTTGGTTTAACCTGTTTTGTGCTTAATATCACTAAGAGGGTCGAAACAGAGGAAAAACTAAAGGAAAGGGAGAGGCTGCTAAGGGAGGCACAAAGGGCAGCTCATATAGGCAGTTTTCTCTTTCACATCCCCAGCCGGACTTGGAAAATTTCCGAAGAACTCTATGAAATATTGGGAATTGATCCTCACTATTTCCAGGATGAAAAAGGTGTAGCTGGTCTAATCCCAACCCAATCCAGGTTTAAGCTTTTTAGATATTTCGCGGAAGCGCGGGATAAAAGAGAACCCTTCGATCACGTTTTTCAGGTTATCGGCTCTGATGGAAGGAAACGCTGGCTGCACGGGCTGGGCAAATTTGAATACAATGCCCAAGGGGAGGCAGTCCGCCTTATGGGTACCATCCAAGATATTACGGAACGGAAAAGGGCAGAAGAAGAAATCGACTATTTAACCTATCACGACTGCCTTACTGAACTATATAACAGAAGATTTTTTAAGGAAGAGCTGGCCCGGATCGACTCTAAAGAAAACCTGCCTCTTAGCATTATTATGGCAGATCTGGACGGTTTAAAATTGACTAACGATGTTTTTGGGCATGAAGCAGGTGACTTGCTCCTGCGAACAACCGCCAATGTTTTCAAGCAAATCTGCAGGCCTACAGACATTATTACCAGGGTAGGCGGGGATGAATTTATTATCCTGCTCCCAAAAACAGGAGAGGAGCAAGCCCGACAAATTTTAAAGCGGATCGAGCAGGAATGTTCTCAAACGACTATTAAATCATTTAAAATAAGTTTATCCTTGGGCCTAGCCATAAAGACGGAAAGGGATCAAGATATTGAAGAAATCGTCGAGGCGGCGGAGGAGCAGATGTATGATCAGAAAACTGTTATGTACGAAGAATTAAGCAGCAGGGCCTTGGGTGCAATTATTGCCTATCTTCATCGGGACCGTTGGCAAAAACAGCATTCCCGGAACGTCAGTGTTTTAGCTTGGAAATTAGGGGCGGCCCTCAATCTATCGAAATTGGAACTGCAAAGGCTGAAAAAAGCAGGCTTTCTGCACGATATCGGTAAAGTATCTCCTGCAGTGGATGAGGGGAAAAGCCAACAGCATTCTCTGGTGGGGTATAGGATTTTGCAGAATTTTCCCAGGACTGCTGATATTGCCGGGATAGTCCTAGCTCACCACGAGCGCTGGGACGGAGAGGGAAAGCCCCGCGGTTTGCACCACAGAAAAATACCGCGCTTGGCCCGGGTCCTAGCGGTTGCTGACAGTTACGATCATCTAATTAACCCTTCGCAAGGTAAGGGGCGCAGCCCCCGGGAGGCCTTGGAGCGCATTCGAAATCAGGGAGGCACTAAATTTGATCCAAAAATTGTAACGGCTTTTGTTTCCTTAATGGAAGCAACTGTTTCTCTTCCGGTTGAAAACCACCCCTAGGGGTGGTTTTCAATCAAATTCCTATTTATCCAGCTTGGCTAAAAATTCTTCTGCATCCGCCTTTACCTTAGGTTCATTTTCGATCTCCGGTTTCTTAAGTAAATCCGTTACGACCTGTTTAGCTTCTTCTTTCCGCCCATTATATTCTAAAACCAGGGCCAGCTGTAAAATATATTCTAGGTTTTCCGCATCCAGTTCCAGAGCCTTATTGGCGTTTTCCAGGGCCAGTTTTTTATTACCAATGCTTAAAGGGAAACCCGGAGCTTGGTGGTAAAGCTGGCTTAAACCCCAATAGGCATCTGCATAATCTTGATCCAGTTCCAAAACCCGATCCAAGGCATCTTTCATGGGCCGGACCATAAAGAGGCTGCTTAAAATGCCCCTCGTCTGCCCCACACGCCCAATTAAGGCCGACTGCCAGTAATGGGAATGGGGTGAATCAGGCAGATGCTCTACGGCCCGATCAGCATATTTTTGACCTGTTTCGAAGACCTCCAGTTTACCATCGTCAACCTCATCACCAAGGTAGAGATATGCTTTAGCTGTAAGCCAAAGTGCCTGGCCGTCCTCGGGATTTTCCGCGAGGTATTCTTCCAGGGCTGCGATGGACTTTTCGATCAGCGGGATTTGTTTTGTGAGAATATCCTCTTCGATGCCGGCAAAATCAGCGGCGGCAATTGGTAAACTTACTGCAAAGAGGACCAGCAGTAAAACAAATAGGTACATCAATTGTCTACGCAAAGAAATTATTCCTCCTTTCACTGTTTTTAAGACTAGTTCCCCCTTAAGCCCGGTTCTCCTTCAGGCTGGCGCTTTTTATCTAAAATAAGTTTGTCGGATGCCCTTCTTTGCAACAAAGAGGTGTTTGATGGCTCCCCGCCTAAATAATGGGAAAACGCTTTTATAGCGGAAAGGAGTATGGACTTGTCTTTTTTCGCTCTCGTCAAAAAACGTTACTCGGTACGTGAATTCACAAACCAGAAAGTGGAAAAGGAAAAGATCAAAAAAATTTTGAAAACAGCTAATCTAGCCCCTTCAGCAGTTAACTACCAGCCCTGGCATTTTATTGTAATTACAGAAGAGGGCCTGAAAAAGAGTATTGCTAAGGCTTATCCCCGCTCCTGGTTTCAAGAGGCACCCGTAATTATTGCCGCCTGCGGTGATCACAGTCAATCCTGGAAGCGGAGGGACGGCAAGGACCACTGTGATGTGGATGTGGCTATTGCAGTTGATCACTTGACCTTAGCTGCTGCTGATCAGGGGTTGGGCACCTGTTGGGTCTGTGCTTTTGATGCCCGGATGGTGGAGGAAGTGCTAAAGCTGCCGAGCCATCTCGAAGCTGTGGCTCTTATTCCCTTGGGCTATCCGCAAAAAACGGAAGCCCCCGAGAAGAAGCGCAAGGATTGGGATGAGATTGTCAGCTGGAACGGTTATCAGGGCTGAGAAAAAGCGGTAAGGATTAATCCGGGCAAATTCGGCATCTTTTTCCGGAAAGTACCCCGGATTTTGGATAATAAATTGATTGAGAGGGCTGGAGCTAGCTGCCAAAACCGCTAAGGAGGGTCAGCTGCCCCGGCCCGCCCCGACTGCTGCCAAGTGCCGCAATGCTGCCGGGATAACCGGTTAAAACCGCGGTCTGCAGTGTGCCGATATCGAAGCCCCATTCCAGAGCATTTATGCTCACTACACTACTTTGTTGAGGAAGATAACCGCTCCGGATTTTTTCCACCGGATCGCCTAATTTTCGGAAAATCCTGCGGAGGCAAGTGACTAAAAACGGCTGCGCGTAAAAACGATAGTGGACAGCCCGGCTTGAATCAATTTCCGGGCCGCAGCCTCCGCCTTCCGAAGAGAATTACCCCTAATCCCCAGGGCTTTGTTTACCGCGGGAGGATTGCAAAACAAAAGGGCCTCTAGGTGAAATAACAGCGGGGTTTGTCCTATTAAGGTTTCCCCGTGCTCTTTGGGGTAGGCGCCGGAAAACATTGGCTACGCGGGAGCCAAATACGCGGCGGTAAATATGTAGTTCATCCGCTACAACGTTTTTTAAGTTTTCAAAAAGGCGCATC
>JAAYRS010000146.1 GCA_012518645.1 Bacillota bacterium
CCCCCCCTGCTTTTTTGTGCCCACATGGATCGGGTCCAACCCGGCCTGGGTATTAAGCCTCAAATTTCCGACGGTGTAATCAAAAGTGACGGCAGCACTATACTAGCAGCTGATGATGTTGCCGGCATTTGTGCAATTTTAGAGGGAATCCGGATTATTCAAGAAAAGAGGATTCCCCACGGCCGCCTGGAAATTTTGTTCACGGTAGCTGAAGAGGGAGGCCTTTTCGGCGCCAAAGCCTTCGATGCCGCTAAACTGCAGGCCCGGGCAGGTTATTTTCTCGATGCTGACGGGCCCGTGGGGACAATAGTTGTTCAAGCCCCAGCCCAAAAGGGAATTGATATCACAGTCCGAGGTAAAGCCGCCCACGCCGGCGTTGCGCCGGAAACAGGCATCAGCGCAATTTTAGTGGCGGCCCATGCCTTAACAAAGATGAACCTGGGGCGAATTGATCTGGAGACAACCGCCAATATTGGAGTAATTGAAGGGGGCGCAGCTACCAATATTATACCTGATAAAGTCGAACTAAAGGGTGAGGCCCGGTCCCGCAACGGTGCTAAATTAGAAAAACAAATTGAACACATGGCGGAAATCGCCCGCAAAACTTGCCTAGATTACGGTGTAACCGCCGAGATTAAAATAGAAGATTGTTACAGCGCATTTAGTTTAAACCAAGACGATTATGTAGTCAAGTTAGCCTGCAAGGCCGCTCGGGCCATCGGCTTAGAACCCCGCCTGGAAAGCACCGGCGGAGGCAGCGATGCCAATATTATTAACGGTTACGGGATCCCCTCCGTAGTTTTAGGAATGGGTTATTCCCAGGTTCATACCACTTCTGAGTCCATTCCCATTGACCAACTGGTTAAAGCGGCTCAATATGTGATCTCCATCGCGGCAAATAATTGAACCAACTTAGCTTCAAGGGCCTCCGGGCCCTTTTTAGCTTTTCACACTCGCTTCTACAATTTTCATTAATTCCTCAAGGCCCGGCTCCCCCCGGGAATTAGACATATTCCGAGTTGAGACAGCCTTCTGCACATATCGCCTCTTTTCTGCTTTACTCAACGAAAAGTTGTCTAATTTCTGCCGAAAGAGGCCGGAAATCAATTCCCCAAAGTCCTCCGGGGAAGAAAGCCCCAGAAGGCCTAGGATCTCTTCGGTACGCTGCGGCTCCACCGTTTCAGTATAACGCAGGTACTCGGCGAGAAAAACTGCGTTAGCCCGCCCGTGGGGCAAGCCGTGAAAATAAGTGAGGGAGTAGCCTAAAGCGTGGACTAGGCAGGTCCCCGTCTGCGCAATGGTAATTCCCCCTAAGGTCGAAGCCAAGAGTAAAGAGGCCCTGTTTTCAAGGGAAAAGCTGCCCGCTTTTAAGGCAGCGATGTTTTCCGCCCACAATTCCAGCCCTTTTAAGGCCGTAAAATCGCTGGCCGGAGCGGCCCTCCGAGCGAGATAACCCTCAATCAGATGGGACAAAGCGTCCACAGCGGTATCCACAGTTACCTCCAAAGGCTGGGACCGGGTATAGCGGGGATCCAGATAGGCAACCCGGGGAAAAAGATCGAAACCTCCCAGCCCTTTTTTAGTCTCTTCATCGGCAATGGTTAGGACCGCATATTGGGTAACCTCGCTGCCTGTTCCTGCTGTAGTGGGAATGGCCGCAACGGGCAGGGCCCGCCTGCTCCAGCCCTCAGTATACAAATCCAAAGGGTCCACATCATTAGCAGCTAACACCGCTATAATTTTAGCAGCGTCCAAGGGCGACCCACCGCCAATGGCGATGATGTAATCACAATCGGCCGCCCGGGCTAGGCGCCCGCCCCGCCTTACAGTTTCCACTGAAGGATTATTTTCCACCTGATCAAAAACTTCATAGCCGCCGGGAAGGACGGCTAAAACATCATCCCAGGCCCCGCTGCGCCGGGCCGATGATTTTCCCGTTACCAGAAAAGGCTTTTTTCCTAAAGCCAGCGCTCCCCCCTCTTCCCGAACGATTCCCGGCCCAAACAAAATTTTAGTTGGCATAGAAAAGCCGAATTTTTTCACGTTTCTTCTTCCTTCCCTAGATTCTGATTGTCTTCCAATTTCCTTGGCTAAAACGCCTTTGGATTAAAAACCCCCTTAAAAACAAATCGCTGACCATAGCAATCCAAGCCCCGATCAGGCCGTAATCAAAATAGATGGCCAAGGCATAGGCCAGGCCCAGGCGGACAGTTAGAAAACCAACCGCTACAATTTTCATGATCGCTTTCGTATCCCCGGCCCCCCTTAGGCCCCCTGCTAAAACCATCCAAACAGCTAAAGCCGGCTGAGCCAGGGCTACTAAACGCAGACAGACCACGGCTAAGACCATTACCTCCGGATCCCTGGAGAAAATCGCCACCAAGGTCTGGGGCATCACAAAAAAGATAACTCCCATCGTTGACATGACCAAGAGAGCTAAATTGCGGGTAATTATTCCCGATTCCTCTGCGTCTCCCGGGCGTTGGGCCCCAAGGTTCTGCCCCACCAGGGTAGTAGCGGCAACCGCAAACCCGGCTCCGGGCATAAAAGAAAGGGATTCCGCATTTAAGGCCACTTGGTGGGCTGCATAAGCCACCGTGCCCAAAGAAGAGACCACCATGGTGTAAAAAAGCTGGCCCACCCGCATGATGCCCTGCTCGATCCCTGCAGGCACGCCTATCTTGGCAATCCTGCGGATGATAGTTAAATCCGGACAAAAAGAATCAGCCAAACGAACTCTTAAAATTTCGTTTTTCAGCAAAACAATAAAGGCCAAAATACCCCCGCTGGCCTGGGCAATCGCTGTGCCTAGAGCAGCACCGGCCACACCCAGGGCAGGAATGAAACCCACCCCGTAAATAAAAATGACATTGCCTATAATATTAATAACATTAACTAAAGCAGTGATCCGCATGGGGGTTTTAGTATCACCGGCACCGCGCAAAATAGCGTTAATCACAATTAAAAAATAATTAAAAATAAGGGCCGAGGACACAATCCGAACATAAGAGGCGCCTAACTCTAAAACTACTAGTTCCGAACGGCGGAACAAAAGTCCTAAAAGGTTTTTGGCGCCCAACTGTAAAATAAGGAGAACGCTTCCGGCCACAAAGACACCTAAAGTTAAGGATTGGCGGGCTACATCCCCCGCCTTTTCTTCTTCAGCTGCCCCGATATGCCTAGCCACCAGGGCCGTGCTGCCTGTAGCCAAAGCAGCGAAAACAGTAAGACCGATATTAAAAATCTGATTGCCTAAACCCACCGCCGCCAAAGAGGAAGCCCCTAAGCGGCCGACCATAGCCGTATCAACTATACCCACCATGGTGTGTAAAAGATTTTCCACTATCGCGGGCCAAGCCAGTAATAATACTTGTCTGCGCAGATCACCCCTTTCTCGTCTTAACTCTGGTTCCAAAGCCATCTACTGCACCTCTTTCCAAGTCCGGCAGGAAAAAGAATTTGTAATCCGAACTAGTCTTATGATTATCATTTTATTATACACTGAAGGGAAGACAATTTGTGAAAAAAGCCGAATATAAATCACCGTTAGGTTCTCTTTACTTCTGGTTCCGAGCGGGAAACCTAATTTACGCTTCTTTTTCCGAAACAGCAGGGCTGGCCTGGTTAAAAAAGCATTACCCCCATCAGCCGGCGGAATCGAGCCCCCTTCCAGCCCATTACCAGGAGGATCTAAAATCTTATTTCCGGGAGGGCA
>JAAYRS010000147.1 GCA_012518645.1 Bacillota bacterium
AATCCTTGTCAACTTCGTTTTTGCGTTTAGGTAAGGAAAAAGCGGAATGCAATTAACAAATCCTGGGTAATTTTATTTAATTAATCTTTGGGAGTAAAAAAATACCCGACACAACTTGACACAGTCGCTGGACCGGAAACGCTTGACAAGCGGCTGGAATTTACATACACTAGAACCTAAATGAGGTATACCTCACTCAGAGAGAAGGAGCCGTCCATGGGGAGAAATAAAAAGGAAATTATTAGGGAGGCCGCCATTAAAGTCATGGCTGAACTGGGATATCATCACTCCACCACCGATCGCATCGCCCAGGAAGCCGGGTTGGCTGTTGGCACCATTTATAATTACTTTGGCAACAAAGAAGAGATCCTGGAATATATTTTCGCAGTAGAGGTTGAAAAACGTCAAACCGCTTTTGAAAAACAGCTGCAAAGCGAAAAACCTATTTTTGAAAAATTAGAAGCCCTCTTAGAACTCCATTTTTCGGAAATTGCTAAAAATATCGCCGCGGGCCAAATCCTGGTCCGGGAACGGCAGCACCCCGGAAAAAAAGAAGCCAACGGGATCTCGGCCTTTTTGGATGGTGTCCCCCAATTAATTCAAGCCCTCTTGGATACGGCCTTAGAACAAGGTGAAATACGACCGGGCAGCACCCGCCTCTTGGCAGCCGCCATTTTCGGTGCTGTTCAAGAAGTTGCCGCCACCGCAGTTTTCAGCCAGGATAAACAGCTGCAAAAAGAGATTTTAGAAAACGCTGCTTCGGAATTAGTGCATTTTTTCAGCCTGGGGATGAAAGCCAGCCCCTAGACCCGCAGCGATTATTTTAGGGGCCTTAATGACTGAGGCCTCACTCATGTAAAGGAGAGGTTGCAATGACAGGCCTAAACAAATTTATCCAAAGGGCACCTCAGCTCACCATAATAATTATCTTAGGAATTACGGTGTTTTTTGCCGCTTTCTTACCCCGCTTAGAGCTGACCACAGATGTAAAAGATTTTTTTCCGCCCGCTCACAGCGAGGTTGCAGCCTATAACGAAATTGAAGCCAAATTTGGGGGCGCCGAATATATCATGGTGGCCATGACTGCCCCGGATATTTTTCAGCGGCAAAGCTTAATCCAGTTACAAACAATAACCCAAATTTTGGAGCAAATTCCCGGGGTGGGCCAAGCCCGCAGCCTAACCAGTGTTGATAACGTTGAAGGTTCAGAATGGGGCATAACTATGGCGCCTTTGATCGAGGAAATCCCCGCGGATATTGAGGAATTAAGTAAACTGCGCAGTAAAATCCTAGCTGATCCCATTTACAGCGGCAGCATGGTTTCCCCCTCGGGCGATGCGGCTCTAATTATACTGGAAGTAAAGCCGGGGGCAAACCCCGTTGATGTAGCGGCCTCTGTGCAAAAGGCAGTTGCGGAAAGCTCCTTTTCAGATCAGCTTTATCTAACAGGCACTCCCGTTCTCAATCAAGTCTTGGCAAGTTCCATGAAAGCCGATTTGGCCAAGCTTTTTCCCTTGGTCCTCTTTTTGATAGCACTGATCCTCTACTTGAATTTTCGAAGCCTGCCGGGAGTACTATTGCCCTTTAGCACCGCCCTAATCAGTGTGATTTGGACCTTAGGCCTTATGGCCCTTCTGGGAAAACAGCTTTCCCCTCTCAACGCAGTAATGCCCATTATTCTAGTCAGCTTAGGCAGCGCCTACGGAATCTACATCTTAGCCCGTTTCCAGGAAGAAGAAAAAGACCGAAAAGGCAAGCAAAAAGCACTGGCGGCAACCTTAGGCTCAGTGGGATTAGCGGTCTTAATGGCCGGGGCCACCACTATTGCCGGTTTTGCCTCCAACCTAACCAGTTCCATCAGTTTAATGCAAGATTTCGGCCTTTTTACCGCTTTTGGAATCATGGTTGCTTTAACTATCTCCTTAACTTTAATTCCGGCGGTGCTTCTCCTGCAAAAACCATTAGAACAAAAGTCTGCCCCCCCGGAAGGACCCCTTCCAAGCTGCCTCTTTAAATTGGGAGGGCTGGTTGTGCAGCGAAGGGGGCTAGTCCTGCTTTTGGCCCTGGCAGTCATTGCCCTAGCCGGAGCCGGTTTGCCCCGCTTGAAAACGGACAGCAATTTCTTTAATTTTTTCGATCCCGATTCCCAGCCTAAAGCAGCCTACGAACTGGTGAAAGAGAAATTCTCCGGTTCCCAAAGCGTAGAAGTGATTATCAAGGGGGATCTGGGCGAACCCGCCGTTCTAGAGGCCATGAAAGCCTTCCAGGATGATTTGGAAAAGACCGGTTTGGTCGGTAAGCCAACTTCCGTCGTCAATCTGCTGGAAAGGGTAAACTCCGCTTTAAACGGCGGGGATCCCAAATTTGCAGTCCTGCCGCTAAGTAGAGAATTAACAGCCCAATACCTGCTTTTATTAGAAATGAATGACGAACAGGGCTTAATCAGCCGCTTTTTGACCATGGACTATCAAGAAGGGCGCATCCAAGCTTTAGTGAAGGACGCCAGTTCCGAAGGGACCCGGGCCCTTCTGGAAAAAATCGGGGTCCTGGTTGAACGCCATTTCCGCGGGCTAGATGTCTCCGTTACCTCTACGGGAATAATTGTGCTTTTGAATGCCTTGGCCGATCTAATTATCCAAGGGCAAGTCTACAGCCTAATTTTTTCTCTGCTTTCCGTTTTTTTGATCGTGCGCCTTCTTTTGAAGTCGTGGGAAGGCAGCGTTTTAAGCATTCTGCTGATCTTTCTAACCACCCTGATCAATTTCGGATTAATGGGTTGGTTGAAGATCCCCTTAGACATTGTCACTGTTTTAATCAGCAGCATTGGGATTGGAGTGGGGATTGACTATTCCCTCCACGTTTATTCCCGCTACCGGGAAGAGCTGCTGAAAAACCATTCCCCGGAACAAGCACTGCAGCGAACCATAGCTTTTACGGGCAAAGCCATCGGCGCTAACGCCGGATCTGTGGTAGCAGGCTTCTTAATCTTAATTTTTTCTTCTTTCCCGCCCCTTAGATATTTTGGCAGTTTAGTTACGGCTACCATGGCCGCCGCTTCCTTTGGTGCCCTGACTATCCTGCCCGCTTTGATCTGTTTCAAGGCCGAGTGGAAGGAAAAATCCGCCCGGAAAAAAATAATGGAGGTTTAAAAATGAAACAAACATGGATTCAAAAAATTTCTCTTTTAATCTTGATCTTTAGTCTCTTTAGGGTCGGGGCCCAAGCGGAAGCTGCCCCTTCAGCCCAAGATCTGCTGGCCCGCTTGGACCAAGCCGCCAGAGCCGAAGCGAAAGTAATGCGCCAAAGCATGACTTTGATTTCTCCCGGCGGACAAGAAAGAAAACGGGAAATGATGACCTGGAGTAAGCAAAGCGACCAGGGTGATCAAATGCTGGCCCGCTTTTTGGCGCCTGCCGATGTTAAAGGGACGGGAATTTTAATGTCCGCTGAGGATATGTGGCTTTACCTGCCGGCTTTGGGCCGGGCACGCCGGGTGGCAGGCCATGCCAAAAAAGGCAGTTTCATGGGCAGCGATCTAAGCTACGCTGATTTAGAACAGATCAGCGGCGGCGGCTTCGGGGAAAGCTACGAACCGCTGCTGCTGGAGGGAGAAGAACTGGAAGGGACTGATACTTTCGCCCTAAAGTTAGTCCCCCTCCAGGAAGGCGGGGACTACTCCTTTCTAAAAATTTGGATTGAAAGTCAGCTTTGGCTCCCGCGTAAAATTGAATACTATGATCATCAAGAAACCTTGCTCAAACATTTGACCACCTGGGAATTAAGGGAAATAGAGGGCCGTTGGGTTGCCCTAAAGATGGTGATCAAAGACGTCCAGAAAGGAAGCGAAACCATCTTGGAGATTAAGGAAGTCAGTTTCTCGGAAGAAATCGATGATTCCGTCTTTACAACCAGAAACTTAGAAAGGGGAAGATAAACTATGTCCAAACAGAGCGCTGAAAACAAACTCCTTTTAAGCATTCTAATTGCCGTTTTAGTCCTGGGGATGCCCTTTTTTAAAGCTGAAGCCAATGCGGTTCTAGATGGGGAACTCAAAAGTTTGATCCGGCTACAAACCTCTTCACCTCGGGTTTTCCAAGCGGAGCAAAATTTACTGCTGAACTGGCAACAATATTTTAAAACAGGCTTGTTCCACATTGCCCTGGACGCTAGTTATCAATGGCCCGGGGGGGAAGGAACACTGGCCCTGGATCAGGCCTATTTCGATTATTACGGGGGCAATTTCGACCTGCGTTTGGGCCGGCAGCGCTTTCTTTGGGGGACTGCTCTGCAAATTAACCCTTCCAGTATCCTAAACCCCCCAAATCCCCGCGATCCCTGGGGCGCGGGATTACCCGTTTACGGGCTCAACCTGGATTATTACCCCTGGGGCCCTTTCCAACTGACCGCTGTCTACCTTCCCTTTTTTCGTCCCGCTTTAGAAGCAATCCCGGGGCAGCCGCAAATACCGGTGGAAATACCTGAGCCCGTTTGGGAAGAGGGGCAGTTTGCTTTAAAACTGGCTGCCTTAGGAATAGGAGGCACAGATTTTTCCCTCAGCTATTTCCGGGGCCGGGAAAATCTGCCCACCCTGCACAGTGTATCCCCGCCGCAGGCCTCCTACCGGGAAGTTCAAATTGCAGCCGCGGATTTGGCGACTGCCTGGGGCGATCTGGGAATTTGGGCCGAAGGTGCCGCCTATTTTCCCAAGGGCGGGGACCCTTATTTTCAAGCCATCCTAGGCGGTGAGTACGGTTTTCGCAACGGACTGCTTCTTTGGACCCAGTATCTACAGGGACGGGACAAAAGCCAAAAAACCCAGAAGATGCTGTTTTGCGGGGCTCAGCAGACTTTTGCCCTCTGGGAATGGCGCCTGGCCTCCCTTTATAATCTTGATCAAAAAGGATATCTGTTCAATCCGGAGCTAAGCTTTTCCCTGGCTGAAGCCGCGGTTTTAAGCCTGGGCGCCCGTTACTTCGGGAAGGACCCCTTAGGCCCGCTGCCCCCAGAAGAAAACTCCATTTACGCCCAGGTTAAAGTTAGCTTTTAACCGCTCTTAAAGAAACCACCTGCCCCGGATTAAATCCCGGGCCTCCCCGGTTAGGGGGATTAAATCGTTCTGATTTAAATAGGAAAGATCGAATTTACGGTTTAGGGCTGCGAAGTGTTTAAGCCCAAAAGCAATCTTATTTAAGTAGGAAAAAACACCAACGGCACCTAAGGGGAAGCTATTAGCTTCCCTGCCGTAAAGGGCCCTTAAATCCGGTAAATCAGCAAACAATTCTGCTGCTGTCCGGCCGTGCCTGCTTAAAGCTTGGGGGATTCTGCCCTCCTCAATCAGCCGGCCGATCCTCCTGCCGGCCATGGCGGCAGCCATGGCTGCCCGGCCCAGCCCCACTGCGGTAATAGCTCCCTGACCGTAGGCTAAAGCTTTAAAAACCTGATCCTCCGTACTAAAGCCCCCTGTGATGGCTAAAGCCGGCACATATTGCTTTTTTAAGCGTAATTCCCGGCTTAGAGCGCAAACAGCCTCTTCTAAAACCACCGTGGGCAAGCCCCACTCATTCATCATCTTATTAGGGCTATAGCCGCTGCCTCCCCCGGCGCCGTCAAAGGTAATTAAATCAACTTCCGCTTGGCTGCCTAGAAAAAGCACTCTTTTTAAATCCCGGAGGTCATAACCGGCCATTTTAAAGTAAACGTTTTTCAAACCAAGCTCCCTTAACCGCCTGATCCGCTTGATTAAATACTCTTCATCCCAAAGGGGCAGCCTCTCGTAAAGATAAAAATTAGGGCAGGTTCCTTCTTGCTCTTTTTGGATCATCTCAGGATCTTCGGGGCGGGGAAAGACCAAAAAGCCCGCCTC
>JAAYRS010000148.1 GCA_012518645.1 Bacillota bacterium
AAGCCATCACAATTCCAGGAAAGAATTTAAATTGCCAGCCGTAGGCTTCCAAAGTGGTCACCCCCGCCACAGAGCAGCCTAGTGCATAGGCCAGCCCCTTAGCTGTAGCCACACCAATACGCAGGCCTGTGAAAGAACCGGGCCCTGTCACTACAGCCACTCCATCTAAATCCCCAGTTTCTACCTCGGCATCGGCCAATAACTTTTCCAAGGCCGGCAGCAGCCTTTCCGAATGGGTTGTCCTAATATTTAAGACCGACTCTCCCAGAAGGTGCCCCGATCTAAGTAAGGCCACCCCTCCCGTCAGAGTCGAGGTATCAATTCCTAAAACAATCACTAACCCTGCCCCCTTAACCGCTTCACTATCTCCCCGCTGCGCTCGCCGTTAGGCTTGAGCCGAATCTCCCGTTTTTCATCCTCCAAAATATTCAAAGTAATATCCAAACGATCCTCCGGTAAATAATGGGCGAATAGGTCCCCCCATTCAACGGCGGTAATACCGGAACCGTAGAAGTAATCAGCATACCCGATCTGTTCCAGTTCATAATCTTCTTCCAAACGGTATAAATCAAAGTGATATAAGGGATAAAGGCCAATATATTCGTTAATCAGAACAAAAGTTGGGCTCACAATTTCCTCTTCCGGAATACCTAAACTCAGCCCAATACCTTTTACTAACAAAGTTTTGCCCGCCCCCAATTGACCGTTTAAATTTAGAAAATCAGCGGGAAGCAAAAGTTTTCCAATCTTTGCACCAATATTTTTCGTTTCTTGCGGATCCTTGGAACTAAAGCTTAGCAACAAAAATCACTCCCTGGTTAAAAAGACCGCCTAATTAGAGCACTCCCTCCTATAAACGACCTTGCCGTGAACAAGCACCTGCTCTACTTGAGACTGATTGTCCAGGGGATCTCCGCTCCATAGTGCCAAATCCGCCATTTTCCCCGCTTCAATCGAGCCGTAGCGATCAGCAATACCTAGGAGCGAAGCTGGATTAACGGTAATTGCCTTTAAAGCCTCTTCCACAGGTAAGCCCGCCTTAACTGCCAGTGCCGCGGCAGTGGGTAAGTACTTAGCAGGCAGGACAGGATGGTCCATGGTAATAGTAATCGGAATCCCATTTTCCCAAAGGGTTTTTAAGGTCTTAAAAGAACGATCTTTTAATTCCACTTTGGAACGGCTGGTCATCGTAGGACCGATAACGGCCCAAACCCCAGCTTCTTTTAATTCTTCCACAATTTTATGTCCTTCTGTACAATGCTCGATACAGAGGTCCAAATCGAATTCCTTAGCAATCCTTAAAGCCGTCATAATATCATCGGCCCTATGTGCGTGGGCTCTAACCGGCAGTTTGCGTTCTAAAACCCGCACCAAAACTTCCATCTTTAAGTCGCGCTCGGGAACTTGTTCCGGATCCTTTTCCCCCTTTTTTAATTTAGCCCGGTAATTCTGGGCTTTAACCAAGTTTTCCCGCAAGAGAGCTGCTGTGGCCATGCGTGTAGCCGGGGATTTTTTTTGCCCGGAATAAACCCGTTTGGGATTTTCTCCAAAAGCGATTTTTAACCCGCCTTCTTTAATGATCATCTCTTCCACAGTATTTCCGTACATATGGACTACAACTCCCTGTCCTCCTATGACATTTGCACTGCCCGGAAGGACGCACATGGCCGTAACCCCGCCTGCTAAAGTCTCTTTAATTCCCTCATCGCGGGGATTGATGGCATCAAGCACTCTTAAATGAGGGGTGACCGGATCCACGGCTTCGTTGCCGTCCCCACCCTCCCAACCGAGGCTTTCTTCATAGGCCCCGGCGTGGCCGTGAGCGTCAATCATCCCGGGCATGAGCACCTTTCCTGCCCCATCAATGATTACAGCATCTTTAGGAATCTCCACATCCCCCACGGCGCTAATTATGCCCTGATCATTAATAAGGACAGCACCCTTCTGGATGCCGTTCGTAATTGTGTAAAGCTCAGCATTTATAATTGCTAACAAGATTTTCCCCTCCTATTGTCTACATTACCGTTTTGTTCACCACAAGAGGGAATAATCCTGCTCCATTCTCTACTTTGCCTTAGCTGCCTGAATAAAATGTTTGAAAATTTCAAGCGCGGCCGGATAATGATCGATCATGGCTTCAGGATGCCACTGCACACCTAAAACAAAGCGGTGGCGGGTACTTTCCACTGCTTCCACAACCCCATCAGAGGCACTGGCCACAACCCGCAGCCCTTGGCCTAACTTAGCGATAGATTGATGGTGAAAGGAGTTTACCCTTGTCGGGTTCCGGCCCCAGATCCCCCCTAAAATACTGGCAGTCTGCAGCGAGATATCATGGCTGGCATACCAGCGGGGTGCTTTTTGCTCGTGTTGAACGGAGCCTCTGATCTGGGTGGGAATATCTTGAACTAAGCTCCCACCTAAGGCGATGTTTAAAACTTGAGCCCCGCGGCAGATCGCTAAAATTGGTAAATTCTTTTCTAGAGCAAACCCCGCCGCGTTTAAATCCAATTCATCACAGAAGGGATCGACCTTTCCACATTCTGGGGAGGGATCCTCACCATAGCGGTTAGGGTCTACATCCAGTCCCCCGGGTAAAATAAGACCGTCTAGAGATCCCAAAGCTTGAAATAGTTCCTGTTTTGGTTGATAAGGAATCAAAACGGGGGTTCCCCCCCCTGCTAAAACCGCTTGAATATAGGCCTCGCTCACGTAATGGCTGCGCGGGTTGCTTTCTTGGCGGCTGCAGGTCAAACCAATTAAAGGCCTGTTCATGGCAATTCCTCCTAAACTAAAAAACACCCAGCCAACTGAGTGTTCCCAAACCATAATTTACATTTTAATTAGACCAAGGCTGATTTGCAAAGCCTGGTCTATTTGGGCCATGGTTTTTTCATCAAGATGGGCAACTTTTTCTTTTAGCCTTCGCTTATCAATTGTGCGCACTTGTTCCAGCAAAATAACGGAATCCTTTTCCAAGACAAAATCGGAACTGTCCAATTCTACATGAGTTGGCAATTTAGCTTTTTTAATCCTGGATGTGATGGCAGCCACAATTGTTGTGGGACTATATTTATTACCTATATCGTTTTGGAGAATTAAAACGGGGCGTACACCCCCTTGTTCCGAACCAATTACGGGGTTCAAATTAGCGTAAAAAATATCCCCGCGCAACACATTTTCCACTTTACTCAGCCTCCGCCAACTGGCGCTCGTAGTGTTCTAACAGCTCGTCATCCCTACCTTCTTCTGCTAGTTTCAAGTTTAATTCAGCCATAACTTGATAACCGACTTTAAGCTGTTCCTGTAATCCCTCGCTGTTTCTCTCTTTTATATACACCTGCATCACTTTTTGGATGAACTGGCTGCGGTTAACTTCTTCTTTTTGAGCGAAATTGTCTATTTCGGCGAGAAGCTCAGCGGAAATATAGATTTGAACCCGTTTACTGCTCACAGAATTCACCTCTTCTTAGGACGAACCTAAATTTATTATACTGTGCCGTAAAGATCGCTGTCAATAATGGGAGAGGTTGCCTCTACCCTGGTTTTATGGTAATCTAAAAGTCAGGGGAAACATAAAACCATATTATGGGGGTATAAAAATGGGGGCTTTAGGTTCTCGTTTACGGCACCGGAGAAGGCAACTCCGTTTACAACAAAAGGACGTTGCCGGTAAAAGCGGTTCCAGCCTGCTTAGTAAAGTTGAAAATGGAGCATCCTATCCTTCTCTGAGAAACCTTGAAAAATGGGCCATAGTTTTAAATACCACCATGGCAAACCTTTTCGGAGATCAACTAATTTTAGAAGCAGCCAAAGAAACTATTCTCTTAACCGAGACGTGCCACGCCTATTTAGATCTTTTAAACGAAACCAGCCTGACCCGGTTTTTAAGGGAACTAAGCTCCAGTGCTAGCTCTTTAAGCACACCCGTGCCTAAACCGCCTTTGAATCCAGAGGCAGAGTATCTTACAGCAAGAGTTTTATTACAGAGGGGAACCCCTCAAAAGGCGGCTGTCCTCCTGGAAAAGGCACTGGCAACCAATAATTCCCAACTTTGGAGAATATACCACCTCCTTTTATTATGCCAAATTTACGAACAACTAAGCGATAATCTTAAACTAACCCAGGCCCGAAAAAAATTGGCCTTGGCCCTCAACAGCTTAGATGCTCGGGATTTAGAGCTGGCCCTGCCGCCGGGAAATGCACTTTCCCCGGCAGATTTGGGACTGTTGAAACTAAGTGCTTTTTGGCAGGCCTTCCAAGCCCACGGGCAAAGCCAAGCCTACTAGCTTTTATTTCTACGCCTGCGGCTTTAATCCTGCTCTGCTTAATACTGATTTATTCCTTAAGCCAAAGAACTATTCCTAAAAGAAAAAGCCGCCTGGGAAATCCCAGGCGGCTCTTTTTCGTTTAGCTTAGAAAGGAACGGTAACACTGGCTTTAACCAGTTCTTTAGCGACCAAGTCCCCATCCTTATCAACGTGGCCATCTTCGGTGAAGACCTTCTGCACAGTTAAAGCTAGGACTGTATCACTAAGGCCAATCTTATAATCAGCTGCAAGTTTAGCATCAATGACTACTCCTACCTGTTCATAATCAACAGAGGGCTTCACAGTCAACTTATCGCTGGCTAGGACATGACCTAAGAGACCGGCGCCGAAATCATTTTTCGACTCAAACACACCGTAGGCCTTGAGCCAAACCATATCTTCAACAAGGGGTGCCGCGGCATCTACTCTGACTTTAGCAAAGGCCAAATCTTCGAAGTCTACGCTAACGCCAACTGCGGGTGCATCGTTTTTGAACCATTCTTTGCCGGCAAAAAGTTTGTTAAAAGCAACAGCATCGCTAAAGCGATAGTAGGCTTTGAGACCAATTTCGTTCTCGTTGCCGGAATCCTTAAGAGTGACTTCCCCGTCCAAGGATACCTGGAAATCTATTTCTTCGTAGGTTGCGCCTGCACCAAGGACTGTAGTGGCTTCTTCATTCCAATATTCATTCTTATAAACAACGGAGCCGTTGACTTCCAATTCCTCGGTAACATCATAATCGGCACCTAAACCAAAAGCCATACCCATGTCTTCACCAAGTTTAACACCGGCTTCAGCTTTCACGCCAAGTGCATCTGCGTCGCCTTTGCCATAAATTGCCAAAGTGTGGGCCATATCAGCGGACCATTCCTCAAGGGCATAGGCCAAACCAACGTCAAAACCTTCAACTTCAGCATCAACAAAGGCTTTTAGATTATCCGCAGGATCGAAATCAAGGGTGACAGCAGCTAAATCAAGAACAGGAACTTCCACCCGAGCGCGAATATCTTTAGCCTTCTTGGGCGCAGAGACGAATTTAAATGGGGTGTTTTTATCAGATAGTTCTTTTTCGTTACCCCAGACCCAAGCCTTGAAATACTGGTCGTATAAACCAAGTTCGTATTTACCAATTTCAAATTTCGAGTCTTCTAGATCCAAGCTGACGCCTGCCGAGAACTCCCAATTGAGATCATCCTCTTCGCCATCTGCAGAAGCAAGGCCGACATCAACCGAAAACTCAGGAACGAGCTTTAGGCCGTCTTCAAAATTAAGTTTATCTGAGCTGACTTCGGCCTTAAATTTGCCGCTGAACTCTACTGCAGCCATTGCACTGCCGGCAAAAGCCACAAGGAGTGCAAGGGCAAAAACTAATACCTTCTTATTCATTCTTTTTTCCCCCTCAGTTTTTTGGAAAATAGTTATTTCTGTATTCCTTATTACCTATGGATCTTGAGGAGAAAGTTTCCATGTTTCCTTAAACCCCTTTGAATCCTAGGTAATTCACCTTATCTTCTGCCCAACCGCTGGATACTGAGTTAGACACCTCCCTTCACCCCAGCCCGGCTTCGAGAAAAATAAGGTCTTATTCTATATTATCATTTGACAAGATAACCCTAATTCCTTCTTGTCTTTGGAAATTTTTCCTTAATAGTAAGTATTTGCTCTCACTCACAGTTATTCTATTAATATTCAAAAAGACCTTTTTGTTTCTTCATAAAAAACGGCCCCCCCAAGGGAGCCGTTTTCCAATAATCGTTGAGTTAATTAAAACTCTACTTTCATACCTGCGTTGAAGGTGGTTCCTTCTTGACGATCGTGTTCAATGCCGAGGTTTACGCCGTTAGGAGCGGCAAATTCCGCACCTACTTTATAACCGACAGAATCCCAATCGAGCTTGGAAGCAGAGACTTCCGCGCTAAGTTCAAGGCCTTCAACGGCGGGCACCAAACCGAGAGTAGTGCTGGCACCTAAAGTGTGCACCAGGCCTTCCTCACCGGTCCATTCTCCTTGATATTTACCGTTTAGGACTAATCCGTCCATAATTTCTACATCCCGATCTACAGCGAACTTGGTAGATTTGGTAGTGATTCCGCTAACGGCAGGTACATCCAAAACGGTGCTTACCTCGAAGTTAAAACCATCATATTCAGTATCCGCGGCGATGCTGGCTTCCGCAAACATTTGATCGTAAGCGGCTTCCATGTTCACGCCTTGTTGAGCGGTCTTTAAACCGACAAAAAGGCCATGATGTTTCGCCCGCTCTAAGTGGATCCAATCGTGCTCAGCTTTGCCTTCCTTGGTTTTCTCAGCAACATAGCCGGGTGTCCAATCAGCGCTGATATATTTGTATCCGGCAATCACTTTGGTCTCTTCGGCCAAGGCATAATCAGCCTTCACTTTCCAGAGGCTATTTAGGCTTTCTTCCTTTTTGTCAGCAGCAAAACTTCCCGCTGCTTGCAGGCCATCGATTAGTTCGGCCGCGGCATCGGCTTGGAAGCGAATTAGCTCGTCATCAGCGATAACAGCTGCCCCAAGGTCTACCTCCTCAATTAAATCCAAGGTAGAGTGAAAACCAAGGACATGCCCTTGACCCACTTCTCCTTCGTTCAGAGGCAATCCGTAAAAGCCGTTCAGGCTCACCAGATCTAAATCCACGCCGCTGATGCTGATTCCACTGCGTTTTTTCAAGGTAGCATAAGGACTGTAACCAATATCCAAGGTGCCGAACCGGGTTGTAGCCTCAGGCCCTCCATTCCAAAATGGGCCGTCCGCTTCGATAAATGCTTGTTTTAAAGTAATGTCGCCTAAAGAAAGAGCACTTGGCATTAATTCTTCCAGTTCTTTTTCCAACCCAAGCTCAACACCTGCTCGAACTTTATCTTGAGCAGCACTGAGATCAAGATTAAGGGAAAGTTCAGAACCTGGGACAACCTCCAGGTTTTCCTCCTTTTTGTTTACTTCAATTTGCGTCTCGATAGCACCGCTGAAGTCGATACCGGCCGCGGAAACAGGCCCGATAGCGGCTAAAACAATGATTAGAGACAGAATAAGTGTTTTTTTCATAATTGATTTTATCCCCTTCAAATTATTTTTAGGGCAACAACTGCATTTCCGGCCCATTTAAGAATGATCGGGGAGTCTCCATGTTTCCTCACCCTAGTGTTCTTGCGGGCTTTCTCTGCATTTGCTGCACTTTGGCCAGTTTTGGATCCTCGGGGTCGCACCTCCTTTCTTGGGAAATATACCAAAACTGGACCCAACCACCATGTTGATATGACTAACATAAGTTAGTGAAGTCGCTTTAGAATCTCCATGTTAACGGTGGTTCGCCTAGCTTATTCGCCTTTCTTAGTACTATTCCTCCTGCTAAACACCTTGTAGATCTTTCCAAGGACTTTTTTGGTAAAAAAAAGGGAGCGTTCCGAACGCCCCCTTTGCCAGCATTTGAATTTTAGCGAATAACGTTTTCCGTATCCTTATCGAAGAGATGAATGCTGTGCATGTTTAGGCCGACCCTGATTTTAGAACTATCAACAGCATCCGTACTAGCATCCAAGCGGGCAATAAAATTATTGTCGCCGGAAGTGAGATAAGCGTAAACTTCGGAACCCATGGGTTCTGTTACATCTACATCAGCTTCAATAGTGGCATATCTTGGATCGTCCGCTACAAGAACAGCATCTTCAATTTCTTCCGGCCGAATGCCCAGTACAACATGTTCATTCACATATTGGCCGATGTTCTTGATCGAAGCGGCCTTTTCTGCAGGAATTTCTACTTTAATACCGTTAGAATCAACTGTGTAAGTCTCCCCTTCTTTACGCAGGACAACATCGAGGAAGTTCATGGCCGGACTGCCAATAAAACCAGCCACGAAAATATTATCCGGATGCTTATAGATCTCCAAAGGAGCACCTACTTGGTAAATATGTCCGTCTTTCATAACGACAATCCGGTCACCCATGGTCATCGCTTCCGTTTGGTCATGGGTTACATACATAATGGTGGTTCTCAAACGATTGTGGAGCTTACTTAATTCGGCCCTCATTTGAACCCGCAGTTTCGCATCAAGGTTGGAAAGGGGCTCATCCATCAAGAAAACCTTGGGCTCCCGGACGATAGCCCGGCCTACAGCCACGCGCTGGCGCTGGCCGCCGGACAGAGCCTTTGGCTTCCGGTCCAATAGGTTTTCAATACCTAACAGCCGGGATGCTTCTTTTACTCTTTGATCGATTTGGTTCTTGGGAAACTTGCGAAGCTTAAGTCCAAAAGCCATGTTGTTGTAAACGTCCATGTGAGGGTAAAGTGCATAGTTTTGGAAAACCATGGCTATATCCCTATCTTTGGGAGGAACATCGTTTACAACCGTATCACCGATATAAATAGTGCCCGAAGTAATTTCTTCTAAGCCCGCCACCATCCTCAAAGTTGTGGTTTTACCGCAACCGGACGGCCCTACCAATACAATAAATTCCTCGTCATCGATATCCAAACTAATATTGTCTACTGCAGTAACATTGCCAAAGCGCTTGGTAATGTCTTTCAAAAGAACTTGTGCCAACGAAAAATCTCCTTTCGCCATAAGGTATAGGTATTTTAAATACGTCTAAGTTTATGCAAACTACTTAGATCATATTTTATTACACTCACATAATAACATAGATTATCCAGTTTGGCAAAAGGAAATTGCATATTATTTCAGCCGTAATATTTACCAATTCCCCAGCTTTCCTAGATTACATCGGGAAAACCCAAAATATGCCTGCGGATTGCCTGAGCCACACCGTGCTCATAATGGGCCCCCGTCTGGTATTGTGCGGCTTTTTTGGCCTCTTCTACCGCATTACTCACCGCAACTCCTATTTCAGCCGCTTCCAACATAGTAACATCGTTATTGCTGTCCCCAATAGCCATCACTTCTGTCCTCTTGAAACCCATAAAACGTGCTAACCATATTAAAGCCGCCCCTTTATGAGCTTCTAAAGCGGTAATTTCCATAAATTTTTGTTGCGATTGGGCAATTTTTGCTTGGGCACCAAACAATTTTCTCATTTTTTTTACCAGTGCAGGCATTTTTTGCGGATCCCCAATAACCAAAAGCTTTGATAATCGCTTTCCACCCTTGATAAAACCGGCTAAGTCTCCTACTTCCCGAGCCGGGACCCCCACAAATTTAACATATTCTTCAATTTTTTGGTTTAAACGGGAAACATACAACTTATCCCGGTAATAAGCGTTGATGCTCCAACCCCGTTTCTGGCCGAATTGGACTATGGCTGCCGCCAGATCAACGGAAAGGGGCCGTTCATAAATGATCTCCCCCGACAAACGCTGAATTAAAGCACCATTAAAACAGATAATTGGCTGATGGGAGGGCAAGTTGAGCTCCCGGGCGTACTTGACAGTAGCCGCAAACATTCTGCCGGTTGCTATCGTAAACATAATACCCCGTTCTAAAACTTCTTTAACAGCCTCTTTGTTTTCTCTGCTTAAAATCGAATTTCGATCTAAAAGCGTATCATCCAAATCCGCAGCAATCAGCCTAATCATCTCTACCCTCATTTCCCACTAAAAAGAAAGAGACGGTTGCAGCCCCCTCTTTCTTCTGGCATTTTAATTTTGGTTTAAACCCGGACTTAGCGTTTTGTCCCAGTATTAGAATTTAAATGTAACCCCACCGCCATAAAAGGTGCCCGAGAGAGATTTGTCCGCGTTTGCCCGGTAGCGGCCGATGGTTCCTTGAATCCCAATCCCTTCAAAAACGTCGTAACTCAAAGTGGCCCGGCCGCTTAGGAAGGTGCCGTTTTGGTCCTCAAACCGGAATTTAGGGGCGTAATTCAAATCCCCCACTAAGCGAATCTGGGGATCAAACTCAAATTTTAAACCTAATTTTCCATAAAAGCCGCTGCCGGAGTTAGGATTCGATTCTGATTTGATTTCGAAATTGCTCCACCCCGCACCGAGAAAAACATCCAGTTCCGAATCGATATCCAAGCGGTACTTAGCACCCCCCGCCAGGATCTGCACCGAAAACTTTTCCTCGCCTTCCCCCGATGAGTCAGATGATAGAAAAAATCCATCAGCTAGAACCTGGGGGAAAATTTCAACATCGGCATTAACCAAAAACCCGCCCATCTTGTGGCTTCCGCCGGTGAAACCGTCGCTTTGGCCTAAAACATAGCTGAGATCCCCGTCTAAAGAGATAGCCATGGCGTTAAAAGCCAATAAAAATACGATGAACAGGGCACCGCAGAAAACAAAAGGTTTTTTCACTTTTATGTATCCTCCCTAAAAAGCCTTTTACCCTTCAATTCTAACTCTGTCCTAAAAATCCTTTCCAGAAGTGCAGGTTTTCCAAAATATTGGTAGAATTAGTGAGGCAGATTAGCCCGTTTGCTTAAGCTAAAACCCCAATTAGATTAAAAGGACAGAGGGCCTTTTTGACAAGTAATAACATAACCTTTTGACATGCCGGGAGAGGTTCAAGCGCTCTTCGCTTGAGAATAAGACAATAGGAGTGATGTTTTGTGCGCAAACAGATCTTGGTGATCAGCCTTCTTTTGATTTTTTTTGTGAATTGGGGCCACCCCGCTGCGGCCCAATTCAAGCTTGGCGCCCAGTTAGGTTATGGCCTGGCCAAGTATTCCAAGCCCGCGGGGGATGAGGAGGTTATTAGCACTGATATCAAAGAGTGGACAACCTATTTAGCGGGTAATTACACCTACAATGATCTGCTCCTGACAGGGTTTTATCGGAGCGGGCAGGCTTGGGACGGGCCTTTAAAGCACAGTTTAGCCCAAATTTGCGCCAACTATTCGATCTTGGAAGAGGACCTTTTGCAAGTCTATGCAGGATTGGGTTATCAATTCCTCCATGCCCGCCTGGAGCACCCCGATCCGGGCAGCGAAGGAAAATTTGAACCCAGGAGCAATTCCTTTCTAGGCCAGGTCATAGTTGCCATCGATGTTATGGAAAACTTAGAAGCAATCACTACAATCACCGCTGCCCCGCGATTGACTTGGAATCTGGATACCCCAAACGGAGCGGGCAATTCCTTTAATTACAGTTTAGATCTAATCTACGATTTCAAAGATGAGTATGGACTCCGGTTTGGCTTGATGGGCGGGAATTACAAAATTCGGGATCTTAAAATCAAGACCTCCTACACCGGGGCTAATCTGGGATTGACTTGGCATTTTTAAAAGAGCTAGGATTTCTCTCCTAGCTCTTGCGCATGTATTGATAGATTTCCTCGGCCAGTCCGCGGTGGATCCCCTTCACCTCTTGCAGTTCGGCAGGGCTTGCCCCGCGGATCTTGGCAACCGTGCCGAAATGGCGGATTAAAGCTTTTTTTCGTTTTGGACCAATGCCGGGGATTTCATCTAGAATAGAATGCCTGATCCTCCGCCCCCGCAAATTGCGGTGATAGGCCAGGGCAAAACGATGGGCCTCATCCCTTATCTGCCGCAGTAAAAGCAGCCCCGGGGAATCGTAAGGTAAAGAAACCGGGTCGCTGCGCTCTTGAAGATAGATTTCTTCTTTGCGTTCCGCCAGGGACAAAAACGGAATCTGCAGCCCCAGTTCATCCCTTATTTCTAAGGCTGCTCCCAGATGCCCCTTGCCCCCATCAATTAAAACTAAATCCGGAAAGGTAGCAAATTTACCTTTTTCCTCTTGCTCCTCCCGTTCTTTCAAGCCCCGCCGGAAACGCCTGCCCACCACTTCCCGCATTGCCTCATAATCATTGGGCATCCCCTGCACGTTTTTGATCCTAAAACGGCGATAGTCATCGCTTTTAAGCAGCCCTTTTTCCCAAACCACTAAGGAGGCAACTACATCGGAACCTTGAATGTTGGAAACGTCAAAGGCCTCGATGCGCTGAGGCTTTTCTTTTAAACCCACAATTTCCCGCAGCTGTTCACTGGCCCGCTGCACATGCCTTTTCTTGTGTTCTTCCCTAGTGCGCACTTCCTCCAAAAACACTTCAGCATTTTTCATCACTAAATCCAGAAGCTGTTTTTTTGTCCCGCGCTGAGGCCTCCGTAAATAAACGCGGCCTTGGCGCAAACTACCCAGCCATTCTTCTAAAATCTGAGGTTCTTTTAGTAACAAGGGAACAAAAATTTCCCTGGGCACGTAAGACGCTTCGGCATAAAACTGCTGTAAAAACGAACGTAAAATTTCCGGTGCTTCTTCTTGGGCAGAGCACTCTAACAGAAAATGCTCCCTGCCAATCAATTTGCCGCTGCGTACCAAAAATACTTGGACCGAAGCGAGTTCTCCCACCCGGGCGTAGCCCACGAAATCTTGATCACCCCGGTGGCTTGCTACAATTTTTTGCTTTTCCGCTAATGCTAGAAGATCTTCGATTTGATTACGGATCCGGGCAGCCTTCTCATATTCCAAGTTCTCCGAGGCCTGTTCCATCTTCTTTCTTAAATCGGGGATTAAACGATCGATTCGCCCTTCCAGAAAGAGAAGCACCTCTGCAATCATTTCCGCGTATTTTTCCTTACTGACTAGCCCTGCGCAGGGTCCTAAACAGCGCCCAATGTGATAGTTCAGGCACGGACGGCCTTTAGCCCCTTCCTGCACCGTTTTTCTACAGGTACGGATCGGAAAGGCAGAGCGCAAAAAGGAAAGCGTATTGCGCACGGCACCTACATCAGTATAGGGCCCGAAGTAGCGGGCTTGATCATTAAGGCGCCTGCGGACCATATAAACTCGGGGGAAATCCTCATTTACTGTTACCTTGATGTAAGGGTAAGTTTTATCGTCTTTCAGCCGCACATTATACCGCGGGCCATATTTCTTAATTAAGTTGTTCTCTAGAATCAAAGCCTCCACTTCTGAATCGGTAATAATATATTCCAGGTCCTCTATCTGCTCGACCATAACTTTGACTTTAAGGGGGTGGGAACGGGATTTTTGAAAGTAAGAGCGGACCCGGTTTTTTAAGCTCACCGCTTTCCCCACATAAATAATTTCTCCGGCTTCGTTTTTCATAAGATAAACACCGGGTTTATTGGGTAAATTATCCAACTTGTGTTCTAAAGCCATTAATCTCATCCTTTGAATGGGAACACTTTGCGGTCACTTAAGATCCGGCGCAAAAACTGGCCTGTGTAGGATTGAGGCACGCCTGCCAATTCCTCCGGAGTGCCCTTAGCAACCACTGTGCCCCCTTCTTCTCCCCCTTCCGGTCCTAGATCGATAATATAATCAGCGGTTTTAATCACATCTAAATTGTGTTCGATCACAACCACCGTATCTCCAGCATCAACCAAACGCTGAAGGACCAGGAGGAGTTTGCGGATATCTTCAAAGTGCAGGCCTGTGGTGGGTTCATCTAAAAGATAAAGGGTTTTGCCGTTGCTGCGCCGGCTTAATTCTGTAGCCAACTTCACCCGCTGCGCTTCGCCTCCGGAAAGTTCGGTGGCTGGCTGGCCTAACTTTAGGTAACCTAAACCCACATCATAGAGGGTTTGCAAACGGCGGTAGATTTTGGGCACATGGCGAAAGAATTCTACCGCCTCTTCCACCCGCAAGTCGAGGACATCAGCAATTGATTTCCCCTTATACTTCACTTCCAGGGTTTCCCGCCCATAGCGCTTTCCTTTGCACACTTCGCAGGGGATATAAACATCGGGGAGAAAGTGCATTTCAATCTTAATAATGCCGTCTCCTTTGCAGGCTTCACAGCGCCCCCCTTTGACATTAAAGCTAAAACGGCCCGGCTTATAACCGCGCATTTTTGCCTTATTGGTTAAAGAAAACAGTTCGCGGATACCGTCAAAGGCCCCTGTATAGGTAGCGGGGTTTGAGCGCGGCGTCCGCCCAATGGGGGACTGGTCAATTTCAATTATTTTATCTAAATGTTCCTGCCCTTCGATGGAATCGTGTTTCCCCGGTTTAGCCCGGGCCCGGTGTATTTCTTGACTTAGCTTTTTATACAAAACTTCATTTACCAAAGTGCTTTTCCCCGAACCGGAGACACCGGTCACAGCTACAAATAAACCGAGGGGAAACTCGACATCAATATTTTTAAGATTGTTTTCCCGGGCACCCTTAATTTTGAGCCAGTTGCCGTTAGGTTTACGGCGTTTTTCGGGAATCCGAATCTTCTTGGTACCCCGCAGGTATTGACCAGTGAGAGAGGCGGGGTGAGCACAAATATCATCCCAACTCCCTTGGGCTACAACTTCCCCCCCGTGGGATCCGGCGCCGGGCCCCAGATCAATAATCCAGTCGGCAGCTTCCATGGTCCCTTGATCATGTTCTACGATAATTAAAGTATTCCCTAAATCCCGCAGCCCTTTCAAGGTATCCAAGAGCCGGGCATTATCCCTTTGATGCAGGCCGATTGTGGGTTCATCCAAAATATATAATACTCCCATCAGGCTTGATCCAATCTGAGTGGCTAAACGAATACGCTGTGCTTCTCCCCCGGAAAGAGTGCTCGATGCCCGATTCAGGGCCAGGTAATCCAAGCCCACGTTAACTAAAAAGCCTAGGCGCTCTCGAATTTCTTTTAAGATTTGTTCCCCAATAAGCAACTCCCGTTCCGTTAGGGACAAGCCCTCAAAAAAGCGGAGGCTTTCTTTAATAGAAAGTTCCGTAACTTCCATAATATTCTTGCCGCCTATAGTTACCCCTAACACTTCCGGGCGCAGCCTCCGTCCTTGACACTGGGAACAAGTGCGGACACTCATATACTGTTCCACATCCTGCCTGACCCAGTGAGATGTGCTTTCCCGGTAACGCCTTTCCAAAGCGGGAATCAGCCCTTCAAAAGGCGCCTCGTAACTCCGCTCCCGGCCGGCCCGGTTGGTATAGCGGAAACTGATTAACTCCGAGCCCAAACCATAAAGGAGGATCTCCAATTTATCCTGAGCCAGCTGGCCCAGGGGGATCTCCGGATCAATGCGGTATTGAGCACAGACACTATCCAAAATCGCCCACAGCCAGCGGCTCTTGCTGTCCCTCCAAGGAATCAAACCCCCATCTTCTAGGGATAATTCCCTATCCAGGATCAAATCAGGATCTATATCCTGCCTGGTTCCCAATCCTTCGCAGTTGGGGCAAGCACCGAAGGGGCTGTTAAAAGAAAACATGCGGGGGGTTAACTCTTCCATGGATATCCCGCAATCAACGCAGGCAAACTTTTCACTAAAGACAAGTTCTTCCCCATCCAGGACCTGGACGAACACAATGCCATCGCCTTTTTCCAAGGCAGTCTGTACTGAATCACTTAACCGCCCGGTAATATCTTGGCGCACCACTAGACGATCGACAACAATTTCAATATTATGCTGCTTATTTTTATCCAAGTCAAGCTGATCAGTAACTTCGAAGATCTGCCCGTCCACCCGGACGCGGACAAACCCATCTTGGCGGATGTTTTCTAAAACTTTTTTATGCTCTCCCTTCCTGCCTCTAACCACAGGGGCCAGAATTTGAATCCTGGTTTTTTCCGGAAGGGCCAAGATCTGATCAACAATCTGTTCTACCGTCTGCTGCTGGATAGGTTGTCCGCACTGAGGACAATGGGGACGCCCAATCCGGGCAAACAAAAGACGCAGGTAGTCGTAAATTTCGGTGACCGTCCCCACAGTGGATCTAGGATTGCGGCTGGTGGTTTTTTGATCAATGGAAATGGCCGGAGAAAGTCCCTCAATTAGATCCACATCCGGCTTATCCATCTGTCCTAAAAACTGCCTGGCGTAGGCAGAGAGGGATTCAACATAACGGCGCTGGCCTTCGGCATAAATTGTATCGAAAGCCAAAGAAGACTTACCGGAACCGGATAAGCCTGTGATCACCACTAATTTGTCTCGCGGTATTTCTATATCTATATTTTTCAAGTTGTGCTGTCTGGCACCCTTGATAACTAAACGGTCCTTACTCAAACTGACAACCCCATTTCAATCCTTAACTCTTCAATTTCATCCCGCAATTCGGCGGCTTTTTCGAATTCAAGATCCTGGGCAGCAGCATACATCTCCCCTTCCAACTCTTGAATATAGGCGATGATTTCCTTCAATGTGCCCTTTATCCTTGTTTCGTACTTCTCTTTGCTTTCGGCCGCTTGCTCTTCAGGAATCTCTTGGGCGATATCTTTGATAGCTTTTTCAATACTGACGGGCGTGATCCCCTGAGCCTGGTTATAAGCTTGTTGAATGCGGCGGCGGCGGTTAGTTTCGTCAAGAGCGTACCGCATAGCCTCCGTAACCCTATCTGCGTACATTACCACTTTGCCCGCCGCGTTCCGGGCGGCCCTGCCGATAGTTTGTACCAGGGCTGTGGAGGAACGGAGGAAACCCTCTTGATCCGCATCTAAAATAGCCACTAAGGAAACCTCCGGCAAATCAAGTCCTTCTCTTAAAAGATTAATGCCCACAAGAACATGAAAGACCCCTAAACGCAGCTCCCTTAAAATTTCTATTCGTTCTAAAGTATCTATATCCGAGTGCAAATAACGCACTTTTAATCCTAATTCAGTGAAGTATTGAGTGAGATCTTCGGCCATCCTTTTAGTAAGCGTAGTTACCAAGACTCTTTCGTCCCGCTTAATAACTGTCTCTATTTCAGCAAGGAGATCATCTATTTGACCTTGGACCGGGCGCACTAACACCTCAGGATCCATTAAGCCGGTAGGCCTAATTACTTGCTCCACAACTTTTTGGGAATGCTCCCGCTCATAAGGTCCGGGAGTAGCGGAAACAAAAACGACTTGGTTCATATGGCTTTCAAATTCCGCAAACCGCAAAGGGCGGTTATCTAAGGCAGAGGGAAGCCTAAACCCGTACTGAACAAGGTTTTCTTTGCGGGACCTATCCCCAAAGTACATGCCCCGCACCTGGGGCACGGTTACATGCGACTCGTCAATAATCATCAGATAATCCTTGGGGAAGTAATCTAAAAGCGTGGCCGGCGTTTCTCCTGCTTTCCTGCCGCTTAAGGGGGCGGAATAATTTTCTACGCCAGTACAGTACCCCAGTTCCTGGAGCATCTCTAAATCATACCTTGTCCGCTGCTCTAGACGCTGGGCTTCCAATAGTTTGTTTTCTCGGCGAAAATACCGCAGGCGCTCTTCCAGCTCTTCTTCAATCGTGGGAATCGCCCTGGCTAACTTCTCCTCCGGAGTTATAAAGTGGGAGGCGGGATAAATCGTCAGGCTGTCCCGTTGGCCTAAAATCTCCCCTGTAATGGGATCCAGCTCCTGAATACGTTCGATCTCATCACCAAACATCTCGATCCGGATAACAGATTCACTGCCCACCGGAATTATTTCAATTACATCGCCCCGAACCCTAAAGGTACCTCTTCTGAATCCCACATCGTTGCGTTCATACTGAATACCCACCAAGCGCCTTAAAATGTGGTCCCGATCCCGAAATTCTCCATCTTTCAGAGAAAAAGTCATCCCTACATAGTCTTCCGGGGACCCCAGGCCATAAATGCAGGATACACTGGCCACAATAATCACATCGCGGCGTTCAAAAAGGGCACTGGTGGCGGCATGGCGCAGCCGATCGATCTCATCGTTGATACTGGCGTCTTTTTCAATGTAAGTGTCGCTCTGGGGCACGTAAGCCTCAGGCTGATAGTAATCGTAATAGCTGACAAAATAATGAACCGCGTTCTCCGGGAAAAACTCCCTAAACTCGTTGCAGAGCTGGGCAGCCAAAGTCTTATTGTGGGCAATAACCAAAGTTGGTTTCTGCACAGTTTCTACAACCTTAGCCATAGTATAAGTCTTGCCGGAGCCGGTCACACCCAGCAGAGTTTGAAATTTTAAACCTTCGTTTAAACCTTTGACAATTTCCTCGATAGCTTTGGGCTGATCTCCCGCAGGTTCAAAAGGAGCCTGAAGCCGAAAAGAAATAGGCATAATCAATCCTCCTTAAAAAGGGATAAGTAAAAGAACTGCCGGAGGGTTCCGGAGAAGATTGAAAGCGGAAAGCGAAGGTCTAGAAAAGGCTGCGGCCGAAAACTTGACCCTTGCCTTTTAGTCTAACACTATTGAACCAAATTGGAAACAGGAACTAACTGTACCTGGGATCCAAGAAATTCCGGAATCATTTCCCAGAGGGCTAAGGCGGTTTGGGGCCGAATATGCCCGATTATTATAGCTTGTCCCCGCCTTTTAGCTATGGCGAGCCCTTTTCTAATTTGTTCTTTGATTAAGCCTACTTCGTTTTCGTTATCTATAAATAAATTGTTGACACCGTAGGGAACCCCCAAGGATTCAGCTACTGAGGCACCTACTGTTTTAGATGTAGTATAGCTGTCAACAAAAAATAAACCTTCTTCTTTCACAACTCCTAAAATTTTCTCCATTAAAGCCGGATCCGCCGTTATTTTAGAACCCATATGGTTGTTCATTCCCACAACCAAGGGCAGAGACTTTAAGTTTTCCTCGATTTGAAGCAAAATTTCTTCCTCATCCATATCTGACCGGATGCCCCCCGGACCTAGATCCAAAGTGGATTCCGCCGCTTCCATCGGTTGGTGTAAAAGGACATCATGCCCCGCGGCATGGGCTTTTTCCGACATCTCGCCTGAGTAACGGAGGTGAGGCAAGACAGCAATAGTTAAGGGGAGGGGGAACTCTAAAAATAAGTCGGCGGACTGAGCAGTATAACCCCAGTCATCTATAATAATAGCTAAAACCGGTAGCAGGGGTGTACCCCTCTCCCGGGCCCAAGGATCAAACATCTCCCCCATCAGGGGGATGCAGCCCAGCCCATATCTTTGGTGGTTGCGCGGGTTAAGCATTTTAAAACGCCAGCTGTAGGCTAAAACTCTTTCATCGCTGCCGGGAAGAGAGCCCCAGAGCCCCAGGAGGTACCCTTCGGCTGCCGGCTCAATTTGAATGATCCAGCCCTGATCAATAAAAACCTCCGCCAATTCCAAAACAGCGGAACCCAGATTCTGACCAAATTTCCCGGGAACTAAAATCCAAGTTTCCCGTTTTTGCAGCCAAAGATACTCTTGTTCTTTGAAAACGGAACGCCGCATCCTGTAATTTTGTTCTTCATAAGCAGTATAAAAGCCCGCTTCCTCCCAAAATTCGGTTAAATCAAGGCCCTGGGGCCAAGGCGGCATACCCAAGAACTGGGTGTCAACAATCTCCGGCGGATCCAATTTTTCAATTTGAGGGCGAACAGCAAAACCCAAAAGCGCCAGGCCGAGCAGGCTTAAACCTAATAAGCCTAAAATCAAAATTGACCAGGACCGATCTTTTTCCAGCGAAGGTTGCATTCCCATCACTTCCTTTTAGCCCATAGCCGGCGCAGCCAGCGCTTTAAAGGCCCCACCTTAATTTGGACATAAACACCCTGTTGGGGATGGGGTGTGGGGATAATTCCCAAAGGCGGAACTTTCCCCTGGAATTCAACAATTCTTTCCCGGGGTGATTTAAATCGGTTTTCAACCACAAATACAGGATCGATTAGCCACGGGGTCATTTCGCTTGATAATTCCGGCAGGGTTCTCACAATAGTTCCGTTAATACTTTTAATCACATCACCGGAAACCAAACCCATCTTTTCAGCAGGGGAACCGGGATAAACTTCTAGAACCATAACCCCCTCCTTGGAACGGAAAACCGGAGGGTTCTCTTTTTCTCTTCTTTGGCCCCATTGGACCACCATTTCGTGGCCCAAAGGCGCAAACACAGCCGCTAAGACTACAAAGACCTGCAGCTTATTCCCAAGGATAGCCAAGGCCAAAAGGACTAAACTATAAACTAAAAGCAGTCCTGCACTGCGCCGGGCTTTTGTTTTAGGCAGTTCAGTTTGGGCAAAATCGCTATAGCCTAAAGCCACAACAATCGGAAACAGCACATGCACAAAGGTATGATTTGCCGGCACTTCAATTCCCATTTCAAAGATAGGCCACCACTCGGGCATGGCAATTGACTGAAAATCCGCACCGGAACTAAGGATTGCCACCCCTAAAAGGGCAACGGTTGGCATGGGCCAGAATTTCTGCAACGAAAAACCGCCTACAATTTCACCACTGCTGTGTTTAAAATACATGGGAGAAGAATTATGATAGCCGTTGACAAAAATCAAGAAGGACTCCGCCAGATGCAAAATAGCTACCAAGGCCATCAAGGCCGGAATATCCAACTGGGGATATCCCGTCAACAAAGAAACCAAACTAATTAGCCCGCCGGCATAGGCAAAGCAAAGGAACCGGGGATGGACCAGCATTAGAAGAATAGCAGTGATCCACAAATAAACGATGCCGGTGTTGCTTAAAGAAACGCCGAGAATCACAAATAAAGCGGTGGCCACCAAACCGCCGCCAATGCCGTATACCAAGGCGGTAATCGTTTCCAAAAGCGGATTGATTCGATTTAGATTAAACATGCGTTTTTCGTAATTTAATACCTTAGAATACTGCCGATAGACTAGTAGAAAAACCACTCCCATGATCAGCAGGTATCGAAGATCCGTTATCATCACGGGAAAAGTCTGCATTATAAACTTAATAAGTTCCCAAAAGTTAGACAATGGGTCTACCCTCTCTTTCCCGCCGGGACAAGAACAATCCGGGCAGGTTTCCAAAGCGCCCGCTTTACAATTGAGCCCGCAGGATTCTTAAACCCTCTTCTAACTGCGGATCAAATTCTGCTTCGCCCAAATAAATTGCTTCTTCCTCTTCGATAGATACTTCAACTACAACATCCGGTTCAATCCCTACCCCGTTAATGTCTTTACCGCCGGAAGTTAGATAACCTTGCTCCGTAATGGAAAGAGCACTTCCGTCCCGAAGAGGGTATAGTGATTGAACCAGGCCCTTACCAAAAGTCGTGGTACCCACTAACACTGCTAAACTGTTATCTTGTAAAGCGCCGGCCACAATCTCAGATGCACTGGCACTTCCCCCGTTGATTAAAACCACCGTGGGAATAGGCGGGCGGGTGCCGCCGCTAAGGCTGTCAAATGGTGTGCGCTTCCCTTCTTTGTCCTCTAAATATAGAAGAGGGGCGCCGGAAACAAATTCGTCCGCCACCTGCAGGGCAGCGTTAAGTGTTCCCCCGGGATTGTTGCGTAAATCCAGGATCAGGGCTTTTTGCCCCTGTTCGTCCAGGCTTTTTAAAGCAGTTGATAATTCAGTATAGGTGCGTTCCGAAAAATTTGTAATTTGAATATAACCGATTCCTTCTTCTTGATCAATTATCTTCGCCTCTGTTACCGATTCTACGTTAATTAACTCCCGAATAATGTGCACTCCGAAGACTTTCTCCTCGCGCTGAATGGTTAAATCCAACTCTGTATTCTCCGGGCCGCGCATCAAACTTACTGCTTCATCCAAAGTCATATAAGTGGTGTCCTTACCGTCAATAGCGATGATTTTGTCGCCCCGCCTTAATCCGGCCCGTTCTCCGGGCGTACCTTTAATCGGAGAAACAACTGTAACCCGATCTTCTAAAATACCGACGGAGAGGCCAATACCTCCATAAATCCCGGTGGTAGTGTTGATCATGTTCTCAAAGGCGACCACATCCATATGCCTCGTATACGGGTCGTCCAGAGCGGTTCTTAACATACCGTTAATAGTACCTTTGGCCACATAAGACTTGACTAATTCAAAAGTATTAACAGGCTGAAAATAGTGCCTGGTTTTGACTAAAGCTATTACCTCCATGACGGTCCCGATGTTTTCATATCGCGCTTCCTTCTCCCCGACTTCGGAACTAACCTTAAAAGAACCGTGGAAAAAGGTCAAGGAAAGCAGGACCAGGAGAACAACTATAAGAATTTTTTTACGGCTCACTCCACCACCATCTTTCTAGCCTTGCCAAAAATATATGCATGAGCCTTTTAGTTCATACACCTAATCATACCAAACCAAGAGAAGCATTGGCAAGTTTCGAACAGCTATTCTAACTGTCGAAAACCCTCCCCCAACACCTCATGGACATCGGAAATCACTAAAAAGGCCTTTTTATCAAATTCCAGAACAATTTTTTGAATTCTAGAGATTTCGACCCGGGAAACAATCACCAAAAGAATGTCTTTCCGTTCCTTGGTCCACAGGCCCCGCCCGTCTAAACTTGTAACCCCCCGCTCTAAACGTTCCATAATCGTTTCCCCAATTTTTGGAGCTTGACCGGAAATGATTAAGATCGCTTTGGCGGAAGAGCCCCCTTCTTGTACTAAATCCACTGTCTTTGTGGATATAAAAACGGCAATCAAAGCATACATGGCCAGCTCCAAACCAAAAGCCGCCCCGGCTAAGAGAATTACAAAACCATCCACTAAAAGCAGGGCCTGCCCCACACTGATAGAAAAGGCACGGGCTATTAATTGCGCCGCCATATCGGTACCGCCGGTGGAACCCCCGGAACGAAAAGCAAGACCAAGGCCGACTCCGGAGATAACCCCGCCGTAGATTGCAGCCAGCAGCAAATCGCCGGTTACCGGCACCGCTAATTTATTGAAGACATCTACCAGTAAAGATAAGGTAACGGCCCCGAACAAAGTTTTAAGGCCAAATAAGGGTCCAATCGTTTTGGTACTTAAAATGAAAAGAGGGATATTAAAAAGAAGCATGGTCATGCCGGCCGGAAAGTGGAAAAGGTGAAAGACAACCGTAGCTAAACCACTGACACCGCCTGCTGCAATTTTGGCGGGAATTAGAAAAAAGCTGATCCCAAATGCAGTTAGAATCACACCAAGCAAGACACCGAGATAACCTAGGATCTTCCTACCCACGCCACCTGCACCTCCGCCGAAGCCTTTCAGCCGCAATTGCCCACACAAATTTCGGTAAGACGGCCATCCGCCCTATTCTCCGCGGCTCTTTAATTAGGCGGTACAACCACTCCAAATGAATTTGGCGCACCCATTCCGGCGCCCTTTGGCCTACCCCGGCCCAAATGTCAAAGCTCCCCCCAACACCTATACCCACCGGTATTTCCAGTGCGGCAAGATGGGCCGCCAGCCATTTTTCCTGCTTTGGCATTCCTAAAGCCGCCAAAAGAACCTGAGGCCGCAGGCTTTTTATTTTTTCCAGGAGGGCTTTTTCTTCCCTGTCTTGGAAATAACCATGGTAAGTGCCCACTACGTTCAAGGCGGGATAAACCCGCCGCATATTTTCAGCGGCCTGAGGCGCAACGCCCTCCGCACCGCCTAAAAAGAATACTCGCCAACCCTTTTCGGCGGCCTGTCTTAAAATCCCTTCCGCTAGTTCAATACCGGGGATCCTCTCCGGCAGCGGGCTGCCCAGGGCCCGGCCAGCCCAAATTACGCCAATCCCGTCAGCAACAACCAGATCAGCCCGCCTTAGAATTTCTGCGAGGAGTTGATCCCCCTGGGCCGCCATAACTGTTTCTGGATTAGCAGTAACAATTAAGTGAGGCTTATTGCCGGCAATAAAAATTGGGATTTGAGCCAAAGCGGCCTCCCCGTCAATTTTATCAAAACGCACCCCCAGGATCTCTGCCCCAGCCATTTTTCTCACTCCTGCCCCAGGGCCCGGGCCAGCATCTGCCGGTTCAGAAAGGCCTTCCGGCGAAGCTTGGTTGCAGCCCGTTGACAGCGTTCTAAGCGCCCTGCATATTCCTGCCAGGAAATTCCAACACCCTGATCTAAGCTGGCTAAGTTGTTTATTTCCCAAGAAAGTATATCCAATTGCTTACTAACAGCCCTAATTTTCGGATCGTAATTTACTCCCACGGGCAGCACGTTTTCAATGGCACTAAAGATCAATCCGTGCAGGCGCATAGAAACACAAAGAGAAGCCCTTTTGAAAATCTGTTTATAGTTTTCTAAGGTTAAAGCGGGATGCACTAAAAGGGAGGGGATCTGCGATTGTAAATTATGTCCTAACTGCAGATCACCGGGGCCTAGAGGAATAAACTCCACAACTAAGCCTTCTTCCTGCCTTTGTCTAATAAACCGGAGCCAGAGCGCCCTTTGCGCCGTCCAGCCCGGGTAGGGCCGAATATTAAGCAGCAGGGTTTCCCGGGGCGATTTGGCATATTCCTCTTCTACATCCGCCCATTGAAAGACCGGATCAGCACTGACCTTCTCTAGGGCACCGGGTACCCCTAAAGAGTGAAGAAGATGAGCACTATCTTCATCTCTAATGGTAAAATCAAGGCTCTTTAAGAAAAACCGCTTAGTCCAGCGCCTGTACACCTTGGAGGAAATAGGCCCCAGCCCCTGCCCGTAAATTATTACGGGCACGCCGCGGGTGAAGGCCAATTCCGCCAGACCTAAATAATAGGGCAGACTTCGTTTACTGGTCGCGTCTTGAAGTAAAGAGCCGCCTCCGCTGATTAAGCAACGGGCAGAGCCCAAAGCCTGCCAAATATCGCGAAAATTATAACGGTCCAAAGCTTGGACACCGTGTTTTTCGGCAGTACCCCGGGGATCGGCGGATAAAACAAAAACATCCTGAAGATTAAGGCCAACTTCCGTTAAATCCCGGCAGAGAACTGATAGGATCGCTTCATCACCGAGGTTGCCGAACCCGTAATAGCCCAAAACCACGATCACCTTTAAACCACCTCTTTCCTCGTAGGTAACAACGGCGGACTGCCCAGCCGATGAGGTAACCAAAAAATAATCCATAGGCTGTCCGCAATAAACTTAACTTAAGGGGCGTGTAAATGTGGGTGAATGAATTAACTAAAGAAAGCTGCCCTACTGCGGCCAGAGGAAGCCACCAAGATTTCTTCCCATCCTTTTCCCGGACCAAGAAATAAAGAGCGGGGTGCCCTATTAAAAATTCCTTGGTGCGGGGCCGGGCCCCTAAAACCTTTTCCAAAAACTCTCTGACAACAATTTCCCCTTCTAAAACCAACCCGCCAAAATTTCCGGTCCTTCTTAAGTACAAAAGACCCAATAAACCCGCGGCACCCGCCAAAGCCAGATATTTTATAGGCACGCTTTCATTTAACCAGCGCCTTAAAGGCCGAACCACCGCTAAGAACGCTAAAAGAACGGGGGCCAGGTGCATTAATTTTACACCCCGGAACTCTTCCAGTTTAACTAAATACTCGGTTCCCGTTAGCGTCCCCGCTACCAAAAAAGCACCTAGAAGCGAGACTAGGGAAATCCAAAGATAGCGCTTTAAAGGTGTCCGACCCTTGTTTATCTGTAAAGCCAAAGAAGGAAAAACGACAGCTGCCAGTAGAGCCAGGGCTTGCTGGCTTAAGGAAAAATAGAAAAGGCCGATTAAAAGTGAACCCAGCCAAGCACAGACGGCGGCGACTAAAATTATTTGCTTGCAGCGGGGAAACCAATGGATCCCAAACAAAGCTGTCCCCGCCCAAATACCGGCCCAAACCAAACTTGTTGCCGGCGGCGGCACTGACCAGACGGGAAAGGGGGCCGCCCGGCCCACTGAAAACCCCGCGGCCTCCAGAGCCGTTTTTAGAGTTTCGATTAACTGTAAAGATCGCGGCCAGGCGCTTTCAAAGGGGCGCAAATACAATACCCGGATATTCCGCTCCTTGGCTGCCCTTAAATAGCGATTGATGATCCGCTGATCGGATAAAAGCCTTAATTCCGGCGCACTTATTCCATGGACCCGGACCAAATTTAAATTTTTTTGGTCCAGGTTCAGTTTAGAAAACTCTGCCAGACCTAAGCGGACCCCGGTTTTCAAAAACCCGGTTTTTATTTCCCCCGAGCCGCTGGCCACAATTAACCGCGGATTATAATCTAACCAAATCGGCTCCACATCCCAAGGAGCGGGGCTAATTTTGGGTACCGGCTCAAAACCGGCATCCCGAATGAGATCCAAGTCAGATTTCTCGAAGGCCAAAGGAAAATCGAGATAAGTTTTTAAATCTTTCTCTTCCCCAAGCTGAATTATAAATTCCCGGCTTAGGGGTTTTTGAGCAAGAAACCATTCCCCTAAACTTGTAGCCTGGATCCCCAAAGAGCGAATCCCCGCCCGGCGTAAATCACGGAGTAAATTCTCCATTTCCATTCCCGTGGAGCCGCTGAGTCCTTGCAGAGCAGGAAAATCATAAACTAATTCAACTTGAAAATTGGATTTTTCCAAAGCCCAGCGGTGAGCGGCAATCCAAACAGAAGTCAAAACAGCAACGATAATAATTACCCATAAAATTCGTTTCATTCCGCCACCCCTATTCCCATCATCAGCCGGCCTTTCTCTAATTCCACCTCGGAAATGGTGACCGCATAAGGGGGAATTTCAAGATCAAAGCTAAAACTATAATACTCATTAAGAGCTTCTAACAAAAAAGGCGGAATCCTTGTCTTTTGAAGCTCTAAATTGTGAGGTACAAATCTTAGGACGGAATCCCCCTGGATTTCTAGAATACCCTTCAACTTTAAATCCAAAGGAATATTCCAAAAATCGACTTGGCCCTCTAAACCGACTTCCCCCGGTTCTAAAGTAAGATGGAAATAGCGCTCCGGATCCACTCGGGACCAAAATAAGGTATTTAGATCCTCTTGGGAAATATGCAGCCGGGCTTGAAGATCCAAGGCTTCGTAAGAGGAAAACTCCCCTTTTCTCAGCAGTTCGATGGGATCAAAACGGACCTGATGGCCGCGTATCTGCAGCTCTTGAACAGTCAGACCGTTCACAAGCGCTCTTTCCAACACCACTTCTAAACAGGGAATTTCCCCCCGGAACAGCTCAAACCCCCAAGGAGAGCGGATCTCCACCGCTACTTTTTCCGCCCGGAATTCTCCTTGCAAGCGTTGGCCGATGCTTTCCGCTAAATGGGGGATCAGCAAAAACTTAGGAAGGAAAACAAATAAAAGGACTAGAAATAAAAAAGTTAAAAAGATGAGCCGGCGTCCCCGCACATTGATCCCTCCAAAAAAGGCTTTCTTCACCTTCTCTTCCGTGAAGAAAGCCAAACTATCTTTATGATTGTCTTAACTTGAGGTAACTTTCAATAAAAGGCTGGAGATTTCCATCCATTACCGAATCCACGTTACTCATTTCCAAGTTGGTGCGATGATCTTTTACCATGGTATAGGGGCAGAAAACATAAGAACGGATCTGATTCCCCCAGGCGATTTCAGTTTGCTCGCCTTTAATGCTTTCCAACTTGGCCTTTTGCTCCTCCCGCTGTTTTTCCCTTAACCGGGCTCCTAAAATCTTTAAAGCAGCTTCTTTATTGGCGTGCTGAGAGCGCTCTGATTGGCACTGAACCACCAGATCGGTGGGAAGATGGGTAATGCGTACAGCTGAATCGGTTTTATTGACATGCTGTCCCCCTGCGCCGCTGGCGCGGTAGGTGTCAATCCTTAGATCATCCGGATTGATTTCCACACTAAAATCATCTTCGAGTTCCGGAATCACTTCCACCGATGAAAAAGACGTGTGGCGCCTTCCCGACGAATCAAAAGGGGAAATCCGGACTAAGCGGTGCACCCCTTTTTCCGCCTTAAGATATCCGTAACTATGCAAACCCTGGACCAAAATAGTTGCATCTTTCAGCCCGGCTTCCTCTCCGGCTTGGTAATCAAGGACTTTTACCCGGTAACCTTGGTTCTCGGCCCAACGGCTGTACATCCGCAATAACATTGCCGCCCAATCCTGGGACTCGGTGCCGCCGGCCCCGGGATGGATGGTCAAAATGGCGTTGTTGCGATCATGCTCCCCACCGAGCAGGGCCTTTAATTCCAATTGATCCAAGGCTTGCTCCATTTGCTGAAGACACTTATCAAGCTCGCCTTGCAAAGTACTCTCTGCGGTTTCTTCCCATAATTCTAAAAGGGTTTCCGCATCTTCATAAAGTTGGTAGACACCTTGCCACTCTTCTTTTATTTGCTTCAGATCGCTGATTTTTTTTGCCGTTTTCTGAGCCAGCTCCTGGTTATCCCAAAAACCAGGAGCTAAAGTGCTTTGCTCTAGTTCTTTCAGCTGTTTAGCCTTTAGATCGACTTCAAAGATAACCTCTCATTTCGGCTAAACGCCTGCCTAATTCTGCCAATAGTCCCCGCATGGTTTACCTCCCACAGCACTTTTTAAATTTCAGCCCGCTGCCGCAGGGACAGGGGTCGTTCCGGCCTACCTTTTTTTCCACCCGACGCGGTATTTTTTCGGGGATTTCCCCATCGGCGCCTTGGTTTAACTGCGCCCCCGCTAGCCGATCTTTAGGCTCTGCCCTTTCAGCCCGGCGCATACGCACCCTAAAGAGCATGCTGAGACAGTCCTCCTGAATACTAAAAACCATTGCCTGAAACATTTCATAGGCCTCAAAACGGTATTCCAAAAGCGGATCCCGCTGCCCATAGGCCCGCAGGCCGATACCTTCCCGCAAATCATCCATAGCGCTAAGGTGATCCATCCATTTTTGGTCTGTAATTTGAAGCAAGACGATTTTTTCTATCTGGCGCTGAATTTCCGGGCCATACTCCCGGCTTCTCTTCTGATAAGCCTGCCGAGCCTCTTTTATGAGGAGTTCCTTAATTTCTTCTGTTTGAAGATCCCTCAATTTGGTTTGGGAAAGAGGCGCGGGTTGGTTGACAATTTCCATGTAACGCTGCCTCAAACCCTCTAAATCCCATTCTTCAGGAATCACTTTTTTATCTGCATAACGTTCAACCAATTGATCAAACACCGTAAGAAACATGTTTTGAATCTGGGCAGATATATTTTCATCCAGAAGAACCGCCCGGCGCTGCTCGTAGATCACTTCCCGCTGCTGATTCATAACATCGTCGTATTCCAAAACTTGTTTCCTAATCTCGAAATGACGGTTTTCTACCCGTTTTTGGGCATTTTCAATAGCTCTGCTGATTTGAGGATGATCGATTGCTTGATCTTCTTCCCAACCCAAGCGATCCATAATCCCCATAATTCGATCTGAACCAAATAAGCGCATTAAATCGTCTTCCAAGGAAACAAAAAATCGGGAGGAGCCGGGATCGCCCTGCCTTCCGGATCGGCCCCGGAGCTGGTTATCAATGCGCCGGGATTCGTGGCGTTCCGTACCAATAATATGCAGGCCGCCTAAATCCACTACCCCCTCGCCTAGCACAATATCCGTACCGCGCCCGGCCATGTTGGTAGCTATGGTTACCATTTTCTTTTGGCCGGCCAATTTTACAATTTCGGCTTCTTTATCGTGGTGTTTTGCGTTTAAAACCTGGTGGGGGATACCCTTTTTGCTCAAAAGAGCACTTAATAATTCCGAACTTTCGATGGAGATGGTACCTACCAATACCGGCTGCCCTTTTTGGTAGCAGGCGGCAATCTCCTCAATGATCGCTTCTTGCTTGCCGCGCTTTGTTTTGTAAACAGCATCGGGGTAATCGATTCTAATCATCGGTTCATTTGTCGGAATCACCACTACATCCAGGCCGTAAATTTTCCGGAACTCTTCCTCTTCTGTTTTGGCCGTTCCAGTCATCCCCGCTAGTTTTTCATACATTCGAAAATAGTTTTGGTAGGTGATTGCGGCTAATGTTTGGCTTTCTTGGAGCACAGCTACTTTTTCCTTAGCTTCGATTGATTGGTGCAAGCCGTCCGAGTAGCGCCTCCCCGGCATCATGCGGCCGGTAAATTCGTCCACAATCAAAACCTCGTTGTCTTTGACAACATAATCCCGATCCCGGACAAAAAACTCTTTAGCCTTTAGAGCTTGATTAAGATAATGGTTTAGCTCAAAGTTAACGTCGTCGAAAAGATTTTCGATGTTAAGAGCCCGTTCTACTTTAGCAATTCCTTCCTCTGAGATGGCAATAGTCTTCGCTTTTTCATCTACTGTGTAATCTTTTTCCCGCTTTAACTGAGGCGCAATTTGGGCAAAACGCTGGTAGTGGCGGGCGGAATCTTCAGCCCGTCCCGAAATAATTAAAGGAGTCCTGGCTTCATCGATCAAGATCGAATCCACCTCGTCCACAATCGCGTAATGAAGTTTTCTTTGGACTATTTGTTCCGGGGAAACAACCATATTATCCCGAAGGTAATCAAAACCGAATTCATTATTGGTTCCGTAAGTGACGTCGGAATTATAGGCCCGCCGCCTTTCTTCGAAATTTAAGCCGTGCACAATAACACCGACACTTAAACCTAAAAATTCATAAACCCGGCCCATCCACTCGGCGTCGCGCCGGGCAAGGTAGTCGTTAACTGTAACAACATGCACACCCCGCCCCCCTAAGGCATTGAGGTAGACCGGCAGAGTGGCCACAAGGGTTTTTCCTTCCCCGGTTTTCATTTCAGCAATGCGTCCTTGATGCAGGATTATTCCGCCCAGAAGCTGGACATCGAAATGGCGCATTTTTAAAACGCGCCAAGAGGCCTCCCGGACAACGGCGAACGCCTCCGGGAGAATATCTTCCAAAGCGCTTCCCTCCGCCAGCCGGGCCCGAAATTCATCAGTTTTTCCGGCCAATTCCTGATCACTGCATTTCTGCATCTCTTTTTCCAAGTCATTAATAACATTTACCGTTTGATCCAGACGCCTTAATTCCCGTTCATCCGAATCAAATAGGTTTTTAAAAATTTTAAGCACAGATATTCCTCCCTAAGGAACAATAAACCCCAGCCTTTTAATTCTACTACGACTAAAAGTTATTAGCAAATTTCGGGCTTAAGTTATCTCTTGCCTCAAACCCGCATCTATCAAGGCCCATAATCCCCCGGTCACCAAAGAGTGGCCCCCTAAAAGGACTGGGATGGACGCTTCCAGGGCCGCCGCAGTAAATTGGCGCAGCCCCGGGTGGGAAATTAAATCCAATTCCCCCAGATCAGAGGCAAAACGATCCGCTTGGGAAAGATTCCAACGGAAATGCTCAAAAAGGACCCGCGAATCTAAAACAGCTCCTCGGGCAATCTCACTTAAAAATTGGAAAAATCCGGTAAAACCCAATTCTTCTGCCAAACGCCCCAAGATAGAAACAACCTGCCCCCGCTGATCGCGGCCGAGAGCTTTCATCCCCCGTTCTTCCGAATAAAGGCGCAGGCGGCAGCGGGTATGGCTGTCCAAATACTGGAAGAAATTAGAGCCAACCCGGCCATAAACAAGCAATTCTCCGGTCGCGTCGTTTAACAGATCTTTAATCGCCAGGTAATTGCTAAGATCCCAACTAAGCTCCTGAACCGCGGCCTGGGCCCTAGATCCTAAATCAGGGTGCACCGACATGATTAACAAATCGGTGGGGGTATCCAGATCAAAATTTAGTCCCAGGCTTCTTTGCAGCGGGATCCAGCGCAAACCGCCCTCGTTGCTTAAAGCTAAAGCCAGGGTATTATCAATCGGCGGAAGATTGATCCCAGCCAGGGCTTCACCGGGACTAAATCCAACAATATCTGCAGAATAATAATTATTAGCTAGGAGGATTCCTTCGTTTCCTTCAAGGATCTCCCGCATATATTTTAATTCAGAAGATGAAACTAGGGGAGCGGCGGCCCCCCCCATATATAAGATTTTTTTTAGGCCGTAAAGCTGGATAACAGCCCACAAACACCGGCCAAAATGGAAAGGCCGCCCACTTTGTTCTTGATCTTGAAATACTTCCACCTGCATGGGCTGCAGTTCTTCTGCCAGTTGAGGATAGGAAGTAACCGCAATAATCTTTTCAAAACCCGCAAGCCGGGCCTTATCAATCAAGTCTAAAACAATGTTCTGCCTAATCTTTTGCATTTGTTTTTCTAAACGGCCTTTAACCGGGCCGCCTTCAAAAATTACCAGGCTAACCTGCGTAGACATTGCTAATACTCGGGATCGATCAGCCCGTAGTTTCCATCTCGACGCTTGTATACTACGCTTACATCGCCTGTATCTGAGTTACTGAAAACAAAAAAATCGTGCCCCAGCAGTTCCATCTGTAAGACTGCTTCCTCCGCGTCCATAGGCTTTAAAGCAAATCTTTTGGTCCGGACTATGCTGGGTTCCCCCTCTTCTTTTACCTCTGATTTTCTGGGGGAGACCACTTCCCCGATTTTAGGGCCGTGCATCCTCCTTTGAATTCGAGTTTTATACTTATTAAATTGACGTTCTATCCGGTCTACGGCAGCATCAATGGATGTATACATGTCCGCGGTTTTTGCTTCCCCTCGCAACATCACACCGGACAAATTCATAGTCACCTCTGCAATGTGTTTGCCCCGTTCCAAGCGGAGCATGACCTCAGCTGAAGAAGTTTGATTTTGATTCAAATACTTTTCAATTTTTGCCACTTTCTTTTCTGCATAAGAGCGCAGCGCCTGCGTAATCTCTAGATTTTTACCGGAAACATTGATTCTGATTGTTGTCATCTAACTCACTCCTTCAATGACAATTGTAATCGCTCTTACTAATTAATATTACCCTTCCAAGGATCATAATCCTCCCGCTTATTAAAAAAGGACCAGGCCCTTGCCCGGTCCGTCCGCTTTAGATTTTTACTACGTTAGAAGCCTGCGGCCCTCTATCACCTTCAACAATGTCGAATTCAACGCTGTCGCCTTCCTGGAGTGTTTTAAACCCTTCTTCCTGAATTGCAGAAAAATGTACGAACACATCCCCAGCCCCATCCTCACGTTCAATAAATCCATATCCCTTTTCAGCGTTAAACCACTTGACTTTTCCCAACATTGTTAAGCATTCCTCCTAAAGTCTGAAACTCCGGCCGCACTTGCTCCGGTAACCTAACCTTAACACAGGGAAACGTCTTTTGTCAAGACAGGCACAGTTTATTCGGAATCTTTAGAACCGTAGGCTTGGGCAGCCCGCCTAAAACGGGAACGGTCTTTTTTAAGGGCTTGCATCCGGTTTAGGTATTCCTTTAAAAGAGCCTCGTTTTCTTTTTCCTGCGCCTCCAGCTCTTCCAGGAGGGGGACCAATTTGGAAATTACCGCCTCCAGCGACTCTAGATCTTCCTTATAATCGGCGGGTGCGGCCTGCTTTAACTGCAAAAGGGAAAACTCTTCAATTTGAAAATGAGCAAGTAGGGACCCCTGCAATTCCGCTGCTTTTGTTTCCATCCCGGCAGTGGCGGCAATCTGGGATTGCCTTTCCTGGAGACCCTTTAAGAGTTGGTCTAGCCGGCCTTCTTTAATAAGGGCCCTTTCTTGAGATCCCTTTTCTTTGATCTTTTCATAAAGCTGGAGCTGTTCGCAGTAAATAGAAGTCAAATCCCCAATCTTGGCTTTGATCTTCTTCATTTCGTCAAGAGCACCACCTGTTCCCAAGTGCCCCTTAATTCCTCCAACATTTTCAGGGCTTCTTAGACCTTATGCGGATCTTTCTCTATATTCGCTTGTACTAAAAGATCGTTGATATAAGTGTAAAGCTGTTGCAAATTATGGGCAATTTCACCTAAATCCAGATTCAAAGAAGAAATTAATTCATTGACAATATCTTGAGTGCGCATTAACTTAAAATGAGCCTGCTCAGTTTCCCCTTGGCCCAGATGCTCCAGGGCCTGTTGAGCAAAACGAATGGCCCCGTCAAACAACATTATTAACAGCTCCCCCTGGGAAGCAGTGCTAATCTGCGTTTGTCTATAAACTTGATAAGCATTGACACTCATTTAATACCCTTCCCCCTTAAGCCCATTCATCAAGGAGTAAACCAATCATGTCGCGGATGCGGGCAACCGTATCCAGCAGTTCTTCCGGCGGAATCTCCTTGATTACTTCTCCAGTGGCTAAATCAATTACCTTTACCATAACCCGGTTGGTTTCTTCGTGGATTGTAAATTCCAGCCCGCGGTTAATAAACTCCAAAGCCGAGTTAAGACTATCCACGCCCTCTTCAATTTCTTCCAGCAATATTTTCGATTCTTGTTTGGTGTTTTCCCGCGATTCTTCCGACTTTACAACTCTGGGTTTTTCAATCTCGTTGGGAATAGATTCCGCTGCGGACAAATCTTTTCCTACTACGGGCCTTATTGTGGCGGTACTGTTTTGCACTCGCAAACCCATCAGATCACCCCGCTTTGTTTAATTTCTATTTTAATTATCGTAAAGATAAACCCAAAACTTTAATTCCCTGCGGCATTAGGCTTGCGAATCCTTAATTATCCGTTCTAAAGCCCCTAAATCAATTTCTTTTTCCAAAACAGCCCGTTGGTTCTCTGCTTGGATCTCTTGATATATTTCTTGGCGGTGAACCATTATTTCCCGGGGAGCATCGATCCCTAATTTGACCTGATCTCCCCTTACATCCACTACCACCACACGAATCTGATCGCCAATCATAATGCTTTGGTCTACTTTGCGTGTTAACACCAGCATAGCCAGTCCCTCCTTGGACCTTATTCTTCCCAAGCGAGCCCATAATTAGACTGATTCGGAAATTTCTCTGGAAACTGCTTCTTCTTGCTTAAGGAGTTTCTTCCCCTCCACAAACGCGTTTTTGTGCATTTCGGCCAAAACATTATGTTTGGTACGGTAAAAACCCTCGCCATTGATAATCTGGGCCCCTAAATTTTCTTTAATATTGATCACCAGCGGGGCTTGTAAGTTTACTGTCATTTCCGCCGGATCGTCAGGGACGGTAACAATCCCGTAAACCCGGCCGTCGCCCGGCGCTGCCAACTGCAGCAGTTCAATTTCCTTCTGATCCAGCTTCACAGAATACTCAGTGCAGACAAGCTCGGGAATCATGATCACAAAGGTTAAAGCGGGTTCATCCACTGATTGTAAGAAACTAAAGAAACCTTCTTCGCGCTCGACAATGATATAGCGGTGATATTTGGAAAAGCCCAATAAACCAAGGGGAAATTCGATAATGTTTTCCTCTTTTACTTCCAAGGTACCCAGCTTAGTTTCTAATTTCACCCTATCCACCCCTCGTATATTAAGATTTAGGGAGTTGGTTTTAGGTTCTTTCTCCCTGCCGAACCTTGAAAATTAAATCAGGAAATTTGGACTTGGATCCTGACGCATATCCCTGGATAATAGAATCATGG
>JAAYRS010000149.1 GCA_012518645.1 Bacillota bacterium
CCATGATTCTATTATCCAGGGATATGCGTCAGGATCCAAGTCCAAATTTCCTGATTTAATTTTCAAGGTTCGGCAGGGAGAAAGAACCTAAAACCAACTCCCTAAATCTTAATATACGAGGGGTGGACAAGTTTGGAGAGGTTTTCCTATTTGGCTTTTTTTATTAACGGGCTGACTAGCACGATTCACGGCATCGCTCTTCCCTTTTTTCTTGCCAAGTTTAGTTTGTCTTTTTCCCGAGCAAGTATTTTATTTTTAGCCAGCTCCCTTGGCTTTTTGCTGGCATCCTTCCTTTTCCCTTTTCTTACCAAAAGATTAACCATTAAGGAACTGCTGACAATTGGTTTATTATTTCTCGCTGCTAGCTCGGCCCTAATACCTTTGATGCCCCTTTGGACCCTAGTTGTGCTGGCTAGTTTTGGAGGCGGCTTAGGCATGGGTGTTATAGATGTGGGGTTTAATACGGTGATCGCAAGCCTGGAGCCCCGCCGTTCACAGGTAATTATGAATTGGCTCCATTTTTTCTTCGGCTTTGGGGCTCTGTCGGGCCCTTTGCTGCTTTCCCGCCTTTTGGAACGAGGCGTTTCTTGGATGGTTCTTTATTTAAGCACAAGCTTTTTAATCCTAATTTCTTTCTTTTCCTGGCGCGGTTTAAAGCCTCCATCTGCTTCCCTGCACCAAGTTTCTTCTTTTCGCCCCTCTGCCCAAGTCTATAGCCAAATCCGTTTTTGGGCCCTGTTTTTTATAACTTTGATTTACGTCACCGCAGAGGTTGGCCTAATGGGCTGGATACCCACCCTTCTTACCACTCTGGAAGTAAAGCCGGCCCGAGCCGGCTTGGGAATATCCGTTCTTTGGGCCGGCATCACCCTAGGCCGCGCTATAAGCACTCAGTTGCTGCCGAAACTTAGTCTGAAGCGTCCACTCTCATTTTTGCTGATTGGGGCGGGAATCAGCACGCTTTTCCTTGTGTTTACTCAATCCGTTTGGCTAATTTTTGTAGTTTTAATCTTTATTGGCCTTTTCTTCTCGGCAATTTTTCCTCTAGCCATTTTACAAGGTTCCTCTCATTTCCCCACCGCAGTTGCCCAAGTTACCAGTAACCTGATTGTGGCGGGCTCCCTTGGTGCTTTGGCGGGGCCGGGCCTTTTAGGTTGGGTGGGAGAATTTTATTCATTGCAAACAGGCATAGCGATCCTAGCCTGTTTGCTTTTTACAGCAGTCTTTTTAACTGCCTTGCTGCCAGTTCAAGAACCCATTTCAAAATCGGAAGAGAGTGATTTAGTGAAGGGAACCTAGAAATTATAGCGAATCTATCTTCTTAATGACTGTAAGGAGTGTGACAATCGTTATGTTGCCTAAAATCAAACTAATAACTGACAGCGGTGCGGATCTTCCGGAACTTTACAAAGAGAGATACCAAATTAAGGTTGTGCCTCTTACCGTTATCTTTGGAGAACAGGAGTTCAAGGATCAAGTTACCATGTCCCGTGAGCAGTTTTGGGAAAAACTTTTTATTTCTAAAGAATTACCTTCTACCAACCAGGCTAATCCCCACGAATTTGTAAAAGTATTCCAACCTTACTTAGAACAAGATTACACCATCTTATATGTTGGACTTTCTTCTCAATTAAGCGGAACACTGCAAAGTGCTAACCTTGCTAAGGAAATACTTAAATCCTCTCGTATTCATGTCTTTGACAGTAGAACAGCCTCCCTTGGGGTTAGCTTATTCTTGATTAAAGCGGGCGAAATGATCCGCCAAGAAAAATCAATAGACGAGATCTGGAAGCAATTAGATCAGGAGAGAACGGAATCCAGCGCCTATTTTATTCTGGATTCGCTGACCCATTTGGTGAAAGGGGGACGTTTATCTCGTGCCCAAGGTGTTTTTGGAACAGTGCTAAACATTAAGCCCGTCCTCCAAGTTACCCCCAAGGGCACCATAGAAGTGATCGAAAGGGTCCGCAGCACAAAAAAAGCCTTGCAAACAATCGTTGCCAAGGCCAAGGAACAAAAGATAGATTTTAGGAAAAAAAGAGTGGCAGTTGCCCACACACCCGATGATGATAAGGCCGCGGATTTAATAGCAATAATCGAAAAAGAATTAGAACCGCTGGAAATCGTCCGGGGGCTAATCGGCCCTACTATCGGCACGCATGCGGGACCAGGGGGACTGGGGCTCCTTTTTTAAGCTTGCTGCAATAGGAATATTAGCTTCAGCCAAATCATATTCGATTAGCCGATGGTAATCAACCCAGGCATAGTCGGCATGGACCCGAAGCTTGATTTTTCCGGAAAGGGGTTCAGCGAGGTAACCTACAATTAAGAAATCCCCATGATCATAATGGGTGTGGACTGCTTTATAGATTTGGTTAACACGGATTTCAAGATCCAATTCTTCCCGTATTTCCCGAACCAGGCATTCTTCTGGTGTTTCCCCGTCCTCCAGTTTACCTCCGGGAAATTCCCATTTGCCGGCTAAAGCGCCTTCTTTTCGTTGACAAAGTAAAATTTGCTCCTTTTTAACAATAATGGCAGCTATTACAGGTAAAGGCATCTTGTTACCTCCGTTTTCAATCTGTTCATCAAAAAAGACCGGTTTCCAAACCGGTCTTGCAGCCAGAGATATGGTTGCGGGGG
>JAAYRS010000150.1 GCA_012518645.1 Bacillota bacterium
CTGCACTCTTTCCCTGCCCTGGTGTGTACCAAAGCCGAAAATCCCCTTCTTTCACATCATGCCAGTTGGCGGAAGCAAGAAACAAATCAGATGTTGTTCCTTCCCAAAAGTTCGCCTCAATCCGGGGCAGGTTGACTACAAGGGGCCGCGCATGGCCCTTCACTTGAACCGAGAAATGCTTTTCGACGAATTGACCCTGCTGATCCAAAACCGGATACCAATTGACATAACTCGGCAAAACAATTCCGCGGCCCTTAAGAAAAGCCAAAGGTTCAGGCTGCTGTTGCCAGCCGGGCGAATACCATTCTAAGATACCTCCGGAATAAGATACGGAAATACTCGTTACCTGCCCGGGATCTAGGGGCTCCGCCATTTGAACTTGGTAGAGACCCCCCTCTAGCTTTTGCCATTCCAGAGATTCCGGGCCATCTCCCGCGGCCATCTTCTCTATCTGCAAGCCACCATTAAGGGCAAAGACAAGGGAGTCAATCACTTGCTGCCCCGTGTTGCGAACGGACATTAGGACCTTTACAAGCATCCCTTTTCCGTCAGGCAGAAGATCAAGATTAATTTCATAGCGTTCAACTTGGACCTGGTTCGAATAGCTTGGGGCACTCCCGAAGACTTGATTGTTTGTTGTAAGAAACTGGCCCCAGCCAATTGTTATGGCAACTAGAATTGTGGCAAAACCCAAGGAGGCCAAGGAGATAACACCACGGTTGAGTCTGTTCTCCCGCGACCTTTTATAAAAAAGGGCCCCGATTCCAAGAACAAGGAGAGAAACACCTAAATAAAAAATACGATTTGTGAGTATGCGCCCAGCGGGCAAAAAACCAAAGGAAACCGAAGCGGAGGCGGCACTAATGGTTGAAGGATCAACAAGGGCTTCCCAGGGTGCGGGGAGCCACTCCCCCAGACGGCCAAAGAAGGCAAGGACCGAAGTTGCATACCAAATACCACCCACCGCCGGCACGCTAATAAATATAGGAGTAAAACTGCCCAATACAAAGCCCATTGTCACCGAAAACAAAGCCCAAGGGAAACAAATTACAAACAGGGACTTAAAAAGGGCAATTACATCTAGGTGAACACCCGTGATCAGCATTACCCCGGTAACTAGGATATGAAGCGCTATTAGTAGATTCAACATCGTAAAGACAAGCCCCAGCCACTGGCCTATGAATAACTTATGGCTGGAGGCGGCGCAGCTATCAATCAAAACAGCCACATTCCGGCGTCCTTCCCGTTGTGCCGATAAAACACCGAACAGGCCCAATGATAATGACAAAACAAACATTGAGGGCCCGCCTACCGTTCGATATAAATTCTCCCACAAATTTGGAGATGCGCCCGAAAACGGGTTGGCGTAAAGTACGGCCACGGCGAGGATCAGCCAAACTAGACCACTTCGCAATTGCTGTTTCCATTCAAGTTTTATTAAGGCCAAAATCTGCGCCACATGAAACCCCTCCTTATTCTAGATTGAGAATCGGTTTCCCAATAAATCACTATAGGCAGCCTCCATGTTTATTTCTGCTAAATCCAGCTCCTCGTGCCTTTTTTCCCTAACTCTACCGATTAGGGCAGAAGATGTATCGTGGGCAACTACACGGCCGTCTCGCAAAATTATTATGTTATCAGCTATTTCCTCAGCATCAGATAGCAAATGAGTGGTCAAGACTACAACGCGCCCCTCTCCCAGACCCCGCAATAGATTTAAGACCCATCGGCGCCAGGCGGGATCTAGACCCGAAGTGGGTTCATCTAAAAGAAGGATTCTCGGATCGTTAAGGAGTGCCTGGGCTAGGCCTAAACGTTGTAAAGTCCCGGGTGAAAGCTTGCTTAGACGGATATCTTCATAGGGGCGAAGATCCAGTAGTTCTAAAAGATAGTGGATTCGATCTGAAATCAAATCCCCGGGAATAAGTTTAAGGGCAGCCATATACTGCAAAAACGTGGTGCAGGTCATATGCCCCGGTCCTGTGAACTCTTCCGGTAGATAGCCCAACATAAAGCAATACTCGGATTTAGCACGATTAATATCCAGACCGGAAAAATAGATGTTCCCTTCATCCGGCTCCATGTGAGTTGAAAGGCAGCGAAGAAAGGTGCTTTTACCTGCACCGTTTGGCCCTATAACGGCGGTTATCCCCGGCCCAATTTTCAGCGTTAACTGCCTTAACCCACCGTCAGTGAATTTTTTTGAAATCCCTTGAACGATGATAGAGTTATCCACGGTTAACCTCCGAAACGTTCTTCTTTGTCGATGTAATCCAAAGAAAAGTAAGACCCGCAAACACTACGGCAATTCGAACTATCAGTTCAGATCCTGTTGTAGCCATGGTAAACATGTAAAGCTGTGGCGCGGAGTTACGCACCGCTAGCTGCAAGAACCATAGCCCCACGGCGCTCCCCGCGCCGAAAACGGAACCGAAACGCAAGGATGACCACAAAGCTACGCTAGCCCAAAGGGTCAAAGGAGCAAGCCAGCTTAAGATAAGATGCATTAGCGGTGGTCCTGACAAAGCACGGTATGCCACGAGGAGCAGGGGAAAGGCAATCAAGCTATTATAGCCTAGGATAATGGCCATTCGAGCAAAAACCAAATCCTGCCATCTTAATGCCACCGTGTTTTCCAATTCGTCGTTGAAACCACGAAAAGCGTAGGCAACACCACAGGCGATTATCAAAGGTGAAAACATAAGCAGGGGCACGGGCCGCTGACCATTGCCAATATAAAGGGGAACTAGATATGACCCTAAGATTAATGCCACGGCGCTAACTATCCAGAACGGGTACTCAAAAATGGAAATTTGGGGCTGGATTAGTTGCAACAATCCCAATAGCCCCTTTGGGCGGCCTACGTTCCCCATCAGGTTGCGAAAGTCCTTCTGCCTTTCTTGAGTACGTAGAATTCCTATTTGGTCAATAAGGTGCTTAGTATCTGTTGGGCTCGGCCGGGGAATTGTATAGCCCGATAACTTGCTAATACTTTTATTTAGCGCTTGCACTTCTGATTCCGTTGGCTCTTCGTCAATATCTGTCAGCCTGAAACCTAACTTCATTTCCAATTCAACTTTAGATGTCCTCTGCTGCACCCGAGTAACCCCCTTTCTCCAATTGGCTTTTCATTTGCTTCAATGCTTGAAACAAACGCCATTTTACCGTCCCCACGGGAATTTCCAACACATCCGCGATTTCCCTGATTTTCAAATCCTGAAAGAAGCGCAATACCAGCACCTCTTTGTAGTTCGGTTCCAGGGAGTGAAGGGCCACAACCAAATCGTTTCTTGTTTGCATTCTAGAAAAAATCGAATCTACTCTTTGCTCACTTGCCGCCTCATGATATAAAGTAAGGGATTCCCCATCCTGACTTTTCCAATAATCCCGGCAGAGGTTGAGCGCGATGCGGTAAAGCCACGGCTTAAACGGCCTCGGGAACTTATAACGTTCTATGCGTGTATAAACCCGTAAAAATGTTTTTTGCACAAGATCCTCAACCTCGGAACCTTCCGAAAGTTGACGATAGATGTAACCAAAGATGGGACCGTGGTAACGGTGGACCAGTGTTTCAAAGGCAGCATCATTTCCAAGCTGCAACTGCCTCGCTAATTCTTCATCGGAAACCATTGGGCTCACCCCCTCTTCTAAAACTAATACGACCATTAGGGCAGAAAGGTTTGATTTAAGTGAATCTCTTCGCTTTATTATTTCGAGAGACTTCCAATCACATTTAATAATTCACGGGGTTAGAAATAACCCGGGCATTTTAGTATCCGGTCATGATCTTAAGGATTTAGAGCAGCTTTTAAAACAGACTGAAGGAACAGGGGTGGATGTATACACCCACAGCGAAATGCTGCCCGCCCATTACTACCCTGCTTTCAAGAAATATAAGCACTTTGTGGGCAACTACGGAAACGCCTGGTGGCAGCAGCTGCGGGAGTTTGAATCATTCAACGGACCCGTCCTATTTACGACCAACTGCATTGTGCCTCCCAGGAAAGAGGAAATTAGAAAAAGAATTTTCACTACGGGGGCCACAGGCTATCCCGGCTGCACCCATATCGAAGGGGACGAAGAGGGTAGAAAGGACTTTTCCGAAATTATTGAACTTGCTAAAACCCGCCCTCCCCCTGCAGAGATTGAAAAGGGCACCATTGTAGGAGGCTTTGCCCACGAACAGGTCTTTGCCTTGGCGGATCAGATTGTGGAAGCGGTGCGGTCCGGCTCCATCAAAAAGTTTTTTGTGATGGCGGGCTGCGACGGCAGGATGAATTCTCGCCGTTACTACACCGATTTTGCCAGCGAGCTACCGGAGGATAATGTTATCTTGACTGCCGGTTGCGCGAAATACCGCTACAACAAGCTGGACCTTGGAGATATAGGTGGGATTCCCAGAGTCCTCGATGCAGGGCAGTGCAATGACTCCTACTCCCTTGCCCTGATTATCTTAAAACTAAAGGAAATCTTCGGCCTGGAGGATATTAATGAGCTGCCTATAGTTTATAATATCTCCCGGTATGAGCAAAAAGCGGTAATTGTCCTTTTAGCCCTTCTCTACCTTGGCGTTAAAAACATCCAGCTTGGGCCCACTCTGCCCGCTTTTCTCTCCCCCAATGTTGCTAAGGTTTTGGTGGAGAAATTCGGAATTACAAGCATAGGCACCGTGGCAGAAGATCCGGAGCGCTTTTTAGGAGCCTAAAGGAAATTAAACCGCCAGGTTCGCGCCTAGCGTTCTAAGTATTAAAAAACCTTCGTGTTCTCCCGATTAGGGGGCACGAAGGTTTTGTTGTTTTCGCGATAAAAGATAAACGGAAATAACCTACCGCCGGCAATCAAGGAGCGAAAATGTGGCCAATCATTCAGAAAGATTCGAGCATGTTTAGGGAAAGGTAATCCATCTGGCTAAATAGTATTTATATGCCGCTTTTCGCTGTGCCTATCCTTGTGTTGAATAGTATACTCCGGCGCATATTTATGACAATCAGTATGGGTACGACATTGCCCTGTCTTTGATTTACGGCAAAAAGGATAGAAACTTGTGTTTAACTAACTCGAGTGGTTCAAATCACACTCTAAATATTCGGCCATTACTTTTAAATACATTCCGTAATAGTGCTTTACATCAGCTATGGATTGGTACACAATAGTATCATCAATTTTAGTATACTCGTGAACTAAGATATTTCTAAGCCCAGTGGATGGGGCGATTTTCAAAGCAAAGTCCGGCTCCAAAACCCCGGATTCAGCCAAATCAATAAAAGAATTAAAATAATCAGCAGAACCCAAGTTCAGTTTTTTTAGAAGCATATTATTTACATCTGTCCCTAATTCCACGATGAGCTGGATTTGTCGTTCGATAGACCTCCGTGTGGCGAGATCAGAACAGTAAATCTCTAGAGTTACACCATGACTAAGTTGCTTTAATTCTTGATAATATTTGAGTAAAACTTTTAACTTATTGCAAATTATCGCTTTTGTTATCATCGTTATCAAGCTCCTTGATCTCAGCCATTAAGCGCCGCATTTGATCTTGAATAACCGGGGCCAGTTCATAGTAGTGTTTTACATAAAAAAGTGCGTAACGTTCA
>JAAYRS010000151.1 GCA_012518645.1 Bacillota bacterium
GTTTTCGTTTCTTAAAAGACCCAATGTTTGTCAATGCCCTTTTCCTTAAAACGCCCAAACGGGTACAAGCCCTGGGTTACGTGATTCTTCTAGCCGTAATGATCGCTTCACTTTTAGAGCTGAGAATTAGAAATGCCCTGAAGGAACAAAGGCTTACAATCACCGCAGGCCCTCGTAAGAATCTTACCGAGCCAACAGCCCGAGTTTTACTCAACCTGTTAAACGAAGTGCAGGTGGTTTATCTGGAAAAGGACGGCCAAATGAATAGAATTCTTCCAAGCAATACTGATCCGGAAATCCTAAAGCTGCTCCGGTTATCCGGATATGACGAAACAATTTACACCAAAAACCCTTACCGTAGCAAGCTTTTATGATCAGTATTGTTTCAAAAAACTACCGGCGTTTTCCGGCCAAGGGTGCGAAACGTAAGTTCTAAACCCAAATGCTCTTCCAGTAAAATCCTGATTGCCTGGACCAGAATCTGGGTTTCAGCAGCATTACCGGAAGAAAGGGTAAGATCAGCCGCATTAACTCCGGTAACCCCCAAGCTAACTATTAATAACAAGGCTAATCCCGCAAAAATTAATCTTTGTTTATCCAAAAAAGCAACTCCTCAATCTTTCTTATTCCCCGGGAGCCATCCTTAAACCGCGGGGTGTAATAAAATACTCTATTTTCCCAAAAAGGAAATCTGTCAAAATAGCCAGCAGTGCCGCGGGCACCGCACCAAGCAAAATCAGTTCATCCCGGACCATCCCTAAGCCGGAAACAATAAAATCGCCCAGGCCCCCTCCGCCGATCATAGCAGCCAGGGTTGCTGTGCCAATGATCATTACCGTAGCTGTGCGCACGCCCCCAACAATAGTGGGTATGGCAATAGGCATCTCCACCAGGTACAGACGTTGGAAATAAGTCATCCCCATACCCCGGGCAGCTTCCCTGACCCCCTCATCTACACCTTTAATCCCAATATAACTATTGCGGACTATGGGCAGTAAAGCATACAAAAATAAAACAAACATCGCCGGCTTATTCCCAATCCCAAATCCCAGAGGGATCATCAGAGCCAGCAAAGCTAGGCTGGGTATGGTCTGCAAAGCATTGGCAACACTCATCACAGTAATTTCCAGCCAGCGGTAGCGGCTCGCCAAGACCCCTAGGGGCACAGAAACCAAAGTAGCGAAGGCGATGGGTACAAAGACCAACATTAAATGTTCGCGAATGGCCCAAATCACTTCGTTTTGTCGGCTGACTAACACTTCAAAAAATTTAACCATTAAATCCACCTCCTGCATCCCTGCCGAACCCCGCCTTCAATCCTCAGCACTTCCACTTTCGTTTTCATCCCAAATATCCACCAAGCCTTTTAATAAGCTGTGCCTGTTTACCAGCCCGATGGGCTTATTATTCCTGTCCACAACACAGAGCACCTGAGCCCCGTTTGTTAAAGAAGCAGCTGCATCCCGGATAGTAGTGCTTCCTCTGATAATACCATCCTGGGGCCCGTCCCCCACTAAATCCAGAAGCTTAATTCCCTTTTTTAGGAGAACCTCTTGAACGGAACCGGCGGATATTATTCCCGCAGCAGTTTGATTAGCTTTAGTTACCACGGCAAAGTCGGATCTTTTCTTCTGCATGGCCCGCAGAGTTTCTTGCAGACTGGTTTTTTCGCTAACAACCAAGGGATCAGTAACCATAACCTCTGATACAGGCGTAATGTTGGGCAAGGGAATCAAGCGATCTTCCCCGATAAACTCCCGGACAAAATCGTTCACCGGTTCGGCCATCATTCTTTCCGGCGCATCCCGCTGGATTATCTTCCCGTCTTTCATCAAAACGATTGTATCTGCCAGCTTAAGCGCTTCATCCATATCATGAGTGACAAAGACCACAGTTTTCTTTAGGCTCCGCTGCAGCTGCTTAATTTCGACCTGCAGTTGCTCGCGGGTGATGGGATCTAAAGCCCCGAAGGGCTCATCCATTAAAATTAAATCAGGCTCAATTGCCAAGGCCCGGAGGACACCGATCCGCTGCTGTTCTCCGCCGCTTAGCTCCGAGGGGTAGCGATCCGCATAAATTTCTGGATCTAAGTTAACTAACTCCAGTAATTCCCTAGTTCGGACCTGCCTTTTTTCCCTGCTCCATTTTTTTAATCGGGGCACAATTTCTATATTGGCGGCAATAGTTAAATGGGGAAACAAGCCTATACTTTGAATTACATAGCCTATATTCCGGCGCAGCTCAACATGATTGCTTTCGCTGGTGCATTTACCCCGAAAAAGAATTTGGCCCGAGGTCGGTTCTACAAGCCGGTTGATCATTTTTAAGGTCGTAGTTTTACCGCACCCGCTGGGCCCGATTAAAACGGCCAATTCCCCCCGGCGCACTTTCAAATTAACGCTATTGACGGCTTTAAATTCAGCACTGCCTTTTCCAAAGATTTTAGTCACATTTTTTAATTCCAGCATTTTAATTCCTCCCGGTAATCCTGTCTCTGGAGTTGTCCCAATCTTCTGATATATGAACTTGTCGGTATTTGCTAAACAAGGAATGAAACCCAGCTTTCCGTTTTTGCCCGCTGCTCATCCGCCTGCTGTCTAATTATTTTATCGTAAATAAACCTTTAGCACAAACTTGTTAAGCCGGAAAGGGGAGCCCCTTCCCTGTTTCAGCAGAGCTCTGAGCGCCTCTCCCCTCCCAGCCACAGAATCCTATCCGTTAACGCCCTAATGGTCCTTTCAGCTGGCTTGTATCCTTTACTTCCAATTTAAAGCCGCCTTTTTGGATTGAAAGTAGCTTTTATTGTAAAGATAGGCAGGATCATTCGGCTTGAATTCCCCCGCTTTTTCATTCCAGGAACTAGCCTTTTCCAACTCACCGAGCCGATCGCAGCAGATACAAAGCTGTAAAGCCGGGATGTACCCGTAGTAATCGGGCTGTACAAACCCGAAGGTTTTATCGGGAATTTCACTCCCGAAAGCAGTTTGATACCAATATATTGCTAAATCATATTGCTCCCGATCTAAAAAATGTTGGCCTAGGGCACAGCAGATTTCGGCCCGGGGCCGATCATAGCTAAAACTGCGCAGCAAGCTCAGGAAGGCCGCCTCTTCATTACCTAGGAAATAGTAACAAAAAGCCAGATCCCGACAGGCACTAATCCTGTCTTCCAGAGACCCTCCCCTACCATTCAGAAAGTCTAAAAAGGTTTCTGCCGCCTCCTTATATTTCTTGCTGTACATTAATTCCCGGGCATAATAATATTTCTGCCGTTGATCAAGGGCAACACCTTGAGCCAAAAGTTTTTCGTAAATACCTAAATTTCTACCGGGTTCACTAAAACGTGTTTTACGGTGTTCTATGCTAATACTGCTAAAAAGAATATTGCCCGCCGGCTGAATAACCTCGTGTACCGCACCCGCCCATTTGAACTTCCGGGATGTTTTTAATAGGCGTTCCCGGTAATAAAAAAATGTGGGGCGTCCATCAAAATCAAAGGCCGTGTCGTATCTCATCATGACAACATCAATTTCCGGCAGTAAAGTCTTTTTTAAATCCAGCAGCCGTTTCCTGTTTTCTACTGTTACAACGTCATCTGCATCCAACCACATAGTATAGTCCATCTTGGCCTTAGAAAAAGAAAAGTTCCTGGCCCGGGCAAAATCATTACACCATTCAAAATCGTAGATTTGAGAAGTAAACTGACCGGCAATTTCTTTAGTGCTATCAGTGGAGCCTGTATCCACCACGATTATTTCTTCAAAAATCCCTTCCACCGAAGATAAGCACCGTTTAAGGACGTGCTCTTCGTTCTTTACTATCAAACAAAGACTAAAAGTAACCATCATTCTTCCCCTCACAATAGGTGAACTTGTCTTAGACGTTATTATTCTATGGATCAACTGCCTGATTTGTTCCGGTAAGTCTAGAAAGCTGCCGGCACATCCCGGAGTATTGCCGCATAACATGTACCAACGTCCAAGCAGTAATGGCGTTTAGATTTTGAAGGAGGTTAGATTATGAGTTCTTCGCAATGCGGGAGGCCGATCCGGCCCCGCTCTCAATGCCAGCAATACTATTACTACTATCTTCCGGGAAAAGTAGGACCAACGGGGCCAACGGGACCCCGGGGCCCGATGGGGCCGAAAGGTCCAATCGGGCCAAGAGGACCGATGGGACCAACTGGGCCCACAGGACCTACAGGACCCTCGGGCGGCCCAACGGGACCAACGGGACCAACAGGGCCAACAGGACCGATGGGACCAACTGGGCCCACAGGGCCGGCAGGGCCCGCAGGACCAACCGGAGCCCAGGGTCCGATAGGAATTACAGGGCCCATAGGGCCGACCGGACCAACGGGACCAACAGGGCCAACGGGGCCAATAGGGCCCACTGGTTCAGTAGAATTCAGCCCGTACGATGTCTACGTGCAAGAAGGTTCAGTAGACGGCGACGGAACCCAGGCAAATCCGTTCGCTACCATCCAAGAAGGGTTAGATGCAGTGTTACCCGGCGGCACAGTGCACATTTTGCAGGGGTTTTACCCGGTTACAACACAAATGACTTTAAATCAACCCAATATTATAATTAAAGGTTATCCCGATGCCTTGATTGAACTACAGGCACAAGTAATTGCCTTTTTAGTAACAGGCGGCGGAATCACCTTGGACGGTTTGACAATCACTAGTGACGAGCCTTACGCCAGCGAATTTATCCAATTCGGAAGTAATAACAATCGGCTTATCAATTGCCTCATTTACGGACCGGAACAGGAAGGGGATTCAGACGACTGGATTGTAAACAGAGGTTTTGTAACCCAGGGATCTATAACCAACCTTTGGGTTCGGAATAATATCTTCTATTCGCTGAGACAGCCAGCCTATTTGAACCCCGGCTCCACCGGATGGATCACCCAAAACCTAGTATTTAACACAAGAGGTTTCGTTGTAGACCGCGCTATCTTCGTTTTCTCCGGTAATTCTTGGGGAGTCCCTGAAAACGCATTTGATATTGCCCTGCTTGTTGGCACCACCACCGGTGTTCCCTACGATCCCCTAGTTGACCTAGAAAAGAACAATAGCCAGGCTTCAATAAGTGATCAGCGTTAAAGACAGAACACAAACCTAAATGAACGGAAAGACAGCGGTAAGCGGCCTTAAGCCGCTTACCGCTGCTTACCCATTTTACCTGCTGCGCAGCCCTTCCCTTATCCCATTACCTCACGCTTCTTCCCGGGGCCGGCTGCAGCAGGCAACTCCTTCATAATTGCCAGTTCCCGCAATCTTTGCTGCAAATACAAGCCATAGTTCTTTTTTATCTTTAAACGAAAGGTTTTTCAAAAGAGCTGCCATCGGTTTAGGTTCAGTCCAGCACCTAACCCCTTTTCTTCCACTCCCCAGCGAAAACAGCCAAAATCCCAGACCTCTTTTCAATTTAAGATTATTGATAACAACCATAAAATAACGTTGCTCCATCTATAAGCCCCCTTAAGCGGCCCCCAGGGCCTTAAAGACCGCGTCAATTACATCTTTGAAAAAGGTAATTTGGAACTTGGAGAAAAGTTCTGTAGCTGCCGCGGTAATATCTTTTGCAGAAATCCCCGGCAACAAAATACGTTTGGCACCAGCATCAAGGCAGACCTGTAAAACATTGGCAAGTTCAGGTACCTTGAGAAGCTCCCCCCAATACTCATAGAGCCCAGAATAACCAATTGTTCCTGTGCGGGCTTGCCTAAAGCCGCTGAAGTAAGGGCTATTAAAGCGGTTAAAGCCAAATTAGATGTCAAGCCCACACCCTGCATATCCTGTACGTGCAGCAAATAGTCTTTGGTTTTAGTGCTAAGGGATGCGCTGATGTTTTTTGAATTAACCCTGAAATAATTAAAGGCAGTGTTTAAGTTTTCCCGCGCCCCTCTGTGGCTGCCGATACCCGTGCGCTCAAATCTTCCGGTGCCGTCCATCACGGCCGTCTCCACTTTATAAACACCGATCATACCAGATTCAATTCCTACGGGAATTAAAGCATCTCTTACCGTTGGAAGTGGGCGGCCTTGGCAGTAAAATAGAAACCCGAAACTACCTGTATGCAATATTTAGGTTAACTTCGGCTACCGTCGGGGAAAACACGAAAGTTTTTCGTGCAGCCCTCGGCCCTGCACCGATAACCCGGACAACCCCGCTGCCGCAGCCCTCAGAAAAAACCCGGTTAGCGCCTAGAACAGGACAAGATCGCGAACCGAGTAAATGTTAAAAGACGCCGGCGATGCCGGGGAAATTTAATATTCCCCCACCGCCGGAGTCTTTTCTTCTTTTGCTCCCCGCCAGGTTCGAAAAGAACTCCAAAGCAGGTAGGAAGCAACCAAAACGGAACCTAAGGTATCCACATACCTGGTAAAAATACGGTTTGGAAAAAGGGCCAGGGTACTTAAAGCGGTAATCACGCCAAGATCAACAAAGAGCTACGCCAAGTATAGCCGGCCGTTGAGCAGTAATAATTGAACTGTAATTTTCCCGTGCTAAAGCGCGGTAACGCCACCAAAAGATGAAGTGGACCACAAACCTAAAACAGCGATGACGAGTCCTAAAAAACCGTACTGACCCCTTGATTGTTTTTTGCAACTAAGAAATCGATAGTTTGGCACTCTAATTTTCGATAGCATCCTTAGTTTGAATTTTATCCGCTTAAGTGCTTTTCCCTCATTGCTTCTTCGTACCGAAGACTCGGGCCTGTAAA
>JAAYRS010000023.1 GCA_012518645.1 Bacillota bacterium
AATTTTTTTGGGAAACTGGTTGTTAATCTCAAAGAGGCGGTAGCCTCTGTCGGGATCGGCCTGCAGCCAATAAACATAGAGAAATTCATCTTGGGTGACCACTTCCGGCCGGAAGGCCATTTTTCGGCCTACAGTCAGATTGGTTTTTTCAACCAAAGCGCCCTCTTCCCAAACTCCATGATGGATTTGGGCGCCAAATCGGCCGGTGCCCTGCCAAACCAGCTGCAAAGAGCGGGCCCCTTCCACAAACCGCGGCCTACTGCCCTGATCTAAGACTTGGGGGGCCATCTCTCCCCCGCCCGCCCGGGCCAGATTAACAAAAAGGTGATTGCTGTCCCTTGGGGTCGAAGCCCAAGCAAGATAAATTTGCCCGCCCCAAGCTGTCATAGCAATAGTACCCCCCTGCTGGATGTCCTGGACAGAGCCGTTCCCTATCTGCAAAGGTTTTGTCCAACCACCGTTTTCTCTTTTGCTGTAGAAAACCCGGACAGCCACCGGTGTTGTCTCATACCAGGCAATGTGGGGCCTGCCTTGGGAATCCAAAACAATGCTGGGACGTATAGACAAATCCACACCCTCTGTAATTGTAACGTCTTCCGCCAGACGTCCTTTTTCCAGCCTGGCATATTTAATTTGGAAGTAGGGATCCCGCTCGGACCAGACTAAATGGCTGTTTTCCCCATCCTGTACAACGGCCAGATCCTGAATAGTGTTTTGGGTTTCCCAAAAAATATGCTGTTCAAATTCCCCGCCGGGAACGGTCAGCATAGTATAATTAAGGGTGTTTTTTTCCCCGCTTCTATCCAACCAGAACAGATGGCGGTTCCCCAGATCATCCAAACCTAAATAGGGGTTATCCAATTCACCTTTTTCCACCAAAACGAGTTCCTCTTCTATAACTGAATCCCGAATCAAACGGTATGTTAAGTCGAGTTCCCGAAAGTAAAGGCCATCCACTGTGAGGGTGCTGGTCCCAAAGCTGTCGTGTTCTACGGAAAAACGATCAGCAAAAATACTGGTGGAAAAAAGGGGTTTAACTTCTGACCAACCTTGGGGCCAAATTTCAATATAGTCTTTGGCGCCAGCCCCGGCCGAGGAGATGACAACCAAAAGAATCACAAGGAACCATAAAAACCGCAAGCTTTTCATACACCCACACCCTTTGCACCCTTCTTGATTTTTATAGTTCTCGTAAAAAAACATTCTTCCTGCGTTAATTGTCTTGATTTCCACGCCCTTTTTACATATAATATTAGTTGCAAGCGGATGTGGCTCAACGGTAGAGCATCGGCTTCCCAAGCCGAGGGCTGCGAGTTCGAATCTCGTCATCCGCTCCATTTTTTTGCTGGCGTGGCTCAGTTGGCAGAGCGGTTGATTCGTAATCAACAGGCCGGGGGTTCGAGTCCCCCCGCCAGCTCCATCACAATTCCAAGCGGGGATTTAGCTCAGCTGGTTAGAGCGCTACGCTCACATCGTAGAGGCCGTAGGTTCGAGTCCTATAATCCCCACCATTTATTTTGGGGATATAGCGCAGTGGGAGCGCATCTGCTTCGCATGCAGAGGGCCGGGGGTTCGAATCCCCCTATCTCCACCAAAAAGGGAATGGAAACCCGCTTGTAAGTTGGCGGCGTTTTTTAATTTGGGCCTTTCTCCGTTCACCGGAAAACCCAAAGCAAAACCGAGCAGGTAAACGCTAGGTGATCTGCCCAGCGTTTTTTCCTCCCATAGAACGGCGCGTACAGACCGCGTACACCGCTCTGAAGAACCTAGTGCACTTCACAGAAGTGCGACAAAATTCCAACTTCATACCGCGTCAAGTCAATAAGACCTTTTTCTCGAAACCACTCCTTAAAAGCCATATGCAAAAGGCCAGACAAAAAGTTTCGCCAGCGGTACATGGAGATTTTCTTAATCCCACCTTGATATCCGCGTTTGCGCGGCTCCTTGTGCAAACCTTTCCAACTTTTTCATTCCCGCATTTGTTTCATTCTCAACCGACTGCGTATCCAGCCCATCGCATTTTGCAGAAAGCCTTTGATATTAGCTATTCTGAAGTAATTAATCCAGCCCCTGAGGAGCCGATTTAAACTTACAATTTGCCGCTCCGCGTTCTTGGCATGATTTCTGGGTGTCAGCCTTCTTACCTTAGCCTTGAATTTTTTAATCCTTTTCGGATCATCCCGATGTATTTCGGGCAGATTACAAAGCCCAGATAAGACACGCCTTTCTCAAGACCGGCACCGCGAGTTTTGGCTTCGTTGACTTTCAGACCAAGCTCGTCTTCCAGGATATGCGTGGCAATTTCCCTTAGCTTCTTCGCTTGCCTTTTCGACTTTGCAAAGGTTAAGATGTCATCAGCGCTGCGCACGATTCGACATCCATCGCCTTCATCTTCCGGTCAAATTCGTCCAGATAGATATTGGCAAACAGCAGAAAAATGACCCCCCCGTCTTTAAAAGCGCGCCGTCCTGCGTTACACCAGCGGTAAGAAACTGTCATCACTTATCTTTCTGTTTCCACCCTGAATGATGCGTTCATGATCAAGGGTATCAGAGCATTTGGATAAATCCATGTCCACGACATGAAGTAACCCATACCGCCTGAGAAATTGCTTAGCCTCCGCCACTGCCCGCAGGCAGGAGCGATTGGGACGGTGCCCATAGCTTGATGGATAAAAGTCCGCTTCGAAGATTGGTTCAATTCGTCATGGATAACGGCCAGCTTGTCTTCAAGTTCCATGGCAAAATCCTTCGCGGTCTCGCCGTCTATTCCGGGAGCGCCGTTGTTAGACTTTACATGTTTGAATGCCCGGCGAAGGTTTTCCGGTGCATAGACTTTGTCTATTAAGCTGTATCATTTACGCATGACGAAACCCCCAATTTTGCTAAACTCTAACTTTCCCGTTTACTCACAAGTGTGATTTCTTCACCAAGTCTTGAAGGCGTCTCTAGCTCTAAGGCAATCTTACCTTCAGTTTCTTTGCTAATTTACCGAGTGGCCGTCTGCAGCAGTCAAGCCCGTTGCCGCCGCCATAGCGCCCCCAGCCGCATTTCAGCGTCTGTTGTGTTCTCCTGATGATCATTGGGTTGGTCTTTGTTCACTTCGATTCTTCTTCATCCCTTCGCGCCGCCCCTAGACTTTTGACCCAGTGGCGCCTTCTGCATGCGCAGAAGTTCCCCAAGTTTTGCCCTCTCGCTTGTTACCAAGGTTCATAGGCTCGGGGTTCACCAATGCTTCGCTCAGCCTTGCGTTTCCGCTTGTACTTCGCTTACTCGCTCCTTCTAGCGATAGGGACTTCCTCGGGTAAGTCTGCCTGCCTTGTCTTGAATCCGTCCGTCTAAACTTGCAGAGTTATCCAGCCTTTGGGCTTTCCCATATTCAGCAAGGTTACCCGCTCCGCAAGCCATCATCGGTTCGCTTTCGCTATGTCCCAAGACACCCCATCGGCTTCCTCCGGACCCACTGTTTACAGTACGCCCTTTCCTGTGGGTTTCTTTCAACCCATCGGCGCAGAGCACACCTAAAAAGGGTACGCCTTAGGGCGGACCCTTTTTTTCGTAATTTTTCCTTTTATTATACCAACCTATTCTGCTTTTTGCAGTGCGTCCCCAGCGGCTTCTTTGAAGCGCTCCCAAGTTTCGGTGGCACCGCTTATTACTTCGACCTGTTTCGGATCCTGGCTTTCTAAAAGTCTTTCTTCGTACTTATCTTCCGATTCAGGCCCCTGCGGATAAGGATATTCGGGCCCTTTGGCTGTTCCGTTTTCATCTTTTTCATCATAGTTTACCTTAGCTACCCTGCCGTCTACAATGGTGATAGCAATTTCTCCCCGATACCCTTCTCTATCGAAATCGGTTTCAGCAGTATAAACACCGTCTTTCCACTTCCGAGTCTCGGCTTTCTCTCCGGGGGGGGTTACCGGGACCTGAGGGCGGGGAGGCTTAGACTGGTCCCCCTCTTTAGCCTTGCGCAGAGCCTCTTGCGCCGCTTCTTGAAAACGCCCGTGCGTTTCTGTAGCGCCCGTCAGGGATTCCACTTTTTCCGGATCCTGCGTCTTAATCAGCCTTTCCTCATATTGATGGTGGGATTTGGGCCCAGCGGGATAGGCATAGTCCGGCCCCTTGGGATTGCCGCGGGAATCCAGCTCCTCGTAATCTACATCCTTAATCTTGTCCTTCTCAATCACAATTTTTATCTCGCCAAAGTACCCGCGCTGATCCGGTTTAGAGGTGCCAATGTAAGTACCGTCTTCCCACTGCATCCCGTCCCGTCTTTGGGCATTGATATAAACGGCAAGTGCTAAAATCACCACTAACACAACCAAAACTCCAACAGTCCGGTTTTTCATTGTTTTCCCTCCTACTGATAATATGACAGAAGGAAGGTGCTCTTATGCAAAAAACTTCAGCCGAAAAGCTGAAGTTCAGAGAGTATAAATGGCACCCCCAACCGGATTCGAACCGGTGCCTTCGCCGTGAGAGGGCGATGTCCTAGGCCCCTAGACGATGGGGGCAGCATGGTGAGCCATCCGCGATTCGAACGCGGGACACCCGGATTAAAAGTCCGGTGCTCTGCCGACTGAGCTAATGGCTCCCCTATTGCAAATGTTATCATAGACTAAAACCGGGCGCTTGTCAAGCGTTTCCGGTCCAGCAGGATTAAAAGACTGAGCCTAAAATAATAGTTTGATCCCTTCTGGGGCCAACAGAAACAATTTTAACCGGGCAGCCCATCTCCTCTTCTAAAAATTCCAGATAAGCCCTGGCCTCCCCGGGAAGCTGTTGGTATTCCCGGATTGAGCTGAGTCCCTTTTTCCACCCGGGGAATTCCCGGTAAATGGGCCGGCATTCTTTTAAAACATCTAAATCGGTGGGGAAATGTTCCAGCCTCTGCCCTCGGTAATCGTAAGCTGTGCAGACTTTAACACTCTCCATAGAATCTAAAACATCGAGTAAAGTCAAGGCAAAAGAGGTCAAACCGTTGATCCGTGCAGAATAACGGAGAATGACAGCATCCAGCCAGCCGCAGCGGCGGGGCCTGCCGGTCGTGGTACCATACTCTCGGCCCCGTTCACGAATTAAATCCCCCGCTGCGTCCTTTAGCTCGGTGGGAAAAGGCCCCTCCCCAACCCGGGTAGTATAGGCTTTAACTATTCCAATTACCTCGTCGATCCTAGTAGGACCTAAGCCGGCGCCCGCCGCGGCGCCGCCTGCTGTAGGATGAGAAGAAGTAACGTAGGGATAGGTACCGTGATCTATATCTAAAAGGGTACCTTGAGCCCCTTCCAGGAGAATATTTTTCCCTTTCAGGCGGTTTTCATCTATAACGAGGGAAGTATCCGTTAACAAAGGTACGATTAGCTCTGCATAATCAAGATATTCGGCCATTATTTCTTCTTTTTTAAATACCTTTTGGCCGTAAATCTTTTCTAAAATCCTATTCTTGTAAGGTAAAACTTGATCCAAAGCCCGTTCAAAATGTTCTTTGCTGCTGAGATCACCCAGCCGGATGCCTAAACGCTTATACTTATCGACGTAAGCAGGTCCGATTCCCCTGCCGGTGGTACCGATTTTTAATGAGCGGCTTTCTTCTTCTAAACCGTCTAAAGCTTTATGATAGGGCATAATTAAATGGGCTTGTGCGCTGACGCCAAGATTAGAAGTATCCACTCCCAGGTCCCGCAGATAATTTATCTCCCGAGCCAAAACCTGAGGATCAACTACTACACCGTTTCCAATTAGGCAAATCTTTCCCTTAGATAAAATTCCTGAGGGGACCAAATGCAGCTTGTACTGCTGATCTCCGATGACCACAGTGTGGCCGGCATTATTACCCCCTTGATAGCGGACTACTAGATCGGCCCGGGAGGCCAGCACATCTGTAATTTTACCTTTTCCTTCATCCCCCCATTGTGTTCCAACTAGGGCGGCGATAGTCATTACTTATTCTCCTCCTTGAAAGGCAGCCGAAAAAATTTCCTGGTGTTTTCTGCCGTTACCCTTTTTATTTCCTCTACACTTACTCCATGGATTTGAGCCAATTTTTGAGCAACATATTCTAGATAGCTTGGTTCGTTGCGTTTTCCCCGATAGGGATGGGGGGTTAAATATGGACAGTCGGTTTCTAAAAGAACCCACTCCAAGGGCATCTGGGCCACAATCCCCCGTAATTTATGAGCGTTTCGAAAAGTAATGGGGCCGCCAAAGGAAAAATAGTGCCCCATTTTGCGATACTCTTGGGCCGTTTCTAAACTCCCCGAATAGCAGTGCAAAAGAGAGGGGACTTGGGGAAATTCCCGAACAATATTAAAAGTATCCCTGCTGGCTTTTCGGGAATGAATCACCACGGGCAGATCCAGCTTTGCCGCTAATTGATAATATTCCCGGAAAACTTCCTGCTGTTTTTCCCGGGGTGAATGATCGTAATAATAATCTAATCCAATCTCACCGATTGCTACCACTTTAGGATCAGCGGCAAGTTTTTCTATTTCCGCCGATATTTCCGGCGTAGACGTTTTAGCATCGTGGGGATGAAGACCTACCACTGCAAATAATCCTGGATACTGAGAGGCTAATTCTACTGCCCGTTGCGATGATTCCAGATCATAACCCACGTTAATAATGATTTCCACCCCGGCGGCATTAGCCCGGGAAACCACCTGATCCAAATCCCGGGCAAATTTAGGATCATTTAAATGGGCGTGGGAATCGATCATAAAAACATTCATTTTACTTCACCTTGCTTCCTGCAGGAATAGCTGAGGAGACAGTGACCAATTCAAGATTACCATCCGGTGCACTGGCCGCCAAAAGCATGCCCTGCGATAATTCTCCCCGTAATTTTACCGGTTTTAAGTTCTTAACTACAACAATTCTCCTGCCGATGAGCTCCAAAGGAGTGTAGTACTGGGCAATGCCGGCCACAATCTGCCTTTTTTCCGAACCTAAATCGATCTGCAGTTTCAAAAGACGGTCCGCTCCCTGCACAGTTTCGGCTTGCAAAATTTCAGCAACTGCCAATTCAATTTTGGAAAACTCCTCTATATTTAAAAGGACGCCTTCCCTTTTTTTAACCGGTTTTTTCTTTTCTTTCCGCTGTTTAGAAAGGGGCCTTTTTTCGGCTTTGGTTTCAATCCGGGGAAAAATTGGATCCCCTTTCCGGGTTTTTGTCCCGGGAAGAAGCCTTCCCCATTCGGCAGCAGCTAATGTTTGCGCATCTAAATCTTCCTTTAAATTAAGCTGGGCCCAAATTTTTCCCCCTGTAGCCGGCAGAAAAGATTTTACTAAAAGGGCGGTAAGGCGCAGGCCCTCAATTAAATTATACATTACTGTTTTTAATTCGCCTTTGTCCTCAGCTTTGGCCAAATCCCAAGGGGCGCGGTCATCAATATATTTGTTTGCTTTACCTACTAACTGCCAGATGGCAATTAGGGCCTCATTCAGTTCTAAGTTCCGCATCCGCTTATCTACTGCCGGGCCCAAGCCCCGGGCAAAATCGATAAAAGCTTGATCTTTTTCTGTTCCTTCGCCCGGCTGGGGGACGACACCCTTAAAATACTGATTGAGCATAGAAAGAGTGCGGTTAAGAAGATTGCCTAAGTCGTTGGCTAAATCCGCGTTGGTCCGTTCAATCAAAGCCCGTTCCGAGAAATTACCGTCCTGGCCGAAGGAAATCTCCCGCAGCAGGAAATAGCGGAGGGGATCCACCCCGTATTTATCAATCAGCACAAGGGGATCAACTACATTACCCTTCGACTTGGACATTTTACCGCTCTCAAATAATAGCCAGCCGTGGCCAAATACTGTTTTGGGCAGAGGTAAATCCAAAGCCATAAGAATAATGGGCCAAATAATGGTATGAAAACGCATGATTTCCTTGCCGACCAAATGTAAATCCGCGGGCCACCAGCGGTCCTGCATCTTCTGATCATCGGGATAGCCAAGTGCCGTCAAGTAATTGGTTAAAGCGTCAAACCAGACATAAACTACGTGGTTTTCCGCAAAGGGCACCGGAACTCCCCAGTCAAAACTGGTTCGGGAAACACAAAGATCTTCCAGACCGCTTTGAATAAAATTTACCATTTCCTTGCGCCGCGCTTCGGGCCGGATAAAATCGGGGTGTTTTTCAATATGTTCTAATAAGCGCGGGGCATACTTATTAAGCCGGAAAAAGTAGCTTTCCTCTTCCAGCAATTCCACAGGCCGCCCGCAGTCAGGGCAATTTCCATCTACTAAGCGGTTCTCGGTCCAGAAAGTTTCACAGGGTGTACAATACCAGCCCCGGTAAGCACTTTTGTAAATATCGCCTCGATCATAGATTGTTTGGAAAACCGTCTGCACCGCTTTCTCATGCCTGGGCTCAGTCGTCCTGATAAAATCATCGTATTCAATATTCATTTTATCCCAGAGCACCTTAAAAGTAGACACAATCCGATCTACGTAGGCTTGAGCAGAGACCCCCTCCTTTTTAGCAGCCCTTTGTATTTTTTGGCCGTGTTCATCTGACCCGGTTACAAAAAGGACATCCCGGCCTGCAAATTTGTGCCAGCGGGCAATGGCATCAGCTGCAACAGTGGTATAGGCATGCCCAATATGCAGATGATCACTGGGGTAATAAATCGGAGTCGTGATATAAAAACGTTCCTTGCTCATGGAAAATCCTCCTTTAAATTAAAAAACCCCCGTCCGGTTCGGGACGAGAGCTGACACTCACGCGGTACCACCCAATTTTGCTTTTAAAAAAGCCTTTAGGGGACGTTAACGGGCCCGACCGGCTCAGCCTACTTTGAATTCAGCCTGCAGTTCAAGGATCATCTTCAGCAGAACCATCCCCATCGGTTTCCAGCTGCCCCGACTCTCTAGAGAGAACAGTCAAGCCTACTCTTCCTTTCATCACCATGCATCTATTCCGCTACTGAAATCTTAGCCTTAATCCCAACCTTTGTCAAGAGTAAGGCCCTGCAGCCAGCGCAATAATAACAATAAATGCTATTTACGGAAAGGCGGAACCCCTTGCAGAAACAGACTGCCCTTCGCTTTGCGGTTTTATGCGCCGTCCCCTTTGTTATGGTCCTGGGAAATTCCATGCTCATACCTGTGTTTCCCCAGATGAAAGCAGTTATGCATCTAACCCAATTCCAGGTAGGTTTAATCGTTACGTTTTTTTCAGTACCCGCGGGGATCCTGATTCCCTTAGCCGGATTCCTCTCCGACCGCTATGGACGCAAGGCGATAATGGTTCCCGCCCTCTTTCTTTAC
>JAAYRS010000152.1 GCA_012518645.1 Bacillota bacterium
AAAACATTTTGGGCACCGACGATATGGGCCGCGATGTTTTAAGCAGGATCATTGTAGGTTCCAGGGTGTCTTTGTTTGTAGCCGCGGTTGCTACGGGGGTTTCGCTGCTGCTGGGCGTTATCCTCGGTTCTATTGCCGGTTATGCCGGAGGGGTTGTGGACGCAGTTATTATGAGGCTTATGGATCTTATTCTCGCTTTTCCTTCGATCCTTTTGGCTATAGCCATTGTAGCTTCGCTGGGGCCCGGCGTAGCTAACGCCATGTTCGCGATTGCCATTGTTCGTATTCCGGCCATGACCCGAGTTACCCGCAGTATGGTTTTGGGACTGAAAGAAGAGGAATTTGTTCTGGCCGGGAAAGCCCTGGGGCTATCTGATGGGCGGATTTTGTTTAAGCATATTTTAGTAAACTGTTTTGCTCCCATTTTGGTGATTGCTTCTTTAAATATGGGGACTGCCATTGTAGTTGAAGCAACCTTAAGTTTCCTAGGCTTAGGGGCACAGCCTCCAGTTATCAGCTGGGGCCGTATGCTGGCCTTAGGGCGCGACACTATTCGTACCGCCCCTTATATTACTCTTTTTCCGGGTTTGGCCATTGTTATTACAGTTTTAGGATTCAACCTTTTAGGAGACGGCTTGCGGGATGTCAGCGATCCTCAATTGCGGGGGCGTTCTTAACCGCAAGAGGCTGAAAATCGGGACCAGTGGTATTCTAGTCCCGATTTTGCACTTTAAAAGTATACCGGCCCCGCTCTGTGCAAATTTTAAGGGTACCGGCTTCTTCTTGGACCGAAAAAGTATCTGTTAAAGCAATTTCATAACTGGGATAAGGTAACGGCTTAGGCCCAAAGTCGGTGCTAATTGTTCCGCGGCCCTTAAGGATAAGGGACTGGGCAGGCAAATAATGATCCCGGTCTCGGTAAGGTACTAAATTTACAGCCTGCAGTTTAAGGACGGCAGTATCCAGATGGCCGTCTTCTTCTTTTTTTATTTCCAATGAAGAATCCTTATTAATCTGCAGCCACTGCCTAATTTTCTCCAGCCTATCGATGATCTTTCCTCCTTTCATTTTTCTTCTGCCCCTAAGAGCGGAATCAAATACCCCTGATTTTAGTTATTGACATATGTTCATATTAGGATATAATGTGGTTGAGAATTGCCTTCAAACTATAGTTTGGGGGAGGAGGGAAAGGCCAAGAAGGAGGAGAGAAATGAAAATCGCTATTCCAATGGACGAAAAATCAAAAAAGGGGGAAGTGGCTTCGGTTTTTGGACGGGCCAGCCATTTTTTAATCTACGATCGAAACGAGCAAAGTTACATATTTCTTGAAAACGAGGCCAAACAAAGGCCGGGCGGTGCCGGAGTGCAGGCAGCACAGCTTTTAGTTGACGCCGGGGCCCAAGTGGTACTGGCGCCTCAATGCGGGGCAAATGCCCTTCAGGTCTTAGAGGGTGCTAAAATAAAGATCTACCGCTGTAAGCCCGGGCCTGCTCAAGATAACTTGGACGCCTTTCTTGAGGGTAAACTGCAGGCATTGGTAGACGGCGAATGGTGAAAATAGCTGTTTTAAGCGGCAAAGGAGGCACTGGAAAAACATTTATTGCTGCGAATCTGGCGGCGGCAGCCTCCCAAAGCACTTATTTCGATTGTGATGTAGAGGAACCCAACGGGCATTTGTTTTTCCGGCCCGAAAATGTCCAAAGCGAACCAGTCCAAATAATAGTTCCGGAAGTTGACCAAAATAAATGCGACGGCTGTAAGTGGTGTGTGGACTTTTGCAAGTTTAAGGCTTTGGCCTATGTCCCCGGTCATCTTATGGTCTTTGAAGAAATGTGCCATTCCTGCGGAGGTTGTATCCTCTTCTGCCCCCAAAAGGCTCTCACCGAAAAACTGCGGCCCATCGGCAGGATAGAAAAAGGCTTTTCGGATAACACTTTAGTTTACAGCGGATTTTTAAATCCCGGGGAAGAGTCCGGGGTGCCGATTATTGAAGAACTTCTGCGAAAACCCATCCACGGGGAAACGGTCTTAATCGACAGCCCTCCCGGCAGCTCCTGCAGTGTGATGGAGAGTATTATTCAAGCAGATTACTGCCTGCTGGTGGCGGAATCGACATCCTTTGGCGTGCATAATTTAGAGGTAGCCCGAAAACTGGTGCAGGTGTTTAATAAGCCCTACGGCGTGATAGTCAATAAATCCTTTCCCGGTGATCATTTGATCGGCGATTACTGCCGGCAGCAGGGGATTAAATTTATCGGCAGTATTCCCTTTGATCAAAAATTGGCCCAAGAACTTTCCCGGGGCCGCTTAGTGGCCCGGGAAAACAAACACTTTCGCCGTATTTTCCAAGAATACCTCACGATCATTGCCCAGGAGGTGAGCTTAAGTGAAACAGCTGCTCGTTCA
>JAAYRS010000153.1 GCA_012518645.1 Bacillota bacterium
ATCCCCTACTAACTCCTGTTCTTCTGCGCTTAGTTCAGCGACGCGGGTTAAAATTGCCTCCCGGATTAAATCTGCAATTTTTTCCACATTATCTTCTGTTCTGTTGATAGCTAAAACTTCCTGAAGCAGTTCTACTTCCCGTTCTATCTGATCCTCAGGAATTCCGTCGGCTTTTTGAATCAGGGCTGACTGCAAAACACTGATTTCTTCCCCATTCAAGCCCGGAGCCGCCATTAGGACGATGAAGGCAACGGCGGGATTGTCTGAAGCGACCAAAGGCGCAATCAAACCGCCTTCACTGTGGCCGATAAGGCCAATTTGGTCCGGGTTTACATCTTTTCTTGTCTGCAAATATTCAACTCCTGCAGCAACATCAGTAGCAAAATCAAGTGTGGTAGCGGCAGCAAAATCTCCGCCGGAAGCACCCACGCCCCGATCATCAACGCGTAAAACAGCAATACCTCTTCTGGTTAGGTAATCGGCTAGGACTAAGAACGGTTTGTGGCCCATGATTTCTTCGTTGCGATCCTGAGGCCCGGAGCCGCTAATTAAAATTACGGCGGGAAAAGGCCCTTCTCCTTGAGGTTTTGTAAAAGTTCCCGCCAGATCGATCCCCGCTTCTTGGTTAGGATATACTACTTCTTCTTCCCGGTAAGGGTAGGGAGGTTTTGGTTCTTGAGGCCGCTTGAAACCAATGTGCTCAGCCTCTCGGGGTTCCAGTGTGAGGGGAAGTTTTAAACCGCTTTGTTCCCAGATACCTTCCAGAGCATCATCCACAAATTCCCCTTTAAACACGCCGGCAATTAAAGCCGCCTCCAAGACAATTTCCCCGTCTTTTTCCCCTGCAAAGCTCAAGGGTATCTCCGCCGCTCCCTGAGCGGGGACATCAAGGCAACCCTTGTAATTTCCCAAAGAATCTGATTCAATGCGGAAGATTAGTTCCAACTCGGCTGTACCCAGATCAAGAACACCGGACCAGACTCCGCTTAATTCCGAAACCACTTGCGCTTTCACCGGATTTACCAGCAAAAGAGCCAAAAATAGGATAAATGCTTTCATACTTAGTTTTTTTCCCACAATCGCCGCCCCTTTTCTAATTGCATTCCCTTCTTTTTATTCTTTTCTCTTTTTGGCGCCCTAATCCTGTTTACGGCGGAGATCGTTATTCGATATAAACTTTGATTTGGGTGGGTCCCGCCCCCCGTTTATCTACTTCCGCATCAACTAAGATACCGTCACTTAAACCGGCCTCAATTTCCCGAATTATTTCGTCAAAATCAAGTTCCCCCAGATCAATACCCTGCTCAGCCAGCTCTTGTTTGGCCTCTTTGGGGAGTAAAACGGCCAATTTGGAAGCAACTTTGAAAAGGCCCAGGGGCAGGTTTACGTTGACATTTTCCCCATCCGGAGAAGCGATGCGCACCCGTAGAAAGCGTTTGCGCAGTGTTGGACTAATTTCAGTCTTTTGAGGTTCCTCTAAAGCTTCTAGTAAATTAAGTCCCTCTTCTGCATCAATTTTTCCGTCCTCGATCATTTTTAAAACTCTCTTTTTCTCTTCGTTCATCTTCTTGCCTTCTCTCTTTTTAAATTAGGCTGCCTAGTTTGAGGCTTCTGCCTTCAATTTTTTAATTGTTTTTCCGCTTCCGCGGCGGTAATTTTCCCTCCTTCCAAAGCATCCAAGACCTGCTGAATCCGTTCTCTTTTTTTCTCTTCTCCACTCCGTTCGGGCTTTGAGTATCCTAAGGCAGCTGCTAAAGAATCGAGGCGGTTGCGGACCGTCGGGTAGGAAATGCCCAGTTCCCTTTCTACGTCCTTGATGTTGCCCCGGCATTTAATAAATATTTCCATGAACTCCCTATGTTCCGGCGACAATTGGCAAAACTTGCAAGGTGAAAATTCCCCCTCCAGCTTGGTCCCGCAAAAATTGCAGGAGAGTTTGGTCACCAAAAAACGATTTCCACAAATAGGGCATTTTCCCGGTGCACTATAGCTGATCTTCTTCACCCCCTTTAATTCAATTATGATCAGTTCACTTCTATTGATCATATTAAGTTATTAAATTGATATTGTCAAGACCATATTTTACGTTTCTTAAGTTCAACTTCAACTTTCTTAAAGCAAGGGAAAGGAAAATGTGCCCTTTCTCAAGGACACACTTTAAAGCCGGATGGTAAAACTAGCGCAACAAAGGGCAGAGCCTATTTCGTATTGGGCAGAGTCAAACCGGTAAAACACCCGGGTCCGCCTCTATTAAGAGCCCCACATCAATTATTCCATGATCCGAGCCCTAGGCCTCAAAATTCTTTAACTGATAAAGAATGTCTTCAGGCATTGGGCTGCTGAAAAAGTCTTTAGTAGATGAATGAATGCAACCGTTACGGATTTGATGCTTTAAAACACGGTTTTCGCTCGGACAGAGGCAAAAGCCGGAAGATGACGCCGCAGCTTAAACGGCCCATTTTAGAAAACCCGTATAAAAGGCAGCATAATCTACGACCGGCTAATCTGTCCCGGTCCACACTTTACCGCGATTTGGCCAACCAACCGACCTTAAGAGGGTTGGGTGGCGCAAAGGGCGGGGAAACAAAATGTTTTGCCCACAAATTCAACAATGAACTGCGGCAGACCGATGCCCGGAATGGCCGCAAATGAGCCGAAGATTTAATCCCACACAACTAGACGAGCATTACCGGCAATCTTCTAATTTCAGGATGGCCTTTTTATACCCGCGGGGCTAAATTATTTTGAGAAAATTCCCCCACGGCCCCAACAATGTGAGATTAGCTTCTTCATCTAACACAACTGGTCCCACAGCGTGGAAAAAAGCCCACTCCGTTTGAGAGATAAAATGAAGGCGTTTGCCCCAATTCCCCTGCACAAATATCTTTTACTTTTGTCTTACCTAGTTGAGCCATCTGTTCGGTTATGACTGATCCCCGTTCAGGAGGACCGGCCGTATAACGGCCTGGGTCAGTCCATACCGCCTGAGAAATTGCTCAGCCTTCGCCACTGTCCGCCGGCAGGAGCGATTGGGACGGTACCCATAGCTTGACGGATGAAAATCAGCTTCAAAGATGGGTTCAATGATTTGACTTAACGCTTGTTGCACTACGCGGTCTTTTACCGTGGGAAGTCAACACTTTTCCGGACATTCTATTAAGCGACACTTCCCAGAACCTGTTCTGTATAGTACTCTAACCATTCAATGGGGCTAAGATAATCTAAGCGTTTTTGTACGCGGCGGG
>JAAYRS010000154.1 GCA_012518645.1 Bacillota bacterium
GAAAATGCAGCTGGCGCAAATTACATCCCCTTGGTTTAGATTTTTCCAAACCTACGATCCCTTGCCTGCTTTAACCAAGGTAACTTGCCCAGTCTTAGCCCTAAACGGCAGCAAGGATTTACAGGTTCCCCCCAAAGAAAACCTGGCTAAAATAGAAGAAGCACTAAAGCAGGGCGGAAACGAAAATTATAAAATAGTGGAATTGCCTGATCTAAATCATCTTTTCCAAACAGCCGAAACAGGCCTACCCAATGAATATATCCTTATTGAAGAGACTATCAGCCCTATTGCTTTGGAAATTATGGGGGACTGGATCTTGGGCCAAACCAAATAAAAAAACTAAAGCTATTGAGGCGGGCCTTTGTGGGGCCCGCCTCAGTGTTTTTAATATTAAAAAGCAAGGTGCCGCCTTTTTAAAGACTGTAGAGAACTAAAGAACTTTCTGCACTTTGTCTCACACTCCAAGGATAAGTTAAAGTTGCTGGCCGCTTTGTTTTGAATCCCCGTGAGAACGGAAAACCTTTACCGCCGCAGGCGGCGGCCGTTCTCAGGTTTTTCATTGTTTTGCACTTCATCAGTCCGGATAATTTAGCTGAAAACATCCTGAGTTTAGGCATCCAACAGCGGATTTCGCCTTCTTTCTTTTGGCGTAATGTGACTGGCGTTACTAGAATAGGAGCACGATTAGATCTGCCTTTTCTTCCTACTTAGTTTGATTTGATATTAGTTGAAAATGGGTGTAAAATACTTGTAAAGGGCGAAGGGTATACGAAAACACCGCTTACGGTCTTTGCCTTTAGTAGAAACAATTGGATGCTCTAGGCCGGTAAAAGTGAATTCCTTCCCAATTGGTTGAGAAAACCCGTTTGATTCGGGGCTTAAACGCAGGGGGTTAAGCAGATGCATTTGATTAAGGCCGTAGTTGAATACAATGATCGCGGGTTTTTAGTATATGCTGATAACTATTGCGGCGCTTATACCCGGGGGCGGACCAAAGAAGAAGCATTAGGAAAACTCAAGGGGGAGGTCCAAAGTTATCTTTTATGGGCAACGGGGATTGGGTTTCCGGAAAATGATCTGGCTGAAATAAGCGTTATTCAAGAAAAGTTCAGTAGCCTGCAGATTCATGACGCTGACACAGAAGTTATTTTCCGGACAGAGAAGCTGCCCTTAGATCACAGCGAATATACCGAATTGAAAAACTTGGTTATTAAATCCGCCGAGGATTTCCAAGAGTTATACACTTCTATTCCCGATAAAAATCGGACCACATTGGAGGAAAGACAAACTTTTTATGGGCCCATTCCAAGGACTGCATATGAGATGTATGAACACACAAATAAGGTCACAAATTATTATCTTGCAGAGATCGGCATAAAAGTCCCCAATCTGCCGAATATCGCTGAAAACCGGATCAATGTGTTTAAACATATCGAATCAACACCGCGATTTCTCAAAAACACCTGCTATAAGGGCAGTTATGGAGAACAATGGTCTTTAAAAAAGGTATTGCGGCGGTTTATATGGCATGATCGGATCCATGCTAAGGCCATGTATCGGGTTGCTGCTAATATCTGGGGCCAAGAAGAAATTAGAAACCCCTATTTTTTTGAGCAATAAAGAGATTGTGCTAACATTCAGTTGAAGTATGGGACAGAAAAAGTGTTGGTAACAGCTATGCCCGCGGGAATGCATGTGCAAGCGGCGGGTGCGGAGATCGCCTGAAATTTTTGTTTCTGGTGCAGAACCCGCGGCGTAGTTCTTGGGTCTAGGGAGGCGATTGTTTTGAACGATCAGGATCCAATGAAGAGCACTCTATTTAGGCTTACGGCTTGGGAGTATAAATTCAAATCTGTGTTTGACCCTCCTTAAAAAACACTTACTGAAATTGAAATTAAAAAGGGGTATAAAATAGTAGACTACGGATGCGGACCGGGCCGGTACACTATACCTTTGGCTGAAATGGTTGGAAATCAGGGCCAAGTCTATGCAGTTGATAATCATCCTTTGGCCTTAAAATATGTAAAGAACGCTGCCGAGAGAAAAAATCAAAAGAATATCGTAACAATTTACCCCGAGGGTGTGGGGATCATCCTGGAGGGCAGTATTGATGTAGCCGTTTTATACGATACGTTACACGATATTAAGGGTAAAGCCGGGGTCCTAAAAACAATCAGCAAATTACTGAAAAAAGGCGGATTGTTATCTTTCAAAGATCATCACTTAGGCGCCGGTAAAATTGAATTACTCCTCTTAAACAATACTTCGTTGGTTTTAGGCAAAAGAAAAAAAAAACGCTTTCTTTTATTAAGATCTAAATCCGGTTTTTCCCTTTAGCGTATTAAATAGCTTTGCCCTCCTTCAGGTTGGTCCTGTTAGGCCAGGATTTGTTTTAACCTTGGTAAAACTCAGCAGAAAAGCGTTAGAGGAATGCTTTTGCAGAAAACCAGCAAAAGCCGGGCAAGGGCTTGTTTTGATAGTAAAACGTAGGTAGAAGAGCCAAGAAAATGATCTCACCAATTAAGGCCATTACTAATTTCATTTTTGTTGAAACAAGCATAATCTCCGCTGATTCTTCCTTCAGAGGGCGAAAATGCAGCTTTGCCAGATCACTGTTCAGAATGGCAGTTTCTGAGGGATGTTGGGCTTGTCGCCGGGGGTGTCGGAAAGCGCAATTCTGAAGGAAGATTAAGCAAGAAATACTTTTGAAAACGCTCGGTTTTCTTACAAGGTGCTCCTTGAAGCGGACCTTTCCTTTAAACGGGTTATCCTTGTTTGTAAGGCATTCCACTCTAGACGCGCTTTGCTGAGCTATCAGCGTTATTTTCCTACGGAAACGAAATTTTCGGTTTTGCCCGTTCCGGATCAAATGGGCCATACGAAGGATAATTAGTTCTGCACAGATAGTAATGGGGGAAGTGGAAAAGATCGGCCGCTATTTCCGCGATGAAATCAAGCATTTAGCGGTTTTGAGTTGAGGACGGCATAAGATTGCGAAATACTGCGATATCGGGGGTGAAATACAGAAAACAAAGATTATTAAAGGAGGGATAGGTTTTGGCTCATTTCTCCATTCCAGTCCTTGGCCTTTTGACGATTTTTACTGTGATAGACGAGATTGCCAGTTTTATTAAGAATCAATATGATCCAGCTGTATTCCGGGGCAAACAGAGCAAAAAGTGGCGGTGGTTGGGATTTGTAGCGGTGCTAGCCGGTGGGCTTATTGAACCGCGGGGACTTAGAACCAGCGTCTATTTAGTGATTTTAACGATTATTACTGTAAATAAAGCTGTGTTGGATGCTTTGACTTATCGAAAGACCGGGGAACGGATCGTTATTACCCAGCTATTTCAATCCTTAGCAATTTCTTTGGTGCTGTTTCTTCTCTTAATAGTTTGGAGCAAATCGTAATTTTGGTCGCGCTCGATTTCTGACAAACGTTTTTACCCTTTTGTGCCTTGTTAGTATTCCGAATAAGGGCGGAAAGGACAATAAGTGATAACTTGGCGCAAGCCAAATTTCTTGCGGCCGTGAACATTGCCGCTAGGGGGTCTATGATGGGCTTATCCAATTTTCTCCTAAATACAGTTATTTGGGCGTTTACCATGCAGATGTCCACTTTTTTGCATGAGTTTGGGCATTGCCTGCCTATTCTAGCCCTAACGCCGGGAAACGTGGAAATGATCCTAGGTTTCGGTAAAATGAAAAATAGTTTTAAAATTGGGCGCCTGCACCTGCATTTAAAGGGATTTGCGCCTTGGGTCGGTTTCATGAAAGTAAAAGAAGATGTTCTCCTGACCAAAAAGTTATCGTTGCTTTTATCTTTGGGAGGCCCCGCGGTTTCGCTGCTAATAGGGACATCAGCATTTCTTTTACGCTTTTATGCTAATAGCGGTTTGCTTTATTCGGTTTTGTCTGTTACGGCCTGTTATAATTGGTATCTTTTCATATGTACAGCAGTGCCGATTGTTTATCCCCAATGGTGGATCGGCTATTCTGGTTACCCTAGTGATGGCTACAGGGTGTTAAAGCTTCTAACCGGGAAAAAAACTACATCGAGCCGCTAGAAAGTTAACACATACCGCATAAAGTCAATTAAAAGTGCCTGAAAAACAAAAAATATGTCCGCTCTGAATCTGGAAAATCGTGGTCAAATAGTGCGGCAGAAAACAATATAGGGAGGTGATAAATTGAAAACCAAACTTGTGCAAGAGCATCTTATTCAAAACGGATGCACAGTAATAAACTATGTAGGGACTAAAATAATGGTGGATATCTTTTATAATCAGAGTATGTACGAAAGGTTCCTGGAGGGATTAGATTGCCGACAGGGGATGGGTATGTATGGCAGTGAACAAGAATTGGATTTCAATCAAATTCCGGATGAGAAGATGGTTGTTGTTCAGGAAAACGGGAATCACGTCAAAACATATAAGTTTACTACCTTATTTAAGGCAACAATGAGTTTTAAGGAAAGGCGGGAGGATGGGAAACTATACACCAGAAACCTAACCTTTGGTATACGGAAAAACATATTTGGTAGCGATTTCAATTTAGTTATTGCGAATAAAAACACCCATTTTAGTAGTCTAGAGGAAATCAAACAGTTTCTAAAAGAGAAGTACGGTGACTATACAATTATCTAGAATTGAGGTGTTTATCTTGAAAAAGATGCTCTTAATAGATTTAGAAACACGAAGCTTCCCTGTTGAATCAGGGATTTATGAGGTAGCCTGTTTAGCCATCGTAGATTACGAAATCGTTGACTCTTTGCATTTGGCGAACGCGATAGATGGATATTTCGCGCCAAGGAGTTATGGCTACGGATATCATAATATAAGCCAAAACGATAAATACATAACCCGGTTCAGGGATTTCATTTCCAAGTATCCGTATCCGTTGGTGGCCCATAACTGCCCTTTTGATAAAAAGTTTCTCCTGCACTACGAATGGGTAAGTGAAGATTATCTTTTCTACTGTTCCATGCGCGCCATAAGAAGGCATGATGGCTCCTTAAAAAGCTACGCCATGGATGAGTTGGTTAGGCACTTTAAGATTGCCGAAGAGACAGATCACCAAGCTATGAGCGATGTAGAAAACCTATATAAACTTCTTGCGAAAATTAGACCACGGGAATGGATTCCTGTTGGCGTGGATGCTCCGAGGCGTAGAAGGCCTAGAAAAAAGGCGGTAACCAAGCTAAGAGGGAGAAGAAAAACACCCAAGCCCAGGCCCAGGCCAAGGGCTTTAGAGGATATAGATCTTCCAATACCAAGCACAGAAGTTCTTACGGGGGAGGGTGTATGCTTTACGGGTAAAAGTGATTATCCGAGACACACCATGCAGGAGATAGCTCTCAAAAACGGAGCTCAAATAACGAACAGCATTACCTCAAAAACAACCTTACTGGTTGTAGGCGTGAACGCGGGTAGTAAACTAGATAAAGCCCAGAAAAGAGATATATCTATTGTTTCAGATAAAGATTTCATGGAGATGATAGGTCTAAGTAGTAACCCGGAAGAAAAAGCTAGTGAACTGTAAACGTAAAGTGGGTTATACTGGTTGGTGATGGATAGTATAGTCTGTTTACGTTTGGGTTCCACATTTGCCTAAAAGACAAACAACATTTATGGAACTTTAAGATAGGAATCTGTTCAATTTATAATCTTAGCTCAAGTTTATCACTGACCAAGTTCCGAGCCCAGATCCCTGTGTTTACGGCAACCAGGCCTAAAAGCGCTTTCAGTACATGGATTAATTGGCTGAGGGGGTAGATGCTTTCAATTCCTAAAGCGGTGCAGGCTACCAAAACATAAATGTAAGGTATACAGATAAGCCAAATATAGATGCTGTCAAAAATCATGGTCAGTAAAGTTCTGCCTCCGGAGCGGATCGTGAAATAACAGGAGTTGGCAATAGCTTGAAAAGGCATGAAAACGGCACTGGCCTTTAAAAACGCAGCAGCGAGGTGGCGTACTTCCGCCTCCGTCTTATAAACCAAGGTAATCAACCCTGAGCTGCCGGCTAAAACAAGCCCTACGGCGGAAGATATACCAACAGAAAAAAAGAGGAGTTTCCAAACCTGCTCTTTCGCTAATTGAAGATCGCCTGCTCCCAGGGCCTGTCCAGTGACGATGGCCACGGCGGTGCCAATGGAAAAGAAGAAAACACTGAAAAGGTTGGTAAAGGTAGCGGCAATATTTAATGCCCCTACAACAGCAAGGCCTTTAGTTGATAATAGCTGAGTAATCGTAACCATGCCTGAAGACCAGAGAAATTCGTTAACAAAAAGGGGCGCTCCTTTAATTGCGATGTTTTTAGCCAGGTCTTTGCCAATCCGAAAGGGGATGTAAAGCCCTTTTAAGAAAGGAAAACGGGCATAGTTTTTATGGGCGGCGCCCATAACAGCGGCCAGCTCAACAAGGCGGCTGAGGACAGTGGCTAGGGCAGCACCTCGGACACCGAGGGCGGGAAAGCCCATCTTCCCAAAAATCAAGGCAAAATTGAAAAACAAATTAACACCAACCGCGATAACGCTGGCCCTCATGGGAAGCACTGTCTCCCCGCTTTCCCGCAGGGCACTGCTGTAACATTGAGCTAGTGCAAAAGGGAACAGGCCCCAAATCATAATCTTCAGGTACTGCCTGCCGTAAAAAAGCATGGCCGCACTATCGGCGGGATTGCCTTCCCCTCCAAGATACAAAGACAAAAGCGGCGGGGCCCATTTAGTAAGGATGATTGCAGCTACGCCTGTGAGAATTAAGGAAACGAGAAGTCTCAGGCGCAAAGTTTCCCTAAAACTGACCCAATCTTTTGCCCCGGCAAATTGAGCCCCGTAAATTCCGGCACCGGACAAGATGCCAAAGACACTCAGATTGAAAACAAAAACAAGGTGGTTGGCAATAGCCGCCCCTGACATGTGGGCGGTGCCCAAGTTTCCCACCATAACATTATCCAAGAGGTTGACTAGGTTAGTCACCGTGTTTTGAACAATAACGGGGATAACTAAGGCCAGGGCCATTTTATAAAATTTACGATCTCCAATGAATTTAGCCCTAAAGCGAGGCCAAAGCCCCAAGGTGGGTAAAGTCTGCATTAATTGCCTGCCTTTCGTTCCGCTGAAAACACTCTATGCCGGCCAAATAACTAGCCTAAAACATGATTAGAATATCATAGAAAGCCTGCAAAAACAATGCTCTTCTTTTCTGAGCCATTTGCGATGTCAACATTTTTGGGCCAAAATGACACCGAATGTGACTTTGACCTCCCCAACGGATTGTTTTTTGCAATAAAAACCAATGCACGGGGTGGTTCGCGACTCCTAAACC
>JAAYRS010000155.1 GCA_012518645.1 Bacillota bacterium
AGTAGGAGAGCCCCGGACAATCATGCCCTCTCCCAAATCCCCATAAATTGCGGTAACCTCAACTAGCAGCTCTTCCTGTAATCCCTCCCCGGGATTGATGACTAAACGCTCGCCTACTGCTAAATGAAGGCCTGGTTCTGCTTTAATCCTAACTTTAGAAGCATAGCTGGAAAGAAAATCCCTCATCTCCACCAGGGTTTTCAAAAAAGCATCTAAATCTTCGCCGTATTCGGCGGAGGTAACATTTTTATAACGTTCCCGGCCGCCCTGTTTTCCCAAGATCTCCAGGGCTTGTTCCCCAATCTTCTGGGTATCTACTTCAAAACCCATGGGAAAGCGCAATTCCAGGATTTGATAGCTGCTTAGGATTTCTTCTATTCCCTTAGTGGCGGCTTGAACCTTTTCTTCTCCATCCAAAACCGCCACCAGGTTGTCCCGATCCCTAAAAACAAAACTAACACCGGAGAGGTTTTCCATTTGTTCCCGCAGTTCTGAACGGACACTGGAGTGAACACCCCGGATAAGAACGCTGGGTTCTACCATCACACTGTACCCGTTCAGGCCCGGGACCGCACCGAAATAGGAGGCAATACCCTCCAGGACTTCTTTCGTCCTCTTTTCAGCTGGCAGGCCGAAGAAAAAGTTGGCCTGCCCGGCAATAGTCAAGGTCTGATTGAGTTTGAAACCGGGAAAATGCTGCTGCCCGATACGTTCCAATTCCCGCAGAGCAGCTTCTTTCGCCTCCTCGCGGATATGAAGGATAATATCGTATTCGCCGTATTCACCGATGACTCCATCTAAAGTATCGCCAAAATAGGTGTCAATAGCCCAGGCAACACCCTGGGAGAAGACTGCACCTAGTAATATGGTTAAAATTAACAAGATAATCAGATCTTGATAAAAGCCGTCTCTAAAAAAAGAGAACATTACCTTTCCCCCTTACCTAGTGCCTCAATTATAACATGGCTTCCAGCTGGGGTTTAAGTGGTAATGCCCGCTAATACAGTCATTAATTGCTATTAGTTTCAAATTCTCCTTGAAAAGCGCCAAAAAATGTCAATTCATTCTTGGCCCTATCCATTAAAAACTTTTCTCCCTGCAACGTCCCCTCTTCCAAAATAACAATAACTTCCTTGGTAAAAAGAGCTTTGTCAGCTGCCTCTTCATAAACCAGGCTTTGGGAGCGGACCGTAGTCTCATCGCTGATAACCTCTACCTCACCTTGGGCTATTAGCTTTTCCTTCTCGCCAAAGTACTCCAGGATATTGCTTACCAGCCGGAAATCTTCCTTTTCCAACTGGGCGCCGTCTCGGAAAATGAAGTAATCATCCTTGGTATGCCATTCTAATTTTTTCCCGGTAATCTCCATTTCCTGAAAGCGAATTACTATTAACGCCTCTTCCAACCCGCTAACATCCACAAAAAACACACCTGATTCGGTATGGTAATGCCCTGCGGAAACATCCTCAGGTACCCCGATCAATTCTAAAGTGCCGCTTTTAGCTTCTGCTGCAGCCCCTAACCCCAGAACCAAAGGGAGCAGCAACGCCAGTACAAAAACCCTATTTCTGACCATCACCGAAGACCTCCTTGCTTTCTAAAACCAACTTACCCTTAAACTCCAAGATTTTTTCCTGCAAGTAGTAGATAGCCTGCTCTGTTTTCCAAAGCAGCCCTCCTTGTTCTATTTGCACATCATCTTCTAAAAACACTGCTTCTTCCTCTGTTTTGAAGACCATCCAGTTTGATTTAACCGCGAGATCATCCCATTCGATCCGGACCGGGCCGGGAGAGGTAAGCTTTTTATCCGCTCCCCGCCAAAGTAAGTGATCGCTTTCCAATCTAAAACCCTCGGGGCCGGTAACTTGCACTGCACCCATTAAATCTAATAGATCACTCTGGCGTTCCCAAACTGCGGTTTCTGCATCCAAGTATAAATAAGGCTCCCCCTCTTGGAAAATAACAATTTCACCTAGTTCGGTGAGGATAATTTCCTCCCCTTCCTGGAGCACCCTAGCCGTAGGTATTTCCCATTGTTTCTCTCCCTCATGGCGCCCAACGATGCGGGACTCTTCCATGTGCACACTGGGGGGCACATATTCCTGTCCGGGCCGGGGAGCCTGCAGCCACGAACGCAGGCCGAAAAACAAGCCGCCTAAAACCGTTAAAACAACCAAAACCGAAATCTTTTTCCCCTTGGCGGTCAGGATCATCACTCCTTCACACCGATAATATCGGAGATGTCCTCTAAGTCAAACAAGCTGACACCCTTGGCGGAGTCCCAGCCGATAGGCAGGGTGGGAAAAGCCTTAATCGTATACTGAAATGCAACCCGTTGATCGACATGGTCGTAGGAAAAGCTGATTTCCCTACAGTGCAAATCCTTGCTTACTGTGAGCAAACCCTGGGTAAAGACTTTCTTTCCCGGCTGATAGATGCCCCCATAGCTGATCTGCCAAGTTTCCCCCAAGGGGAAAGCGATTGCACCTTCGAGTTGTTCCCAAGAACTTTGATCAAAGCGGTACCTTCCGCCGGCTTTGACTTGAAGGGGATCCCCTTTGTATTCAGCCAGGGGCACAACTCTAGCCAATTGTTTGCTGTTAAGATCATAATTCCCGTAAAGATCAAAAGACCAATGAGGATGAGGAGTCCAAGAACCCTGCAAGATTAAGGAACTGAATTTTTTGGTCTTAAAATTATAACCGCTGCGGACACTGGCCCGCCAAGGCGTTTTCCTGTAAGTTAAGCGCCAGGAAAGATCTTGGAGGGGGTTTTGCTGATCGAATTTAAATGGCGTTGAGCCCCAAACTTCCTGTTGGCTGTAAGTGCTGGTCAGCTCTAACTGCGGAGAAATTTGATAGTTAAGGCCGAGCCTTCCATAGAGCCAAGTTTGAAATTGATTCGGATAGGCCGCTCCGCCCCAATGGCCCCGGGATGTGAAAGAAAGGTTTTTTCCCCCTTTCCAACTGCTTGTCCCCAAGTTAAGCTGCCCTAAAATCCTCCCTCCTTGGACCCCGGAGGGGTCTTCCTCATAGCGCCCTAAAACCAGCTCAGAATCTAGGGAACGCTTTCCGAGGTTAAAGGCCCCGTATTTCCATTTGAGATCCGGGAGGCGCTGCACACTATGCCAGCGCTGGGTTGTGCTTTTTAAGAGATCAGGATTGTACTGCTGCTGGACAGCAAAAACCAAAGTATGCCTATCTCTGCTGTAAGCGGTTTCTGCCAAATAATCCAAAAGCCGCAGGTGTTCCCCTGTTTCCTGCTGGGTAAAAACACCATTTAGGTTCAGTTTCCAGTTTTCCCCCAGCCGCTGCTGCCAAAGAGCGCCCAGCTCTTGAAAGCGTTTTACTTTAGCGCTGCTGTCTTCTTTGTATTCCAGCCAGGTTTCTCCATGGGCTTGCGAGGAAGAATAGATAATCTTTGCCTGCGAATCTATTTCCCTCTTCTTTAAAGAATCTTGGTAATAATTATCCGTTTCCAACTCCCAATTCCCCTTGGCCGCCTGGTGATCCCAGGCAGCTTCCCATAGCTGCCGGGTTTGGTGGGGCAGACGATAAAGATAGAAAGAACCCCGGCCAAAGCTGTTTAGATCGTAAAAATGGCGGGCGCCAAAACCCAAGCCCAAGGCGGTGAATCCATCTAAATAAAGGTGGCCGTAAGCTTTGGAGTTAAAATAATAATTAAAAGTATTGCGGATGTAGTAACCCTCTTCATCGCCGTAACCGACTACAGGCAGAGAAAAAAATTGTTCTTCTTTACGCACATCTAAAGGGATCACAAGATAAGGCCAATAAAAAACGGGCAGCTTGCCTTCGTAATAGGTAACTTGGCGGATAATCGCTTTTTTGCCCACTTCTATTTCCAATTCTTCGGCCTCCAAGTGGTAATGGCTTTCCTTAAGATCACAGGTAGTTAGGTGGGCACCGCTGATCTGAAAATGGTCAGGCTCCAAGGTAAGATCCCGACCCAGGAAGAAAACAGTTCCCGTCTCCTTGGATAATCTCATTTCCGCTTGGACAGAGTGGAAAACCCCCTCCCCAGTTTCTAAATCATAGGACAGGGACTCCCCGTCCATTTCAAGATCGCCCTGCACCAATTGCACGGAACCGTAAAATTCTAATTTACTGGTTTCCAGATCCCAAAGCAGACGATCCGCCTGCACCAAAAGATCGCCGGAACTAACCTCTACGTTGCCTTCACCTTCAAAAATCCGGGTCTCCAGGTGATAGGCTCCTAAACGATCAGCTGCAATGCGGACCCGATCAGCTTGAGCCCAACCTAGGCTTGGAACAAATAATCCGGCTAAGATCAGGAAAGCAAAGGTCCCCAAAAAAATATTTCTGCGGGTTAATATCATCGTAGTCCCCTCAATCTAGCGCAGTGAATCAGCGCAGATGATCAAACCAAACCCAGCTAGTGCAAACAAAGAATTTACCAGCCAAGCCGATACTAGCGGGGGAAGCACCTCGTTGACCCCTAAAGAGCGGGAGACAGAAATAGAAACATAATAAAAAAGAAGGATAATCAGGCTGACTACAATGCCAAAAGAGCGTCCCCCTTTGCCTTTTAATGCCAAGGGGGCCCCAAATAAGGCAAAGACAAACGAAGCCATGGGCAGAGCCAGCTTCATATGGTAATCAACGACCAAGTGAAGTACTTTGCGCCCTCCCTTTTGAAAGTGGGTAATCAATTCCCCTAATTCTTTGCGGTTCATTTCGTCACTAGTGCGCTGGTTGCCTAAAAAAATCTCCCCCTCTTGTTCGGTAACAATCTCCATCCTTTGAAAGCGGCTTTCGAATTGAACGAAACCATCGTCATCCAATTCCTGGATGACCCCTTCAGCTAAGGCCCAGACATTTTCTTCTAACAAACCGGTCTTAGCACTGATAATGCGGGGAAAGGAATTTTGGCCCAATTCGTAGACCAGGATATTTTTTAATTCCCCAGTATCTCTTTGCACTTCCTCGATGTAGAAATAACGCTGTTCACCGCCGTGGAAAAAAACATTTTCTTCGACAAGGGGGATACCTTCCGAGAAGATAATCTGCCTAAGGAGGTTTTCAAATCTATGGTTCGCTTCCGGAACTATCTTTTCTGAAGCCCAGTAAGTAAAAAGGCTGATCAATAAGCCCAAAATCAAAATAGGTGCCATTAAACGGGGAAAAGAAACCCCGCTGGCCCGCATGATTGTCATTTCGCTGTCTTGGACCAAGCGCCCCACAGCCAGGAGGGTGGCAAAAAGGGTGGAAATAGGCAAAGTCATAACTACAGTTTCGGGGATTCGGTAAAGCAGCATTTGGGCCACGGTGTGGACCGCCACCTTATTTACAAAAATAAGATCAGTTAATTGAAAAAGAAGCCCGCTTAGTAAAACCACGGTAAAACCAAAAATGCAAAACAAAAAGGGCCCACTAAATTCGCGGGTTAGATATAAATCGAGGGTTCTCATGGAAACCTCCCCTCTCAGAAAAACTTATAATTCAAACCGAAATTCAGCTGTTCAAAATCAGATAAGATTAGGAAGGCCTTAAGCCCAGGTGAAAACTGTGCCGCTAAGCCCCCGTTTAATCCCCGGCCGTCGTATTCTAACACCGCTGATGTTACCGGCAGGGTTAACCCGTTCTCGGTTTTAATATTAACTGGATTAAGGACAAAGCTAACTGCCGCCATGCCCCGGGCATATTTCCCCGTCCCCAGGGCTAAATGGCCCCGTAAGCCCGGCAAGCCCAGCTGCTTACTGACAACACCGTAAAGGTGCCTTTCCCCAAAACCAATTTCTGCTCCGAAGGCTAGGCCCGGCTGATCGGCGGTTTCTTCTAAAACCGCGACTTTAAACAGGCCCGCCAGGCGGTTGGTTTCGCTGAAATTATTCTTAACCCCCAAACTCAGCCGGGGGAGCCCAAAATTAAATTCTAAACTGGGCCGACTGCGATAAAAGTAAAATCCAAGCTGCCCCTGGCCTTCTGCTTGCAGATCAGCGGCGGGGCTGATTAGAACCTTGCCGGCAAAAACGGGATTGAAATAAGTAAAAAAGATACCTAAAAGTAAAAGTATAATCAATAATTTTTTATCCATTCCAAGTCCGCCTTTCTTATCCCTCGCTCTAGTTTATTCTCTCTTCAGAAACGATTACCTGCTAAAGAGCAATGGGAGTTGGTGGATTAAAAAGGGGTAACCACCCTGAGCTACCCCTTGCTTCCTTGTAGATGTTTGATTACTTCCCTCGTTAAATCCAAGCCGCCATAACGGATCACGTCATGATCTAATACCGTTTTCAATTTTTTGGCCCGGGCAACCTCCCGCACGGCCTGATCCACTTCTTCTTGAAATGTAAGTTCTAATTCTTGGCGATAAGCAAGGTACTCCGCATAGGCCTGCCGTTCCCGTTCGGCCCGGTCAGGCTCCTCTTCTTCTTCCCCGGATTCCAAATTAAACTGCCTAATCAATTCATTATAGCGATCGTTGAGCATTTTGTTTAATTCTTGAGCACGGGGGCTTTCATCTACAACCCGAACCATATCCACTGTACCCAAAGTATTGGCCATAGTGGGCATCAAAAGGCTCGCGGCGAGGGCCAATCCCAATAAGGCAGCTAAACCCCAAGGCAGGTACTTCAATACTTCTCACCACCTTTTGAAGTCTCGTTTAGTATTGCCTATTTGGGAAAACACTACGCAGTTTTAGAATCTAAAGCTTGAATTTTCCGTTCTAAAGCAGTTTGGCTCCACTCTTGGTAACAGTTGAATTCTTGGTTGATCCTCGTTTCTAAATCTGCTTGCAGCTGTGCCAATTCCGCTCCCAAGCTTTGTTCATAGTCCTCTTTAAGCCGGCCCAATTTCATCTCCAGCTGCTCTTCCGCTTTTTCCCGCCACTCCTCAAACTCACGGCGATGCTCCCCGATTTGCTTTAACTTTTCAGCTTGCTCCTCCTGCTCCAAATTAACCAGGGCTAACTGGAGCTGAAGGCGGAGCAGCTTTGTGCTCAGTTCTCGCTGTTTTACATCCTCAAGCTCGGCCTGTTCCCTAAGCAGTGCCCTTTGGGCATCGGCCAGTTCCTGTTGATAGCGGCGCCTTAATTTTCCCTGCTCTTGTTGATAAAGAAGCGCACCTTCTTTAATTAATTCCTCTTGGTATAGTTTCAGCTCCTTCTCCTGCTCTACCAGGAGGCTTTCAATAACCTGAGCCGGATGCGGCCCCTCTTGGCTTTCACTAGAAAAAGGAGCCAAAAAAAAGAGGGAACCCGTAAGCACGACAGCAGCAAGGGCTAAAACAATTTTCCGCTTGATCTGCACTGGTTTCACCCTTCTTTCCTAGCTTAATTATAACAGAAGGGGAGGAAAGGGACAAAGTTAAAAAAAACCAGCAGGCCGCGGAGGCCTGCTGGCTGTTGAACGCTATCTAGAATGTTTGGCCCAGGCCGAAATAAAATTGGCCTTGTAGTTTTTCTTCTTCGGTTTTGCCTAATCCGTAATCTAAACGGAGTAATCCCAAGGGTGTATCTAAGCGCACACCCAGTCCGAAACCGCTGTTTAAATCGCCTAGGGAAAGCCCCGCGTCTTTATCCCAGGCCTTGCCCCAATCGGTGAAGACTACGCCTGTGACTTTATCTATCACGGGAAAACGGAATTCTGCGTTAAAGACCACCATCTGGTCCCCTTTCAGGGAATCGTTACCCCCCAGACTGTAACCTCGGAGAGTATCCGCTCCCCCGATTGCAAACTTCTCATTATCCATCAGCTCTCCGCTTAGAAGCCGGCCGCCCAGGCCCCGGAAGGCTAAAACATAGCCGCCCTCTTTGATTTCAAAGAATCTGCTGTGTTCTAGACGCAATTTAGCATAGCGGCTGTCGGCATCAGTTTTAGTCTCTTTTAAAAATCCTAACTCAATATAAGCATCGTTTTTGAATCCCATGGTGGGATAAAGAGGGTGATCAACGGTATTGGTGTCGACACCGAATCCCACCGTCCGGTTTTTATAATCCTGGGGCCAGGCGCTATCCAGAAAATCCCCCCGGCGTTGCGTATATTTATTATCTTCCATCTTAAAAGTAAGCCTACCCCTGGTAAAGTCAGTAAAAGGCCTTCCTAAGGTGAGATCCCCGCCGTTAGTAATCAAGGATCCTTCCAGTTTACCGCTGGATTCTTGCGCATCTTTTTTAAAATCGCGCCCTCGCCGATAAAGGTTGACGCCTAAAGATGTACCGCCCTTTTCAATATAAGGCTCATAAAAACCCAGCTCGTAGGAATGAAGGCCTTTTCCCAACTGCAGGGTGGCATTAACCCGCTGAGCCCGGCCTAAGAAATTCTCATCAGCGGCTTCTATAAAACCCACCAGGCCGTCGTTGGAACTATAAGAAACGCCAAAAGTGGCGGAACCGGTCTTCCGCTCTTTTAAATTGACCGTCAAGACAGTTTCATCGGGATCTTCTTCTTCCGAGAAATCTCGGCTGATTTCATCAAAGAACCCCAGCATTAACACTTTGCGCAGGCTTTGATCAATTTCCTTTATATTCACAGGATCCCCGGGCTCAAAACTTAATTCTCGTAAGATTACAAAGTCTTTCGTTTTTTCGTGCCCTTCCAAAACAACATCTTTCAGCAGTGTTTCTACCAATTCCACTTCTATCCGGCCTTCGCTGTCCCCTTCCAAATCGGCAACTCTGATCAGATAACCGTGTTCGGCAGCAACCCACTCCCGTAAATCGAAAAGATCATCCCACAATTCCCGGACATTCAAGACATATCCAGGCTGGGTCTTCATGGTTTTAGCATATTGGGCAAAGGGGATCCCGGCGGGGCCGTGAAAAACAATTTCCTGGACAACGGGATTTTCAATTACCTCAAAAACCACAGTTACGCCGCCGTTTGCAGGTTCAAAATCGACGGACGCATCTTGAAAATAGCCTAAATCGTAGATGGAGTGCAAATCGTCGATAATCTGCTGTTCCACCGCGGCTTCGTTGATTTTAGTTTTAAGAATAGCCGCTTTAATTATTTCAGTATCGATCAAAAGATTGCCTTGAACTGAAATCGATTTAACCAAGGGTGCCTCCCGGGCAAACACCCCCCCGGCTGCCTGGAAAAAAAGCAGCACTAGAACCAGCAGCATCCATATCTTTGCTGAACCTTTCTTCATTGTTTTGCCTCCCACATCAAGCATAAGTTTCTTCTGCCTATATTCTACTATCCTCTTCGCATTCCTCTTCCCATCTCTGGGGACTTTTGCGAGGAAATTCCAACAAACTCCTAACGCTGAACAACGTTTATATCAAACGAAGCGGTACCGTCAATAACAAACTGCGTGGACAACCGCACCTTCTTAGGCTCCCCCACTCCTTCGGACCAGCCGTAGCCTAGATAATTGTCGGGATCCGGATCTTCATCGTTTTCTTCGGCAGAATAATTTTCAATAAAGGGGTAAAATTCCGCTACAATTTCATTGTTTTTTTCCCGGTTCATAAAATCTTCTATTAAGGCATCTAAGCTTTCTGCACCGGAAATCAAGGCCCGGCTCGGTTCTTCCTCTTCTTCTAATTCGCTTAAAATAGTGGTGTGGACCGGGGGCTTTGTCAGGTAATAACCTTCACCGCCTCCTCTTAGAGTTACAGTCATGGGCCCCGGGGAAATGTTATCGGGGATATCTATACGCAGAATCCTGGTTTCAGTATGGGCGCGGTAAGGGCGGATCAAAACCTCTACATCCACACTATCCCCCGCCGCCGCGGTAAACACATTCGGGCTTGCTTTTTCAATAGTGGCGGTTTTGCGCTCCCCCGTGATTTCCAGCCTGATCTCAACTTGCTGCAAATCGACTTTTTGCAAATTGTTACTTACCAGAAGTTCTAAGCCGTCCAGCAAATCCGTAAGGGACCAGACGGCAATATCGGAGTCACTATAAAATAGGTTGTCGCGAATCAGGCGCTGGCCGAGGTTTCCCGTCCTGAATTCCAAACGGACGTAAGAAGTGCCTTCCCCCACCCGATCTAAAGTCGCGTCCACGCTTTGATAAGCACTGCTGATAACCAAGGGTATCATTATGATCCCCTCGGTTACAGATTCCACACTATATTGACGGCGAAGATTCCG
>JAAYRS010000156.1 GCA_012518645.1 Bacillota bacterium
ATAGCTATTATCTTTGAGGGTTGCTTTTTGTCGTGAGCGCAGGCGCAATCTCCATCCGCAATGAGCCCGGTTTTTCTGATCATGCTCTTTCTCTTTTAGGTCCAGCTAAACAGTGCTGATTTTGAAAGAATGCTTTTGCCTGAATTTAGGGAAATACGCCTTTTAGCCCAGCAGGAATTAATTGCAGGAAACCAAGAGCACAACCTAGAGTTTCAATTTCGGCGGGCCGCGGACGGCAAAGTCTTGGATATCCATTCTTTAGGCGTTTTTGATCCCCAAATCAATATGATTTTTGGCCATCCAAAGAAGGGATCGATTTTAGTGTTTGTCTGTTCTTTTCTCCAATTGGCGGAAATAAAACACTCTCTTATTACCTGAAGAAAAGGGCCGTTTAAAGACAACTTCGCTTTCAGTAGCAGAAGGTGTCATCGCTGCGGATCAGGGGAAATTGCATAAATCTAAAAGCAGTTGAACGGACCAAGCGGGCTGAGGCGAGGAATGTGCTCACAACCGCGGCGCTCTCTTGCGCTTAGGTTAGAGGCCTTGGCTGCAGAAGGAAAGGTTCCTTTTCCTCCGGAGATCGTTTTGACTCTAAGAGAGGCGAGCAGGAGGAACCCATTTTCAACGTGTGAGCCTGCTTTGTGCCGGCCCGGCCGGGGAAATAAGATTGAGCAGGCGGGAACTAAGAAATTTGCGGATTGCAGGCCTTTTTCATGATATTGGTAAAATTGCGGTGGACAGTCTGAAAGCGGCTGCCGGATTTTAAATTCCGTAAGCGGGATGGAAAAAATTGCAGAAGCGGCTTTAGCCTGCCGCTAACGCCGGAATGGGAGCGGTCACCTAGCGCTCCGGCGGGGGAAGAAAATTCCTTACACGGCTAGAATTATTGCTGTAGCGGATTCTTATAATGCCGGGCAAGCCTTTTTACAAATTGTGGTCCAAGGTAAGAGGAGGGTTTTAATGATAGAATTCGATGATGCTGTGCTTGCGGTCCTCAAGGGCTTAGACAGCGACGTTCTTGCGCACAGTATCCGGGTCCAGGCTTTAGCGGTGGCTTTGGGGAAGAAAATAGGGCTGGTATCCGCGGAGTTGGCCCAACTGAGAATGGGGGCTCTGCTTCACGACCTCGGTAAAAAAAAGATCTACTCATCAATTTTAAAGAAGAAGAAACCCCTTTCCGCAAGAGAAAAGGAAACGTTTCAACTCCACCCTATTTTTGGCTGGAATGAAGTGGTTTCCTTGGAGCTGGATGATGCTGTCAAACGGATGGTTTTGGAACATCATCTTTGGGCTGACGGGAAGGGGGGTTACCCCAGCTGTTTTGAAAACACTCAGCCTAGTGAGCTCACGCAAATTTTAACGGTTGCCAATGTTGTTGATATTTTGACCAGCGCTGAACGATCCGGCAGATGCGCTTTAAGCCTTAAAACTTGTCTGCAGTATCTGGAAAGGAATGCAGGGACAAAGTTTAATAGTGAGATTATCGAGCTTTTAAAAAAGTGGTTGAGCCAAAAACGCTTAAATTCGATCTATAGGGGGGCTGTTCGGAAAGTAGTATAAAAAGCGGAAGGATTAAGGCGGAGATATTAAAAAGGAAGGCTGAAAGTTTAATTACAAGGATGTGAGCTAGCCAAATGGAGGTCAAGAAAGAACTGGAAAGGCAATTTGTAGTTTTTTCCTTGCAGAAAGAGAAGTACGGGATTGAAATTTCATCAGTAAAAGAAATCATGAAATGGGCAAAGATAACCGAGCTTCCGGAAATGCGCCGGGAAATAGCCGGTGTGATCAAGTTAAGAAATCAGGTCATACCAGTGGTTTCCCTGCGTACAAGATTCGGCCTGCCGCAAGCGGAAGATTTGACCAAAACGAAGATAATAATTTTGGAGATAGGTTCGTTTTCCCTGGGTATAAACGTGGATGATGTGGATGAAGTAATTCGAATAAAACAGTCAGCAATTGAGTCGCCCAATAATCTCACAGTTAAAACCAAAGTAATTGAAGGTGTGGCTAAACTAGATGATTATCTCCTTATTTTGATTGATATCCAAGCTATGTTTGCAGAAGATGATGTACAGCAAATACTGGGGGAAAACGAGGAAGCCGTTTCCAGTCTATAACCTAAAAAATTAATACAGAGGTGTGTTAGTTGAGAAGCTTAGCAGCAAAAATATCAATTTATGTAGGTTTGTTAGTTCTCGTTGTCTCTGTTGGTCTGGGAATTTTTGCTTACCAAAACGGATCATCCGCGGTTTTGGAGGAAGTGGAACAGGCTTTAATTTTACAGGCGGAAGAAGCCAGCAGATATGTGGAAAGTCGATTTGAACTGCATTTATCTGTATTGGAAGCCGTGGCCAGCAGGCCTGAAATTCAAAGTATGACCTGGAGTATTCAAGAATCAGTCCTGAGGGAAGAAGCGGAACGCCTGTCGCAGTTTTTAGAATTGGGAATTGTTGATTCCACAGGATTTGTCCGCCACAGCGACGGCTCCACTCAAAATGCGGCTCATTACGAACATATTAAACAAGCCCTGTCCGGGAAATCTGTAATTTCCGATTTAATTCCCCGAGAAAGGGACGATACTCTTTTAGTTGTCTATGCCGTTCCAATTAAAGTCAATAATCGGGTGGTAGGTGCTTTAATTGGGCGCCGGGACGGGCTGGCTTTGAGCGACATTACCGATCGGCTGGGGTTTGGCAGCAGCGGGTATGCTTTCATGATTCATCCGGAGGGGATAACTTATGCCCACCCCAATAGAAGTGATGTTCGGGAGCAGATCAATTTATTCAAGGCTTACGGTGAAGAAGGACGCATTGGATGGGCCATTCAGCAATTTGGCGTGGGGAACACGGGATTAATTCGTTATCAACATGACAATACCGACAGGCTGACGGGAATGGCCCCGATTCCGTCAACAGGGTGGATGATTGGTGTTGGGGCTTTGGAGAGCGAAGTTTTAGCGAATGTCATAGAATTAAGAAACTTTTTGATTATTATCTCCGCTGTTTTTGTTGTAATTGGGATAATTGTTGCCATCCTGATTGCCAGGCAGATTGCTAATCCGCTTCGAAAGGTGCAGGATGTAATTGAAGCGGTGGCCGAAGGTGACTTAACCCGGACGGTTACAGTGAAGGTCCGGGATGAAATCGGCAGGGTGGCTAATGCTTTAAATGCGACGGTGGAAAGCATGCGCAACGCTATGGGTTTGGTTGCTGAGACCACCAATGAACTGGCCGGGACTAGTCAGGAAATGGCCGCCGCGGCGCAGGAAGTGAGTGCCTCGGTAGAAGAGGTGGCCAGTACGAGCAATCAATTTTCCAGCGCTCTGGAAACCATGACCGGAAACGCTCAAACCATGAGTGTCAATGTCCAAGACATTTCTAGTAAAGCGGGCCAAGGTGAAGGTGCTATTGAAAATGTAGTCCAACAAATGAATCTTTTGCGGGAAAACACAGAAAAACTGGGTCAGGATATTTCCGGCCTGAATACCCTTTCCAACGAAATAGGGCATATCGTCAAGGTGATCGATGATATCGCCGAACAGACCAATCTTTTGGCTTTAAATGCAGCCATTGAAGCGGCCCGGGCCGGGGAACACGGCAGGGGTTTTGCCGTTGTGGCTGAAGAAGTCAGAAAACTGGCAGAACAATCCGCCGGGGCAACCACCGAGATAACGGCTCTTATCGGGCAGATCCAAGAGGGAATTTCCACGGCGGTGGCCGGAATGGACGAAGGTGTCAACCAAACCGGGGAAACGCTAACAACCGTCAATGAGAGCGGTGCGATTTTACAAAGTATTTTAGGGGACGTAGAGGATATCGTCGGTGCGGTTCAGCAAATTAGCGCAGGTCTGGAAGAGAGCAACGCCGGAGGCCAGGAAATTGCCAGTGCAACAGAAGAACAAGCAGCTTCCGTGGAGCAGATTGCCAGCTCGGCCCAGAATTTAACCAATATGGGTGTCCGTTTGCAGGAGCTTGTTCAACATTTTAAACTGAACAGTTCTACCTGATTAAGGTGGTAAGCCGGGGGGCGTATTGTAAATGGAAAACGAAAAACAGTCTAAAGAGAAAAGCAAGGTACTTAGCAGTAGAATAGAGGAGGGCAGGGAAAGGAAAACCCGCCGCAAATACGACCAATTAAAACGGGAATTAATCGAAAAATGGAAAAAAGACGGCTATAGTGATGAAGAAATAAAGTACTTTGTCCTTCACTTTCTTTAGTACTTTTGTCTTCCCTCAATTCGGGGCTGTAAATCTGGTTGACGGAGCCTGCTTCTGCAGCGGGTTTCGTCAACCGCTGTTGACAAGGGGTATCCCCCAGCCTATAATACATGTGGGCGCCCGTAGCTCAGCTGGATAGAGTGTCTGACTTCGAATCAGAAAGTCACAGGTTCGAATCCTGTCGGGCGCGCCATATTTATGAACTGATAATAAAGTCGCGGCCGGCCAAAAGAAAGCCTCCAACCTTTCCGCCTAGAATGGCGGTTGTTGGAGGCTTTTTATTGGGCTAATGCGTTATATCCCCAGCATTCTTTTTATCTCGTCTTTGTTTTTCTTAAATCCAAAGAACTGTTTATCCTTGAATAGGATTATGGGTGGGTTTTCGGATCCAAATTTTTCTCTAACCTCTCTGGCGATCTTAGGAACCGCAAAATCCTTAATGTTAACCTCGATCCGATGCTCGGCAAAAAAACTTTTTGCCCGTTTGCAGTCGGCTCAGGTGTCTAAAGCATAAAGAGTGATGCCGTTGTTCAATATTTTATCAGATGTGCCCATTCATAACACCTCCGCGGTTAAGTGAGCTGGTTTGAAAGTCCCCCGCTGTCTTAAAAAGTTAAACTGAAAACTGCCGGGGCGACCAGAAACGTTGCTGTTGCTACGGCCTTACAGTGCAAAGCCGCTAATCAAAAACCTGTCTTATTTACCGGCAATCTTCCACCGGATTAGCAACTCACCTTAGATGGGTTTGCTTGTAGTATACTGGAACTAAAGCTAAAGTCCTGCCAAGTTTTGTATTAAAAGTAATAAAGTTAGTAAGTATTTCTAATCCCCGCCTCGTCAAGGGATGGACATTTGTTTCCGGTGAAGCGGGGAAGACTGATCCATCTTCTATTTGGGCCATTTCTTACAGCTGAATTCCTCAGATTAAAAATGTTCTCCGGGCTGATGGTTTTACCCAAAACCGCTCACCGTGCCGAAAACGGCGGCGGGGGGATTTGCTAAAAAAACAATACAATTTGGACAGGATTTCAAAGGTAATTGGTGGACAAATGCAAACGGTTATTACTATCCCTAAATAAAGAGAGAATGAATTCCTTTTTAGCAAGGCAGCAGATTTTAGATCGAAGAGGGACTTTTCGGTTATGAAATACTATATCGCTGCGGTTTAGAAAACTATTTTAAAGCGGGCATTTCAGGTGAGCAGGCTTCTTCCCGAGTTACTTTTGATAACTTTCAAAGTTTCGGCTTGGAGAATCTAACGGGGGCAAACCAGGTTTTATTAATTTTCCGGCAGCTTTAATTGAAAACGAAATTGCTGCCCTGTTCCCCAAGGAGTATCTTGTTGTAGAGGTTTTAGAAACAGCTGAAGCCACCTCCCAAATTTTAGCTAAATGCGAACTTCTGAAGAAAAAGGGTTATCTTTTGGCTTTAGACGTTCTTTCCTTCTGCTCGGCTCTTGTGTCATTGGTTGATTTAGCCGATATTATTAAGCTTGATTTTCAAGAATTGGATATCAAGCAAATCCGAAAGTTAAGAAGTTACATAGGGGAGAGGAACAAAAGTGGAAACCCGAGCTTGTCCTAGATGCCGTGGAATTTGAGTGACGTAATATTACGCTGTTTCACTCTCTTTTGCTTCGCCGTCCGGTAGAGAAGTTAACCGGTTTATCTCGGCAATCAAAATTCCTACGGAGCGAT
>JAAYRS010000157.1 GCA_012518645.1 Bacillota bacterium
ACAGCAGCAATAACCGCCAACTTGCCTGTTTTTGTGGTCATCGCGCCTTTATTTGTTGCCTTTATCCTGCCCACGCTGGCCCGCAGGATTAATTTAGTAGAAGGCCTTGTTATTTCCGTTGAAATCATCGGCTTGCTGGGGGCAGGCTATTTGGCTTCCCTTCTGCTTCAGCAGAGCCATTCCCTTAACTATTTCTTAGGAGGCTGGCAACCGCCTTGGGGCATTGAATTGGTAGCCGGTAATCTGGGAGTCTTTTTTTTACTTGTTGTTGCCTCCGTTAGCCTTCCCGTCGCTCTGTACGCTAAAAACAACCTGGTAGAGGAAGTAGGCAGCCGGGGGCGGATAGCCCGCTTTTACGTGCTTTTTCTACTTCTAAACGGTGCTTTGGCCGGCATGGCCGTTACAAATGATCTTTTCAACGTTTTTGTGTTGGTGGAAGTGGCCACCTTAAGCTGCTGCGGTTTAGTAGCTGCCCGCAATAAGCCCCGGGCCGCCGAAGCCGCCTTCACCTATCTTATATTGGCCACCCTGGGATCAGGCTTTGTCTTAGGCGGAATCGGTTTTTTATATAATACTACCGGGCATTTGAATATGGGTTTTGCTGCTCAAGTACTGGGCCGGGTTTGGCTGGACAGCCCCCATGTGATTTGGATGGCGGTTAGTTTTATGCTGGTGGGGTTTGGGGTAAAATCAGCTCTCTTCCCCCTTCATGTCTGGCTGCCCAATGCGCATTCCATCGCGCCTACTCCCGCCAGTGCTGTTTTGTCGGGCTTGGCCGTTAAGGGTTATTTAATCTGCCTTTTGAAGGTCCTTTATACTGTCTTTGGCCCCGCTTTATTACAAGAATTTGCTGTCAACCGGGTATTAATGCTTGCCGGCATGGCCGCCATTCTTGCCGGTTCTATCCTGGCCCTGGGCCAGGAGGAGCTTAAACGCCGGCTGGCCTATTCCACCGTAGCCCAAATAGGCTACATCGTCTTAGGTTTTGGTTTTCTAAACATTAAAGGTTTAACCGGAGCCCTATTTTATCTGGGCAGCCATGCCCTAATTAAAGCAAGCCTGTTCTTGGCCGCCGGTGCTATGATTGCCGCCACCGGAAAAGAACGCATTCAGGATTTGGCGGGGATTGGCAGAAAAATGCCGGTAACCATGGCCGCCTTTAGCGTTGGCAGCCTAGGTCTTGTAGGCATCCCGCTGTTTTCCGGTTTTGTTGGAAAATGGTACCTGCTGCTGGGTAGCTTGGATGCAGAAAACTTCTTGGCGGGATCTGTAATAATTATTGGCAGCGTGCTCTGCGCCGCCTACCTTTTTCCCATCCTGCGCTTGGCTTATTTTGAACCGGCAAAGTCAGAGGGGGAAGAGTGGCAAGACCCCAGTTTACCGCAAAAACTGGCCCTTCTTTTGCTAGCTGCGGCAGTTGTGGCCCTCGGGGTTTTACCGGGCTCTTTCCTGGAATTGGCCCAAAGGGCCGCGGCTGAACTATTTGTGCTTCACTAGGCGGAAAGGGGATTTGTTAAATGCTGGAACTAGTTTTGTCTTTATCAAGCGGGGCAGTAGGCGGTTTATTGGCCGCGGTGATTGCTAAGACGGCCCGCCGTTTCCGCAATATCATCGTTTTAGTTTTTTCCGCCCTAGGCACTGCTTTCAGCTGGCGTGTGGCCGGCTTAGTTTTCAGCGGCAAGGCCCCGGGAATTGCGGGGGAAATTGCCGGCTTGACTTGGCGTTTAGAACCGGATCCGTTAGGTGCGGTATTCGCCGTCATTGCCTCTACCTTATGGTTTTTTGCTACTGTTTATTCACTCGGTTATATGGATAAAAAAGAACATTTGCCGACCTATTATGCGTTTTTCTTAATAGCACAAACGGCCACCCTGGGAGTTGCTTACTCCGGTAATTTAGCTGCCTTATATTTTTTCTATGAGCTGTTGACCCTCACCACCTATCCTTTAGTGATTCACCTGCGTTCTCCGGAAGCAATGAAAGCGGGGACAAAGTATATTCTTTACAGCCTTTCCGGGGCAGGAGCAATTTTAATTGCCATTGTCATAACCTATAATCTCACGGGAAGCCTGCACTTCGGCGGCGGTCCCATCCTGGCGGGCAGCACGGCCGCGGGCCTTAATTGGCTTTTAGCTTTGTTTATTGTCGGTTTTGGAGTGAAAGCAGCGATTATACCGCTGCACCGCTGGCTGCCTGCAGCCATGGTCGCCCCTACCCCGGTCAGCGCTCTTTTGCACGCAGTTGCTGTAGTTTATTCCGGAGTTTACGGGATTTTGCGGGTGGTCTACTCGGTGTTTGGGCGGGAACTTATGGGTAACCTCAGTTTGGCCCGGGCACTTCCTTGGGTGGCTTCTTTCACCATCCTGGTGGGGGTCATCATTGCTACTCAACAGGATGTTTTAAAACGCCGTTTAGCCTATCATACCATCAGCCAGCTTTCTTATATCTTATTAGGAGCATTTACCCTCCAGCCTTGGGGGCTAACGGGGGCTATTCTGCATATGATCAGTTACTCCACCCTTAAAATAACTCTCTTTTTCTGTGCCGGCATTATTGCCGAACAAACCGGGGAAGTGAACATTAGCAGAATGGACGGAGTCGGTTGGTCTCTTCCTAAAACCATGACCGCCTTTGGTGTTGCCAGTCTGGGAATGGTAGGGATGCTGCCGTTAAATACCTTTTGGAGTAAGTATCACCTGATGCGGGGCGGCGTGGCCGCGGGAAGTTGGCCTTTAGCTTTAGTTTTAATCGGCAGTGGAATTATCAACGCCGTTTGCTTTATCCCCACGGTTGTCCTCTCTTTCAAAGGAGAGCAAAAGGAGCACCCCCCCGCCGAAAAAGGGATAGGGTTAGCCTTTATGCTTGTGCCGACATTGCTTTTGGCCGGCATAGCCATTTTAATCGGCCTCTGGCCGGGAATTGTTTGGCAAGGGGTTCAGGGAGTTGTTGACTGGTTTTTCTAAGGAGGTCCTATTATGCTACTTGTGCTGCTGATTATTATCCCTATAATTGGGGCGCTTGCTGTTTGTTTTAAAAAGGGGCGATCCCTAAATATACTTTTTATCACCAGCGCCGTAAGTCTCGCTCTTGGGATTTTTGGTTTAAAAAGTGTGTTTACCGGAGAGCCTTTAGTTTCCAAAATATTGCTTCCGGGGCCGTTTACACCGTCCTTTCGGGCCGATCCCCTGGCAGCTGTCTTTGTAATTTTGGCTTCTTTTCTTTGGTTTGTGATCTCCATTTATACGCCCCAATACATGCGGTACGAAGGTAAGGCTAAAACTTTCGAGATCATCACCCTGCTGACTTTTTCCACAGTTCTTGGAGTTTTTCTGGCAGGGGATCTTATTACCATGCTGCTTTTCTTCGAACTGATGACCATTTCTTCCTATTTTTGGGTAATACACCGCTGGAACAAAGAAGCAATTAAAGCAGGGTATTTTTATTTATTTTTCAGCATTATCGGCGGGCTCTTTATTGCCTTAGCAATAGTATTCATGGGCCCCGGAGCAGGTTTTCTGCCCGCCGTCGGCTCTGGACAGATCCTTCCGGCCAACCCATCTTTCTATGCTTGGAGTATTTTACTGTTAGTCGCGGGATACGGCATCAAGGCCGGGATGGCCCCCCTCCACCTTTGGCTGCCCCACGCCCACTCTGTGGCGCCCACACCCGGCAGCGCTCTTTTATCAGGCCTTTTAATCAAAGTGGGAGCTTACGGCCTAATCCGGGTAGGGGAATTCGCCGGTTGGGGCCAGAACCTGACCACGGAGATTGTTTGGTTGGGGCCTGCTTTAACCGTCTTGGGACTGGCTACAATGCTGATAGGAGTCACTGCGGCCTTACTGCAAAGTGACGCCAAGCGGCTTTTGGCCTATCACAGCGTCAGCCAGATGGGCTATATCATCCTCGGATTGGGAGTTGGCCTTTATTTAGGTTCCCAGGGGGGATTGGGTCTTTTAGGCGCCATCTATCATATTGTCAATCACGCCCTCTTTAAGGCAGCTTTGTTTTTGGGTGTGGGCGTAATTTATATTCATACCAAGGAGACCAATCTCTACAGCCTCGGAGGGCTCTGGCGCCGTTTCCCAATCACAGCTGTGCTTATGTTCCTGGCGGTTTTGGGCATCACCGGCGCCCCCGGCTTAAACGGCTATGCCAGCAAAAGCCTCCTTCATCACGCCGTAAGCCGGGGAGCAGAGGCCAAACAATGGCTGTTTTGGGTTGAGAGGCTCTTTTCCTTAGTAGGAGTCGGCACCGCGGCTTCTTTCACCAAATTATTTTACCTGACCTTCTTAGGCAGGCCGACTAAAATTAAGGTTAGCCGGGGCACGGCACCCCAACTGCAGACAGCTATGGGTTTGCTTGCCTTGGTTATGGTCGCCGTCGGCCTAAGGCCCATGTTTTTCCCAAGTGTCCTGGCTGCTCCGGCCGCTCAGGCCCTAGGTTTAGAAAACGCTGCCTCGGCTTTAGAAGGCCTATCTTTTTGGAACGCCGGAGATCTTTTTAGCACCCTCGTTACCCTGGCTTTAGGTATTGGCCTGTGCTGGGCGGGGCTAAAAAGCGGCGCATTCCATTGGCACCCTCCTTTTTGGTTAACCCTAGAAGGACTGGGAGAATGGGTTTATGGAAAAATAGCTGCTCTTTGGCGGAAAAGCAGGCTATTTTCGAAGCGGGTGAAGGAAGCATCTTTCAATCTGATTACAACTGCAAAACAAGACTTTATTGCCGCTTACCAAGACCAAAGCGGGAGCGATAAAGTCGGCGGGGTAATTCTAAAAGGAGTTAGTGCTGATGCAGCCCTTTTAATCGTTGCTTTAATTCTTTTGATTGTCTGGTATACTGTTACCAACCCGAATTTACCAGGTATTAGATTTTCCGGCGCTCTGTTTCGGCAAATTAAAGAAGGTTTGTTTAGATAGAAATTGCTTCAATCGGGCGGGAGGCTTCCCATTAGCCTCCCACACCACCGTACGGCAGACTGTCTAACAATTATTGAAAAATTACCTCTAAACAGCACGATAATCGGCTTTTATGCTGAATTATTAAGATAGGGGCTGCTGAACAACCCTAAAATACCGATAAACACGTGCTTTACAGCTGTTTTTGTGATATAATAGTGCTAAGGAATAACGGATTTATTTAAAAAACCCTTGCACTTGGAGATGAGGATTATGT
>JAAYRS010000158.1 GCA_012518645.1 Bacillota bacterium
AACTGCCGAAGCTATTGCCATGATTAAAGAATTGGAATCCCTGCCGGTTGACGGGGTAATGATTTTCCCTCCGCTTTTGCTGGCCTGGGGTAAAGTATCAGGGGATCTCAAAGTCAAATTCTTTAAAGACATTTGTGATAATACTAATTTACCAATTGTCCTCTTCCAGGTTCCAGTTTTAAGCTACTGGTTCGATGCTCCAACAGTAAAGCGGATTGCTGAATTAGACAATGTTGTTGCTTACAAAGAAGCTTCCTTCAACATCCAGCTTTATTCGGAAACAATGCGCTTGCTGCAGAAGGCAGACAGTAAAATGAACGTGCTCACCGGAAACGATCGCTTTGTAGCAGAAAGTTACATTTTAGGCGCCAAAGGGGCCTTAATTGGGGTAGCAAACTTAGCAACAGAAAAATGGGCCGAATTGGATCGCGCCGGTAGAACGGGTGATTTCCGAAAGGCCATGGCCCTCCAGGAAGAATTAATGGATTTGAAAGAATTAGTGTTCAACGAACCAATTGTAGAAGCTGTGGCTAGAATTAAGTTAGTTCTGCATGATCAGGGACTTATAGATTCTCCCGCCGTCCGGGCGCCTCAGATGGGCATCAGTGACGAGGAAAAAGTTAAACTACTGGATAGTTATAAAACACTAGTCGATTAGGGGGTAAAATTGTGAATAAAAGGACGATTTGCTGGCCAAGTATTAGGACAAGTGTCTCTCTGGTTCTTATTGCCTTAGTATTATTTACAGTTTCAGTTCCGGGTCTAGCCCAGGGTAAGATCTATAGTTTTGGAACAGGATCCACGGCAGCATCGTGGTATCCGATTACCGCTTCAATTAGAACGCTGCTGACGGATTTTGATATTCAGCTCCAAACCACCGGCGGGATTACCAACGTGGTTTTGGTAAGTGAAGGGCGCCAGGATTTTGCCTACGTTCAGGACTTTAGCTTACAAGATGCCAAAAACGGCACCGCACCCTTTGAAAAACCTGCAGATAACCTCCGCTTATTGTATTCGTTTATGAAAGGCTATTCACAGTATGTTGTGCCTGCCAGTTCTGACATGTATTATGTAGAAGACTTAGCGGGCAAGAAAGTTAACATGGTCACCCGCCAGTTCTCAACCTGCCAGGCTAATGAAATCGTGCTGAAGGCAGCCGGTATTTACGATGACGTCCATAAAGTTTACCTCGATTACGGCGACGGAGCGGAAGAGTTTGTAGATGGCCAATTAGATGCCCTTCTTTATCCCGTGATTGCTCCTAACGCTTCTATTGAAAATGCCGGGCGCTCAGTGCCCATTAGGCTTTTGCAGTTCAGAGATGAGCTCATCGCCAAAATTCGGGAAGAGTATCCTCCTTTTATTGAAGCCACGCTGGAAGGCGGAATTTATTCAGGCATTGACGAGCCGATCCAGACCTTAGTTTCCCGTCACGTTGCTTTTACCAATGCTGAAATGGACGAAGATGTAGTCTATCATCTTGTCAAAACCGTATTTGAAAACAAAGAACGCTTGGAACAGACCCACGTTGCTTTAAAACAGATGACTCTGGAAGAAATGGCGGCCCCCATTGAGGGACTGGAATTCCATCCGGGAGCTCTACGATATTTTCGTGAAAAAGGTCTGCGTTAAAATTGCTTAAAATCCGCCCTCTCAAGAGGGCGGATAATTTAAGAAAGTGGTGAATGAACTTGAAATTTGGAGTACGGCCAGCTGAAGGTAACGATAGATTTGATGAGGCTTTGGAACAATCAGTTTTTGCAGAATCACTAGGTTTTGATTCGGTCTGGTTTGGTGAGCACTACTGTTCAGGGGACTATTGGTGGCCTTCACCGCTGCTTGTCTTAGCGGGGATTGCTTCGCATACAAAAAAGATTAAGTTGGGAACCAATATCTTGATTGGCCCCCTTTATCATCCGGTCTACTTAGCCCACAGCCTGGCGCTTTTGGATCAAATGAGCCGGGGGCGGGCTGTCTGCGGTTTAGGTGCAGGGTATGATCAAAAAGAATTTAAAGCATTTGGGATCTCCATGAGGGAGAGACTGGGCCGCCTGCGGGAAATGATTCCCCTAATGCGCCGGCTTTGGCAGGAAACTAGTGTTTCTTTTGAAGGAAAATATTTTCCCCAAGACGGCTTTGAACCGTGCCTCCATTCCTGGGAAAAAAGAGAAATCCCCGTTTGGGTCGGTGCTTGGGGCGACCAGGTCTTAAAAATGGTCAGATCGTTAGATTGTGTCTGGGTACCGGGCCCCACCGCTTCGTTGGAAACACTTTTAGAACGGTATAAGTATTTCTCCGAGGATTGTCCTAGCCAAACTGGGAGCGAGCCAAAACCATTAGTCTTGGTCCGGGAAGTGATTATTGACGAAACAGAGCAAGCTGCTTGGGATCGGGCCGTTGAGCTTTTGTACCCGAAATATGAGACTTATGTCAAACGGGGTCATCCTTTTGTCCAATACAACAACCGCCGGGAATTTGAAGAATTTGCCCGGGAACGTTTTATAGTCGGGTCCCCCCAATCCTGCCTAGAGCAGCTGCAGAGCTACAGCAGCGCGCTGCCTATCCAGGAGTTTATCCTCAAAGTCTTTTGTATCGGTATGAGTAATGAAGAAACAAAAGCTAAGATGAAGATTTTGGCGGAGAAAGTACTTCCAAAGTTTAAATAAGGGAAGACGGTGCAAAAACTAAAAAAGCGGTGTTTCGCCGTTTGCTGAACTTATGTTAGTTTCTTTTGAGGTTTGGGCCCAGCCGGAATTCCTTGCGTCAAGCCCAAGTATCCCGGGCTTGACGGATTGCCTTGAAAGATTAATTTTACCAGGCTACCTAGATCAACATTTCGTTATGTTTTCGCCAAGTGCAGAGGTATTTAAGTTAGGAGGTTGTTCTATGGCGGGTGTACTCAATAATTTGACTAAGCCTTTAAAAAATTTGTTTGCTTTTGAAAGGGTAGAACAGCGCCAGTTCACCGGGGCATTACGTCTTCTGAATGTCCTGATTTTAGGCGGCACTCTGGTTTACCATTTGAGCATTTCCTTGGGATTTATTCCCGATCCGATTCAGATGCGGGCTACCCACATTTTACTTTTCTGTATTCTTGTCTTTTTGAACTACCCTGTTAGTAAGCGTTTGTCAGCGGGGCTGGCCATGGGGATAGATTTGATTTTCATTCTTTTAAGTGTTTTATCTTTCGGTTACGTGATCAAGGAATATGCGGTTCTTCAAATGCGGATTCCCTTTATCTCCTCGGTCAGCACCATGCAGGTAGTTTTAGGGCTGATGGCCATGGTGGTTATAGTGGAAGCAACACGCCGGCTTACCGGTCCTATTATTCCTTTAATTGTGATTGGGATTGTGGGTTATGCCATGCTGGGTAAAGCTTCCGTGGGGGCGGGGAAAATGACCCTGAGCCTCTTAGTGGAAGAAATTTATTTGCTGGGAGATGGTGTCTTTGGCCTTCCCACTGCGGTTTCAGCTAAGTACATTGTCTTATTTATTGCCTTTGCTTCCCTTCTTTCTTTAACCGGCCTGAATGAACTGATGATGTCCTGGTCTTACAAGGTGGCGAAATGGAATAAAGCCGCCACGATTCAATTGCCGGTGATCTCCAGTGCTTTGGTTGGGTCAGTGGTGGGCAGCAGTACCGCCAACGCGGTTGCCACCGGTTCGGTGACTATACCGCTTTTAAAACGGCTTGGTTTTAAGGGTGAATTTGCCGCTGCAATTGAAACCTGTGCTTCGACCGGAGGCCTTTTTTTACCGCCGGTTATGGGTGCGGTGGCTTTTGTTATGTCTGAGTTTACGGGGATACCCTATGTGCAAATTGCCTTCCATGCCTTAGTTCCCGCTTTGATGTATTATTTTGCCCTAGGATTAGCCGTTTATCTTCGGGCTAAAAAACGTGATTTGCTGGATAATCTTGATGAGCAAGCTTTAGAGAAGTTGGCCGAAGATACAGATACAAAGGGACTCAGAAACTATCTAATAGTGATTCCCGTTGTTGTCTTGGTCTATCTGCTGGTAATCGGTAAAAGCCCCATGCACGCGGCAAGCAGCGCTCTCTTGGTGGGCTTGGTTATTTCTCAGATCAGGCCGGGTTGGAAATGGCGCCCGGAATTTTTTGAGCAGTTTGTAAAAGATGCCGGTTTGACCTCGGCAGCTATTGTACCTGTCATGGTCTGCGCAGGTATGATTGTGACATCTATTTCTGCAACAGGGCTAGATGCCCAGCTGGTCTTTATGATCAGGCAGTTTTCTGCAAACCTATTTTTGGGCCTGATCTCCGCGGCCCTGCTCAGTATTGTTTTGGGCCTGGGAATGCCCATTATCGCCGCCTACATTATTCAGGTGGGAATTGTTGTGCCCTTACTGGTAGAGTTTGGCTTAAGCCCCCTTCAGGCTAATCTCTTTTTGATTTTCTTTGCAGCTGTTTCCATGATGACGCCGCCTGTGGCCGTTACGGCTTATGCCGCCGCGGGGATTGCCAAGGCTGATCCTGTAAAAACCGGCCTGACCGCAGTCCGTATTGGGTTTGCATCCTATTTTATCCCCTTCGTTTTTGCCATTAACCCCAAGATTTTATTAATCGGAGGACCGTGGGAGGGTTTGGCAAGCATTGTTATCACCTTAGCCAGCATTATTGCTCTAACCGCCGCTTTAGAAGGATGGTTGGGCAAGCACCTCAGCCTTTTAGAGCGCTTGGTTTTTGCCGGGGTTGCGGCCGCGCTTTTTATCTCTTTTCGAATCGAGGCTGTTTGGCTTCCAATCTTAGGTTTGGCTGCTTTCTTTGGCGGGCTGTATTGGTACGTATTTAGGCAATCGTTAATGAGAAGGAGGGCGTTGTAATGGCGTCTAATATAATAGACTCGCAATTATTCAAAGATTTATTCGGCAATGAGGCCATGCGGGAGGTATTTAGTGATCGATCTCTAATTCAAAAATGGCTGGATGTTGAAGCTGCTTTAGCCCGCGCCGAGGCACGCTTAGGGATGATTCCCGCCGATGCGGCCCAAGAAATTACAAAAAAGGCCAAAGTGGAAAACATCAGTTTAAGTGAAATGAAGGCTTTGATCGAAGAGACTGTGCACCCCTTTGTGCCCGCCATCCGCTGTCTCGCCAAAATTTGCAGTGAAGAAGCGGCCCGCTATATCCATTGGGGTGCTACCACCCAGGACATTATGGACACAGCGGTAGTATTACAGGTGAGGGATGCCTTCGGTTTAATCAAAGATGAGTTGGCCCAGTTAAAAGATTCTTTAGCTAAACAGGTCCGGCGCTACAGCGGCCTGCCCATGGCGGGCCGGACTCATAGCCAGCATGCCGTGCCCATTACTCTAGGCTATAAGCTGGCTGTCTGGTTGGATGAACTTTCCCGGCACCAGGATCGTTTAGAGGATCTGGAGGAAAGGCTCTTAGTAGGGCAGTTCTCCGGAGCCGCCGGCACCTTAGCCTCACTCGGGGAGCGGGGCATGGAGGTCCAGGAGTATCTGATGGAAGAATTGGGCCTCGGCGTTCCCCCGATTTCCTGGCATACAGCCCGGGATCGCTTTGTAGAGTACACCATGGTCTTAAGCATGATCTCCGGAACCCTTCATAAAATAGCTAATGAAGTTGTCAATCTGCAAAAAACAGAGCTGTCGGAACTGGAAGAGCCTTTCCATGAAGGCAAAGTTGGCTCCAGCACCATGCCGCACAAACGCAATCCCATGATTAGCGAAATCGTCTGTACCCTGGGCCTTTTGGTCAGGGAGATTGCGCCTACGGCCATTGCCAGTATGGTCCACGAGCATGAACGGGATATGCGCCCCTGGGCTACGGAATGGGAATACTTGCCCCGCATCTCCATTTATACTCATATGATGCTGGTGCACACTAATTTCATAATCAGCGGTTTAATGGTCCACGAAGAGAGAATGAGAGAAAACATGGATCTTTTGGGCGGGCTGATGCTTTCTGAAAAAATGATGTTAGTTTTGGCGGAGCGCCTCGGACGGCAGGAAGCCCACGAGGTGATGTACAAGGTTTGCATTGAGTCCTTCGAAAAGAGAATTCCCTTGGCCCAGGTTTTGGAAAGCCATTCGGAAATTGCCAGCAGCCTTTCCCGGGAAGAGCTGGAAGAACTGCTCCGGCCTGAAAGCTACCTGGGGTTAGCCCAAGAGTTTGCTCAACGCGTCTTGGCTGGGGTGGATCCTAAGCAGAAACGGCGGGTTTCATAACAAAAGAATAGGGAAACGAGGGAGATAAATATGAAGTTTCGGATCGAACGGGATAGTATGGGGGAAGTAAAAGTTCCGCAGGATAGATATTACGGCGCCCAAACTCAAAGGGCGGTAGAAAATTTCCCCATCGGGGACCGTCTTTTCCCCAGAAGTTTCATTAAAGCTTTGGGGTTAATAAAACGGGAAGCAGCCCGGACCAATCTTGAACTGGGACTTTTGGATAAAAAGGTGGCGGACAGTATCATCCAAGCAGCGGACGAAGTGGCTCAAGGAAATTTTGATCAGGAATTTGTTCTCAGCATTTTCCAAACAGGCTCCGGCACCTCCACTAATATGAACGCTAATGAAGTTATTGCCAATCGCGCTAAGGAGCTGTTGGGAGGGGAAATTGGCGGCAAGGGTCTGGTTCACCCCAACGATCACGTCAACAAAGGGCAGTCCTCCAACGACGTCATCCCCACGGCCATCCATTTGGCCGCTTTGGCCGAAATTGCGGAGAAGTTAATACCGGCTTGGCAGGAACTGGCCGAGCTCTTAGAAGAAAAGGCAGAGGAATTTTGGCCTATTCTAAAAATTGGGCGCACCCATCTTCAGGATGCCACGCCAATTCGCCTGGGGCAGGAATTTTCCGGGTATGCCAGCCAAATCAAAGACGGTGTCCGGCGCTTAGAGCAGGCTTGCACCGAATTGGAAGTACTGGCTTTAGGCGGCACCGCGGTGGGAACCGGGATCAATGCCCATCCCCGCTTTGCGGAAGGTGTAATTGAGAAAATAAGTGCCGCCATTGGTCTGCCCCTGCGCAAAACGGAAAACCACTTTGCGGCCCAAGCAGCTCTAGACGCTTTAGTTGCCGCAAGCGGGACATTAAAGACCCTGGCAGTAAGTTTATATAAGGTCAGCAACGATATCCGCTGGATGAGCAGCGGCCCCCGTTGCGGGATTGGAGAGATCCGCATTCCTGAACTGCAGCCGGGCTCCTCAATTATGCCGGGGAAAATAAATCCGGTAATCCCAGAGGCAGTGGGAATGGTTTGTGCTCAAGTAATAGGCAACGACCTTGCTGTTTCCTTAGGCGGGCAGTCGGGTAATTTTGAACTAAATATTATGATGCCGCTGATAGCTTCCAATCTTTTGGAATCCATAGGCCTTTTGGCCGACGGTGCCGCCGTGTTTAGCGAACGTTGTGTCCGCGGTTTGGAAGCTAACGAGGAAAGGTGCCTAAGCCTTGTGGAAAAAAGTTTGGCTTTAAGTACGAGTTTAGTTCCTTCGCTTGGCTATGATCGAGCGGCGGAACTTGCTTTCCAGGCCCATGCAGAAGGCAAAACTTTGCGGCAGGTGCTGCAGGAAACAGATGAATTTAGCCCTGAAGAAATTGATGAAGTATTAGATGTAGAAAAAATGACCTAAGCATGGGCCGGGAAGGTGCCCTTTGATCCGGGGCCATAAGGCCCCGGGGGGCACTTTTAAGGGCTGTGAAGATCTAAACATTCCGGAAATTTAATCAGCAAAAGATAGAAAAATGGGGGTTGGCACGATGAGAGTGGGCATAATCGGAGGCACCGGGTCCTTGGGGCAGGCTTTAGCTTTACGTTTAATTAAAGCCGGCTACCAGGTGGAACTGGGGTCTCGGGATAAGGGAAAAGCGGTTTCTGCAGTGGAATCCCTCCAGGCTAAGTTAAGGAAAAACGGGATCGGCGCGGAAAATCTGCGGGCCGGATCCAATCAGGAAGCCGCGGAACTTGCGCAATGCGTTATTATTACAATTCCCTACCTGACGGATGTGACTTTATTAGAAAACTTAAAGGGGCAGCTGCAGGGGAAAGTTGTCGTTGACTGCACTGTTGGCCTAGATCCCAACAATATTACTGAGGTGCGGAAAGATCATGTGCCTTCGGCACTGAGGCTGCAGGAGGTTATGGGCAGCGGAGTGCGGGTGATTGCAGCTTTCCACACCGTGGCAGCTGCCAAATTGTCTGAGTTGGATTATGGATTAAAAGAAGATACTTTTGTAGCGGGTGAAGACGGCGAAGCTAAGGATTTCGTAATTAAATTAGCGGAAGATGTGGGGCTGCGGGCTTTTGATGTAGGCGGGCTAAGGGCTGCCGGCACTTTAGAAAGGTTAACGGCAATGCTCGTTGGTTTAAATAAACGCTATAGGCGCAGGGGAATAAGTATAAAGTTGACGGGAGTCTAAGAATATGCAGTTAATTCCGGTAAAAAATATCCCTATTATCGATTTCGGGACGGATTTAAAATTAAGCACAGTAGTAATTAAAGCCCTGCGCGATCAAAGCCTGGCTCTAAAAGAAAAAGATGTTTTAGTTATCGCTCACACGCTTGTTTCCAAAATTGAGGGCCGGGTTTTAAACTTGCGGGATGTGACTCCCGGCTTAAAAGCAGAAGAAATTGCCAAGCGCACCGGTAAGGATCCGGCCTTAGTGGAAGTGATTTTAAGGGAATCCAAGGAAATCGTGAAAGAAGCGGGGCCTGTCCTTATTGCCGAAAGCCGCTGCGGTTCTATTAGCGCCAATGCCGGGGTTGATCAATCTAATGCCGGCCCTTTCGGACAAGACCAGGAAAGATGGGTGGTCCTTCTGCCGGAAAATCCCGATCAATCTGCCCAGGATCTGCTGCAGGCTGTCCGGCAAGAATTTTCTGTGCAGGATGCGGGTGTAATTATCAGCGACACTCAAGGCAGGCCTTTTAGGGTTGGGGCCGTGGGTGTTGCTTTAGGCGCAGCCGGGATTAAGCCTCTGGCGGATTGGCGGGGGCATAAGGATTTATACGGGAGGGAATTATTAAGCTCGGAAGAGGCGGTAGCTGACGAATTAGCCAGTGCCGCTACGATTTTGATGGGCCAAAGCAGTGAGGGGATCCCCCTTGTAGTTGTGCGCAACGCCCCCATTGAATTCGGGACCGGCAGCGCAGTTGAACTGGCCCGCCCCAAAGAGAAAGATATTTTCAGGGCAGGGCCGAAGTAAAGCTATGCGCTTACCCGGGATGAGGGCTGGGAAAAAAAGCAAATTGAAGCGGAGCCTAAGCGGCTCCCTGGCTTTAGTGCTGCCGTCTTTGTTCATTTTCCTTTTGTTTGAGCTTGTTCCCGTGATTTATTCCTTTTACCTCTCTTTTACTGATTGGACCCTGGGGCGTACGGCCCACCAGGTGGTGGGCCTGGGAAACTTCAAAGCCCTGGGCCAGGATCTTGAGCTGCGGCAGGCAGTTCTGCGGACAGGCAAATATTCTTTGTTTACCGCTTTTTTTAGTGCCCTGGGCGGAATTGTACTGGCCCTTTTGTTGCGGGGCGGGCGGCGGGAAAGGCCGCTCTCCAAGACAGTCCTGTTGATCCCTTCCATAGTGCCTTTTGTGGTCATTGCTTCTTTATGGACCTGGATTTACGATCCTTATTACGGGATTGCCAATTGGCTTTTGTCCCGGGCCGGGGTGGCGGGGCCTGCTTGGCTGACCAGTCCCCGCTGGGCTTTAACGGCCTTGATCATTATGGCAGTTTGGCGGGAAATGGGTTATAATGCGCTTATTTTATTAGCAGGCCTGGGGGCTATCTCCGGGGAGGTGCTGGAAAGTTCGTTGATTGATGGCTGCACAAAATTTCAATCTTGGATTTATATTGTGCTTCCCCTGCTTAAAAATTCTCTCTTTTTTGTGCTAGCCATTCAGATCATCAGGGGTTTTGAGGTTTTTGGCCCTATTTACACCATGACCGGGGGCGGGCCGGCGAAAGCTACCACGACCATGGTTTACTACATGTACCAAAAGGCTTTCCAATCCTACCAAGTAGGCTATGGCGCCGCGGTTTCCTGGGTAATTGTGTTGATAACGTTTTTCTTTTTCTTCATGATCTGGAAAGGGTTTAGGGGGGTGGAGTAAAATGGCGGCTAGATGCCGGCGGAAATCTTGGGCAGGTGATTTTATTTTGGCGGGTCTCATTGCTCTAATGGGGTTTCCCCTGCTCTGGATGCTCCTCACTGCACTTAAAAGCAGCAGCGAAATATATAAGCTGCCCGTGCGGATCCTGCCCCGGAAACTGAAATGGGGCAACTTTACCGCGGTTTGGTCAGCGCTGCCTTTTGCCCGCTTGTACCTGAACAGTGTTTTTGTAGCTTTGGTTGTGGTGGCGGGCCAGTTGTTAACCAGTTCCGCGGCGGGCTATGTTTTTGCTAAAGTTCGTTTCCCGGGCCGGGATTACATTTTCGCCTTCTATATGCTAACCTACTGTATTCCCGATCATGTTTTAATTATTCCGTCTTTCTTTTTGCTCAATAAATTCGGCCTTCTTAATACCTACGGCGGGCTTACCCTTCCCTTTTTAGCAAGCCCGTTCGGAGCATTTTTAATGCGCCAGCAATTCCTGGATTTACCCCGGGAGCTGGAGGAGGCAGCTGCTATTGATGGCTGCGGCCCGCTGCGCTTGATTGCTTATGTGCTTTTACCAGCTCTGCGTCAGGGCTTGGGTGCTTTAGCCGTCTACGTCTTTATTTTTAGTTGGAACGGATTTTTTTGGCCTTTAATCATGACCAGCAGTGCTTCTATGCAGACCCTCCCTTTAGGGCTTGCTTTTTTTCAATCAGCGGAAGCAGAAAATTGGCCCGTTTTAATGGCAGCTGCCTGTTTGGTCTCCGCCCCTGTTATGCTGGCGGTCAACCGCCTGCAAAAGGCACTGGCTGAGCCGGGGCCAAAGAGTTTCCCGGTGCCCAGGTGATCCCGGGGCGAATAAAACAGATGAAGAGGTGCACAGATGTTGCAAAAAACCAAAAGTTACTTAAAGACTATGTTATCAGTAGGAAAGATGTTTTTCTGCGCCTTAATTCTTATGGGGCTTTCCTTTAGTGCCTGGGGCGCCCCCGTTACTTTAGAGTATTGGCATTTTTATGGAGCGGAAGTGGGCCGGGAGCACGAAAACTTGGTTGCTGAATTTAACCGGCTGCATCCGGATATTCAAGTTAACGTTCTCTACGGCGGAACGGCTTGGACTATGAGGGATCGTTTATTTCTAGCTTTATCCGGAAATCAAGGACCGGATGTGGCCAGCATTGATCAGTTTTGGATCTCCCAATTGGCCGATTCCGGCCATGCAGTCCCCTTGGATGAGCTGATCAAGTCTTCTCCCTCAATGCAGCATGACGACGTTTTTCCTTTATACTGGAATACCGCCGTCTATGAAGATCAAATCTGGAGCATGCCCTTTTCCATGAGCAACCTGGTCCTTTATTACAACCGCGGGCTTTTAGAGGAATTGTCCCTGGGGGAAGAAGATTTGCCCCGCACCTGGGATCAGCTTCTGGAAATAGGGACAGCTGTTGCGGAGCGGGAGGGCGGTCCCAAGCTTGCAGCGATCTTAGATCTGCCTTTGCTGGCAGCCAAGGGCAATATGTATCCTTGGGTTGCTTTTTTATGGCAAAACGGGGGGGAACTGTTTAGCCCGGGTTTTGATCAAGTGGAATTTCAAAGCCCCGCCGGTGTGGAAACAATGTCTTTCTGGAAAGAACTTCAAAACAAAGGTTTGATTTCTGCTCACACTCCGGAAAAGGCCTGGGAGTCGGGGAAAGTGCTCTTTCAAATAGCTTCCTCCGCTCGGATGTTGACTAACTACCGCCATCTTGATTTTTCCTTTGGGATAGCTCCTCTGCCCAGAAAGGATTTCCGGGTGACAGGTGTTGGAGGCAGTAATCTGGCTTTGTTTGCCAAAGAGGAGCAAAAACAGGCCGCGGCTTGGACGTTCATTGAGTGGATAACATCCCCCGAGACTAATTTAGAATGGTCTTTGCGGACCGGCTATGCTCCTTTGAGGCGCAGCGCCTATTCTTCTCGGGCTTTTCAAGAAGCAATGGATGAAAACCCCGATTTGAAAGCGGCCTTTCAAGAAATTTTATACGCACGCTGCAGGCCGAATATTCCCAGTTACGGAGATATCTCCCGGGAATTAGGTTATGCCATTGAAGAAGTGATGTTATTGGGCGCTAAGCCTGAAGAGGCCCTCAAAAAAGCCGCCGTTATTTCCAATAAAATTCTTCAAGGCCAATGAAAGAAATCCAAAAGAACAGGTGGTGCGGCGGTGATCGCCTTTTAAACGACGTTGCGTACCAATTATTTTTAAGTGGGCCTAAAATTTACTGAGGACTTTTTTAAAGAGAGGATGAACAAAATTGGCAGTGGATTATGAGAAATTATCTTTAGAGTTGCATGAACAGAAACGGGGGAAAATAGAGGTCTGTTCTAAAGTGGAAGTTGAAAACCGCCATGATCTTAGTCTTGCCTATACACCGGGGGTGGCCAAGCCTTGCTTGGAAATAGCTAAAAATGTAAACGATGCTTATAAGTATACCAGCAAAGGAAACCTCGTGGCCGTGGTTTCTAACGGAACAGCGGTGTTGGGACTGGGCAATATTGGCGGTGCAGCTTCTATGCCCGTTATGGAAGGCAAGTGCGTTTTGTTTAAGAAGTTTGGCGGGGTTGACGCATTCCCCATCTGTTTAAACACAACGGACTCGGATATGGTAGTTGAGGTTGTTAAAACAATTGCCCCCAGCTTCGGCGGTATAAATCTGGAAGACATCAGGGCCCCGGAATGCTTTTATATCGAACGGCGCCTTAAGAAAGAAACGGATATTCCAATTTTCCACGATGATCAGCATGGAACAGCCGTTGTAACGCTGGCCGGTCTATTGAATGCCCTTAAATTGGTGGGCAAGGAAGCCGAAAACTCCCGGGTGGTGATTAACGGTGCCGGCGCAGCGGGAATTGCCATAGCAAAACTTCTGCTGCATTCCAATTTCGGCGAGGTTATACTCTGTGATCGCCAAGGTTCTATCTATGAAGGCCGGCAGGGGCTGAACTGGGCTAAAAGGGAAATTGCCAAACATTCCAATCAGGAAAAAACTACGGGTTCCTTGGAGCAAGTACTGAAAGGTGCGGACATTTTCGTGGGGGTTTCCGCAGCTAATCTCGTCAGCGCGGAGATGGTGAAATCCATGGCCGCCGATCCCATCGTTTTTGCTCAAGCAAACCCCGTTCCGGAGATCAGCCCGGAAGAGGCCCGGGAAGGCGGGGCCCGGATTGTAGCCACCGGACGTTCCGATTATCCCAATCAGATTAACAATGTCTTAGCTTTCCCGGGAATTTTTAGGGGTGCTTTAGATGTGAGGGCCTCCGATATTAATGAAGAAATGAAAGTAGCCGCGGCCTTAGCTTTGGCGGAGTTGGTCGATCAGGCCGAACTGGCTGAAGATAAGATTATCCCGCCTCCTTTCGATTTAAACGTCTGCGATCGGGTTGCCTCCGCGGTAGCGGCGGCGGCGAGGAAAACGGGTGTAGCCCGGGATTAGTCAGAAGAAATAAATCACACTCCAGACAAAGAAGAAGACTTTTAAAAAACCGTGATCTTTCACGGTTTTTTACCGTATAAAATAGGGTTCAGCTTGCAATTTTGTGCAAAGATTAGGCTGCTGTCCAGGGTTTCTTTTGTTCTCGGCCCCGCTTTTAAGCTGGTTTTGGATCTAAACCGTTCCCCGTCCCGGTAAATGGAAGCGGTAAAGGGGAGGGGAAATCCAAGGGAACCATTTGCGATTTAAGGAAAGATAGTGTAAAGTTACTGGTAGGATAAAGCCTTTTTTAGTTCTCCAGCCTTCCGCGGTCTTGGGCAGCTGTTAGAAAAATATTTACAAAAGGATAAGCGGCGGGGAGCCCGAAATATTGAAAGAAACGGCGCCAAAAGCCATGGGGCGGGGGACTATTAAAGAAAGCAACGGCGATCCGGGCCGAAAGCAAGATTGCCATCCGGGCCCTAATTTCAAGGGCTTTAAAACCCTGCCCGGCCTTAATTATTATCCCGCCGGCAAAGGCCTTCGGCTTTGAACGGATCGTCTAAGGGGGTTGGATATGGTTATCCAGTCAATAAAACGCGCTTTTGATATCATAGAGGTACTTTCCGAAAACCCTTACGGTGTAACTTTAACAACCTTAAGTGAGTTAGTAGGACTGCACATCAGTACAACTCACCGTATATTAAATTCTTTGCGGGAGCTGCGTTATGCGGAGCAGAGCAGTGATCGTACCTGGAAGCCCGGTGCCGGGTTGGTAGGCCTGTCATCGAAACTTCTTTTAAAGGACGATCTTCTGCCGGCAGCCCTCTCGCCTGTGGACCGGCTTTGGAAAAAAAGTAATGAAACAGTCCACCTAGCTATTTTGCACGGTGCGGAAACCTATGACGTAATTGCTAAAGAAAGTCCTTGCCAAGTCCGCTGTTCGGCGCGGATTGGGCAGCGGATGCCCCTGCATGCAACGGCGCTCGGTAAGGTGCTCCTCGCCTATCAGCAGGGAAACAGGCTGGAGTCTCTTTTAAAAAGCCTTGACTTAACAAAACATACCCAAGACACCATCACAGATCTGGATTATTTGAAATCCCACCTCAAAGAAATCCGGGAAAAGGGATATGCAATTAACTATTCCGAGTATAGCGAGTCGGCGGTGGCTATGGCCGCCCCGGTCATGAATTTTCGGGGTGATGTTGTTGCCGCCCTAGGGATTGGTATCCCCACTTCCCGCTTTGACAAGGCGGATCTACAAGATATTGTGGGGCTGGTCATAAAAGAAGCGGGGCAGATCTCGAAAAACCTGGGCTATTTCACCCCTGAGCGGGCCGCGGAATTTTAATTAAAAAGTATCTTCTCCTTGGGGCTAAGATTGGGCTGGGTATAAGAGGGTTGTGTCGAGGAAGTACGAAGTCCGGCAGCGGGTTCAATTATTGGTGAGGGCAGCAGTTAGGGAAACGGCAAGGACTGTCCCTTTAGCCGGCGCCTGTTGGGTTGCCGGCTCCGGGATTATTAAATTTCTTATAGGGCCGGGTGTATGACAGTTTCCGGGATGATTAAAGCTTCCCGGCGGCTGTTTTCTGCCGACGTTTAAGGGATCTTGAGCCTGCTTTCCCAAGTTTGGATAATGCGGAACAGTGGAAAAAAACGGCATGCAGCCGCGGGTGTTGGCGGAAGCCTAGCCCGGGACTTGCCTTAGACTGCAGCTGAAACCGCCCGTAAGTTTGTGAAGGTAAGGGATCTTCCCGGGATGTTTTCTTAGATCTATAAACCGAAGGAATGTTGGGGCGCCTTATCTTGGAAACTGGCGAAAGATTTAGAACTTCGCTTCGGGGCCGCCCCTGTTATGCTCTGCCCAACCTAACTTTTAGGAGGAGGGTTAAGCCATGAAAAAAGTTGTTACCTTGGGCGAAATTATGCTTCGCCTTTCCACTTTAAGGTTTGAACGCTTTGTGCAAGCAGAAAAATTGGCTGTGATCTTTAGCGGCGGGGAAGCAAATACGGCGGTATCCCTCGCCAATTACGGCTATGATTCCTGTTATGTGACTAAGCTGCCTAAAAATGAAATCGGGCAGGCCGCGGTTAATAATTTGCGTAAATTCGGTATCAATACGGACCACATTGTGCGGGGCGGGGACCGCATCGGTATTTATTATTTCGAAACCGGCGCTTCCATGCGCCCTTCCAAGGTTATTTACGATCGGGCCCATTCCGCTATTGCGGAAGCAGAACCTGATGATTTTGATTTTGATAAGATTTTCCAAGACGCCTCGTGGTTCCATTTTAGCGGGATTACGCCTGCTTTGGGCAATAAAGCGATCCGCACCGTAGAGGCTGCCTTGAAAGCGGCCAAAGCTAAAAATATTACTGTTTCAGTGGATTTAAATTACCGTAAAAATCTTTGGACGCCTGCTAAAGCCCAAAAAGTAATGACAGAATTAATGCAGTATGTCGATGTCTGTATCGGCAATGAAGAAGATGCCCATTTAAGCCTTGGTTTCAAACCGGGAGGAACGGACGTGGCCGCCGGTGAATTAGATCTTTTAGGTTATAAAAGGATTTTTAAAGAGATGAAGGATAAATTTGGCTTTCAATATGTAATCAGCTCCCTAAGGGAATCTTACTCCGCTTCCGATAACCGCTGGTCAGCATGTGCTTGGGATGGTAAGGAATTCCTTCATTCTCGCCAATACGATATTCGGATCGTAGATCGGGTCGGCGGGGGTGATTCTTTTGCGGCCGGTGTAATTTACGGGCTTCTGGAAGGAAAGAGTTTCCGGGACACTTTAGAGTTTGCTGCAGCGGCCTCGGCTTTGAAACACACGATTCACGGTGACTTTAATCTCGTTTCAATTGCTGAAGTGGAAAATTTATTAAAAGGCGATGTTTCAGGCAGGATACAGCGCTAGCTCTTGGATTTTTAGCGGGGGGTTACTACGCTTAAAGAGGTTAAACCAAAATAGAAGAAGGAGGGAATACGGCAAAATTGATCTCAAATAAACCAAATAAATACCATGTTTCCACCATTCAAAGAGCGGTCGATGTCTTGAATTTGTTCAGGGAAAGCGAAAAGCTTTCTTTTACCCAAATGTTAGACAGTTTAGAGTACAGCAAATCAACCCTATTTAGAGTGCTGCATACCTTAGAAGAAAACAGATACCTATCACGGGATAAGCACGGCTGGTACGAACTGGGCACAAGTATATTTGTGCTTGGCAATCGCGTTTCTCAGGCAAACCAATTAAAAAAGGTTGCCGGCCCCCATATGAAAAAATTGTCCTGGGAAAATAACCTGGCGGTCCATCTTGGTATATTAGATCGCTTAGAAGTAATCATACTCGATAAATGTGATCCGCCGAATAATATTAAAATGGTTTCCAGGGCCGGGGCTACCGTGCCGGCACACTGCACCGGGCAGGGAAAAACACTGCTTGCATACTCTTCTTTGAACGTGATCAAAACCATTGTTTCTAAGTACGGTCTGACTCGGTATACGGAAAATACTATTGTAACTTTACCGGCCCTGCTCAAAGAACTGGAAAAAATTAAAGAGCGCGGTTATGCCCTCGACAAATCAGAACACGAAAGGCATATCCGCTGTGTTTGCCTGCCGATTTTGAATCAGAACAATCAAATTGAGGCCGCAATCAGTATGACCGGGTTGGTTGCGGAATTTCCCGATGAAGAGGCTATGGTCCAAAAGGTAGGGGTAATTCAGGAAACGAGGGATCGAATCCGCCGCGATCTGGGGTTTATCTAAGAGATAAGCTGGAAAGGGAAGCCGGGGATGAATGGCTTCCCGTTATTATTTTCTAAGCGTGCCTTTCAGCCTAAACACAAATGAGTTTTTTCCGCCCGGAAAGGGGCGGCATCCATAAAAAAATTATAAACCAACAGAGTTAAACCTCCACACTTGTGGGGGTTTTTGTGTTTTACCCTCCCGGCAGCAGCAGAAAACAGTGAAAAAAATGCAGCTTATAAGAAGGCCTTTAAAGGAGCGTGGTTTCATTAGATGAAACCTAGTTTAAACTAATGAAATTAAGTGGGAGGAAAACTAACCGCAACCGTTAATACCTTATATATATGTTAGGGAAAAACTGGATTTCTGTTGGGAATTAGGGAAATATGTAAGGAGGCTGTGTCCGTGTTTAGAATGAAAGGTGTTAATCCTCCCATGATTACACCATTTTTGGAAAACGGAGATGTGGATTACGATGGATTGAAGACACTGGTGTCATTTCTCAGGGAAAGAGTCGATGGGTTATTTATAACCGGCTCGTACGGCAGCGGGGCCCTTATGAGTGTTGAAGAACGGAAAAAGGTTACTGAGATAACGGTTAAAGCCGCCGCCGATAAGATTCCGGTTACGGTTATGGCGGGAACCACCAATAACCGCCAAACAATGGAACTGGTTCAGCAGGCGGAAGCGGCGGGGGCGGACGCAGTTGCCGCCGTGGGTCCGTATTATTTCACTCACAATGATGATAGTGTCTGCTACTTTTTTGAAGACATGGTTAAAGCTGCCAAAGAGATACCAGTTTACGTCTACAATAATCCGAAATTTCAAGGTTACCCAATGTCCTTAGAGCTGCTGAAAAGATTAAAAGGCCTTGGTGTGCGGGGTATTAAAGATGCAACATTCGATATCATTGCCCACGCCACCTATCAGCGGGTCTTAAAAGACGAAAATTTCGATGTAGTTTTAGGGACCGAAGCGATGTGGCTGTCTGCCCGAGCCTTAGGGGCCGAAGCCTTTATTCCGGGTTTGGCCAACGCCTTCCCCGAAATTTGCGGTCAAATGTACCGTGAGGGTATGGAGGGCAATTTCGATGCTTGCCGCCAAACCCAATTTAAAGTTAACCGCTTGCGGGAAATCATGTATTTGGCCAAATCCACCCAATTAGCAATCTACGCCATGTTGGAAATAAGAGGGGTCTTGAAATCTTATCCCCGGGCACCTTTTATCTCTGCAAGTGAAGGCGAGAAGAAGCGAATCTTCGAAGAATTAAGTGCTTTAGGAGTACTGGACGATTCCAAAATAAATTAGGAGAGATTCCCTTGTATATTGCCACCATTGACTGCGGGACAACCAATTCCCAGGTCTATATACTCAATCAGGATTTAGAAGTTGTCAGTAAAAAAAAGGAAAAGATTGGGGTAAAAGATACCACGATAAGAGGTTCCAATCTTATTTTAAAACAAGGTCTCGTAAAATTATTTGAAAGCGCCCTTTTTGAGGCGGGTTTAAAGATCGGGGATATAAAATTTGCTGTTGCCTTCGGGATGATTACCTCTGAAATAGGGTTAATGGAGATCCCGCACCTGTGGGCACCAGCGGGGCTTGATGAACTCTCCGAAAGTGTGATCCCAATTGAGGACCGCTCTATTTTTCCCCTGGAGATCCCGCTTTTGTTTATTGCCGGGATCAAAAACCGTTATCCGTCCGGCCCCGGCTACCGCCAAGTCCGCTCCGCTGACTTTATGCGCGGGGAGGAGACCCAAATGATGGGATTATTGGAACTTTACCCCACTCTATCTCTGCCCTTAACCGCGGTTGTGCTCAGTTCCCACACCAAATACATCGGCATTAATCAAGAAAAAAAGATTATCGGATCATCGACCACAATCAGCGGGCAAATTTTTGAAGCCATCAAAGAACGCACTTTTATAGGGAAATCGATCCAAAGCCCCGAGGGGAAAAAGAAGGAAGACTTCTTTGAAACAGAGGTAATAGAAGCCGCCTATCATTCTGTACTTAATACCGGCTTTTTGCGCACAGTGATGATGCCCCGGTTTTTAGAAGTGCTGCTGCAGCAGCCCTGGTTTGTAAGGGAACTATTCTTCGATGCCACTATTGTCGCAGAGGATTTATTGGCTTTAAATGATTTCGATCTGTTGGGCTTATCGAAAAAGGGACCATTTGTCTTAATAGGCCATAAGCGGCGCTGTGAAGTCTTTGCTTATCTGCTGAAAAAGTTTCATGGTGTCTCGGTAATACGGCAAATCCATAAAGAGGAAGAAATCGACATGCTGAATATACGGGGGGCCGCGGCTATTGCCGCCCAGGCGGGTTACTTAGATTGAACCAAGCGTTATCTCGGCTCCGGGTCGGTAAATCCGGGAGCCGGACTATAAATATTAGGATACCGGAGGTGGAAATTGTGAGGCATGTGCTGTCCATGGGGGAAATGATGATCCAAATTTGTCCCAGTTCCAAGGGCCCCTTAAGGCAGGCCCGCCTTTTTGAACGATATGTGGCGGGCAGTGAAGGAAATACCTTAGTCGGCCTGGAGCTTTTAGGTATTAAGACAAAATTTATCTCCCGAGTAGGCGCCGATGAACTGGGGTTGGCGATTCTTAACGAATTTAGGGCACGGGGAGTGGATGTTTCTTTAGTTCAACAAGATGAAAACGGACCGACGGGAGTTTATTTCATCCAAAGAGGATACCCTCTTCAAGATAAAAGTACGGTACTTTACTACCGCCAAGGTTCGGCTGCCAGCCTTTTATCGGAAAAAGATGTTGAGGATGTGGACTTGACTGATACAAGACTGGTGCTTTTATCCGGAATTACGCCGGCCTTAAGTGCATCCTGCCGCCGGGCTTGCCTGGCGCTTCGGGAAAAAGCCGAAAAAAAGGATGTTCCTTTGGCCTTTGATACCAATGTTAGAGTTGCCCTTTTGCCCGATTCCGGGCAGGCCCTGGAATTATTAAGGCCCTATCTGGAAAGTGCGCGCTATATTTTCACGGGCGGCGGCGATCTGGATTATCTCTTCGGCAGCGGAGATTTGGATTTTCGGGTGGACAAACTGCGGAAAATTGCCAAACAAGCTGAAATTATTTTAG
>JAAYRS010000159.1 GCA_012518645.1 Bacillota bacterium
AAATTTGGTTTAGGAGTCGCGAACCACCCCGTGCATTGGTTTTTATTGCAAAAAACAATCCGTTGGGGAGGTCAAAGTCACATTCGGTGTCATTTCGGGCTAAAATGTTGACATCGCAAATGGCTCCGATTGACTTTCCCTTTAAATCCTGATAAAATGATGTCAATATGTAGAGGCTAAGAATGGGAGCAGTACGGCAATTGAGAAGTATAGAGAGCTGCTGGCCGGTGGAAAGCAGCACTACTTGCCTGAACTCGCCCGGGAGCTGCTGAAGTGAATTAAATAGCTTCAGCCGGATCATCTCCGTTAAGATGCCAAGAGGGCGGCAAAAGCCGCCAATTAGAGTGGTACCGCGAAACCTTTCGTCTCTAAAATAGGGCTGAAAGGTTTTTTCATTACCAAGAAGCCAAAGGAGGCAATTCATTTGGAAAGATATCAACCCCAATCTTTCGAAAAGAAATGGCAGAATATTTGGGAAGAAAAAGGAGTCTTTCAAGCTGATAATGATCACACCAAGCCAAAATACTTCGCTTTAGTGGAATTTCCCTATCCCTCCGGGGATGGTTTGCATGTAGGACACCCTCGTCCTTATACTGCCTTGGACGCCGTAGCCCGCAAAAGGAGAATGGAAGGCTACAATGTCCTCTTTCCCATGGGCTGGGATGCCTTCGGCTTGCCGGCAGAAAATTACGCCATTAGAAATAAAATTCATCCCACCATCATTACGGAACAAAACATTGGGCGTTTTCGAAAGCAGTTAAAATCTTTAGGTTTCTCCTTTGATTGGTCCCGAGAAGTAAATACCACTGATCCCAACTATTTTAAATGGACCCAATGGATTTTCCTCAAGCTGTTTGAAAACGACCTCGCCTATAAAGAGGAAATGCCAATCAACTGGTGCCCGGCCTGCAAAATTGGCCTTGCTAACGAAGAAGTGGTGGAAGGCAGCTGCGAACGCTGCGGAGCAAAAGTGGAAACCAGAGTGAAGAATCAATGGATGTTAAAAATTACGGCCTATGCCGATCGATTAATTGACGATCTTGATCTGGTCGACTTTATCGAGCGCGTCAAGATCCAGCAGACAAATTGGATTGGGCGTTCCGAAGGGGTGGAAGTTGTTTTTCCAATTAAGGACTCCCAGGAAACCCTGCAAGTTTTTACGACCAGGCCCGACACTCTCTTTGGAGCCACCTACATGGTGATCTCCCCGGAGCATCCCCTATTGGAAAAATTAGCTGCGCGGATTAGTAATCTGCCGGAAATCCGGGCTTACCAGGAAGAAGCCCGTAAAAAAACGGATTTCGAACGGGCAGAATTGGGCCAAGAAAAAACCGGCGTAAAGATTGAAGGTTTGCTGGCTCTAAATCCTGTCAATAACCGGGAAATCACAGTTTGGATTTCCGATTACGTGCTCATGAGTTACGGCACGGGGGCTATTATGGCAGTACCGGGCCACGATGAGCGGGATTGGGAATTTGCCAAAACCTTTGGCTTACCTATCGTAGAAGTGGTGCAGGGAGGAGACGTTGCAACCGCCCCTTACACTGATACGGAGAAAGGGATACTGGTTAACTCCGGTTTTCTTAACGGTTTAGATGTGGAGACAGCTAAAAAAGAAATCACCTCTTGGCTCGGTGCCAACGGACTGGGAACCCCTCAAACAAATTTCAGATTGAGAGATTGGGTGTTTTCCCGGCAGCGCTATTGGGGCGAACCCATTCCCCTGGTCCATTGCGAAAAATGCGGCTGGGTCCCTCTCCCGGAAGAAGAACTTCCCCTGCGCCTGCCCCAGGTTGAAAATTACGAACCAACCGATACGGGTGAATCGCCGCTAGCAAAAATCAAGGAGTGGGTAAAAACCACGTGTCCCCGCTGCCAGGGACCCGCGGAACGGGAAACCGATACAATGCCGCAATGGGCCGGCTCTTCCTGGTATTTTATGCGTTATACGGATCCCCACAATGATCAGGCTTTGGCCAGTAAAGAAAACTTGGATTATTGGCTGCCGGTTGATTGGTATAACGGGGGAATGGAGCACACCACTCTCCATTTACTTTATTCACGCTTCTGGCACAAGTTTTTATACGATCAAGGGATTGTCTCTACTCCTGAACCATACCAGAAACGGACCTCTCACGGTATGATTTTAGGGGAAAACAACGAGAAAATGTCCAAATCCCGGGGGAATGTGATTAACCCGGATGAAATTGTCCGAGAATACGGGGCAGATACCCTGCGTGTGTACGAAATGTTTATCGGGGACTTTGAAAAAAACGTTCCCTGGAGCACTGACGGGGTAAGGGGCTGCCGCCGCTTTTTAGAACGCGTCTGGAAACTAAGCGAAAAGGTGGAACCCGGCCATAAATACAGCCGCCCGTTAGAAACAAAGATCCATCAGACTATTAAAAAAGTAAGCAGCGACTATGAACTGCTTAAGTTCAATACGGCTATCGCTGCACTTATGACCCTTCTGAATAAAATCAACGAAGTGGGCAGAATTAACGAAGCGGAAATGCGGGTCTTTTTGCTTCTGCTTAATCCGGTGGCCCCCCACATTACGGAAGAACTCTGGGAGAGGCTTGATTTCGGAGGTATGCTTAATGAGCAGGCCTGGCCCAGCTGGGATGAGGCCAAGACCGTAGAGCAAACCGTAAATATCGGTGTGCAGGTCAACGGAAAAGTGAGGGGCCAGATCGAAATCAACTTAGATGATCCTGTAGAGGTGGCCCGGGCCAAGGCTTTGGATAACAAAAACATTCTGCGCCTCATAGACGGTAAAACCATCGTAAAAGAAATCTATGTACCCGGCCGCATCTATAACTTGGTCATTAAATAAGATAACGGCCCGGAAGGGCCGTTATCATTTGCGTAATATTCCCCTTTGCACAGCCTTCTCCACAAGCCCGAGAGCATAGGCCCCTAGAGTGGGGGAAATTTCAGCAATTGCCCTCACTCTTTTTTTTACTTGAGCACTGCTCACATCGTGGACGCGCCAGGTACCCCCAGAAGTGTGATAGTTATTAAGCAGGGGCTGAAGCCGATCTAAACAAATGGCAAACTTAGCCTCCCGGCTTTCCCCTTGCTCAAATTCAATCCACAGCCCTTTCAATTCCCGTTCCTGATCAGGAGGCAGTAAAGCGAAAATCCGCTCCGCTGCCCTTTCTTCCCGCTCCGCTTTATCTGCAGCCGCTTCAGGATCATAGCAAAAAGTATCCCCGGCATCTATCTCCACCAAATCATGGAGCAGCACCATTTGCAGTACTTTCGTTAAATCCAGGCCTTCGGGGCCATATTCCTTTAAAACTAAAGCCATCACGGCTAGGCTCCAGGAATGTTCCGCATCGTTTTCCCGGCGGCTTCCATCCACCAAAAAATTCTGGCGGTAAATTCTCTTTAGCCTGTCTATTTCCAAAATGAATCTAATCTGTTCCTGCAGCCGTTTTTCTACTGCTTCCATTTTTAAGACTTCCTACTCTTGTAATATTTTACCGTTTGGGCTAAGCCAGCTTCCAGATCCACTTTCGGTTCCCACCCCAGTATTTCTTTCGCTTTAGTGATATCCAAGGCACTGCGCCGAAGATCGCCTGCCCGTTCCCCCCCATATTTCAAAGGTATTTTCTTTTTACCCGCGGCCTCTTGCAGCAGCCGGTAAACTTGCGAGGTGGAAACTTCAAGGCCGCTCCCAATGTTAATTATAGTGTTGTCCCCTAAATCAAGTGCAAGCAGATTAGCCCTGGAAACATCTTTTACATAGACATAATCCCGGGTACAGCCTTCCGGATCTTCTTTATAAGCGTAAAGAAGAGAGGAGCGCCCCTTGAAAAGGTTCTCCAGAAAAATGGGAATAACCCCACATTCGCCTTCGCCCGCCTGGCGCGGGCCGTAGACATTGGCATAGCGCAGGACAGTAAACTTAAGACCCCGGGTGCGGGCAAAAAAATCTAAATAACGCTCCCCGGCGTGTTTGGTAATAGCATACGGTGTGGCCGCGGTAACTTCCGCTTTCTCCGGCGCGGGTATTTTTCCCGCATCACCTACCAGGGCACCCCCGGTAGAACTAAAGATAAACTTTTCCACCCCATACTGCACGGAAAGGTTCAAAAGGTTTAAGATTCCCAAGATGTTAATCTCTGCATCGAGAAAAGGATTTTCTACCGAAGCGGGAACGGATTTTTGGGCGGCTTGATGGTTGATTAGATCAAAATTTTCCAGCTCGAAGACTTTCTTCATTTCCGGAGAACGTATATCCAAAAGATAAAACGAGGCAGCCGGGTTTAGATTTTCCAGCCGGCCCGTGGAAAGGTTATCCACTACCACCACCTGATGCCCGGCCATGAGGTAATCGTCAACAATGTGAGAACCGATAAAACCGGCCCCACCGGTCACTAGGATTTTCAAAAGATCACATCCCGTTAATTTAAAGTAAGTACCGGCTGAACCTTCCCGGATCTTCCAGAGTAAACTCCAGGGTTACAATTTCTTGGTAGCCCATCTTCTTTAACGATTGAATAAACCCTACGTAATCAAAAACACCTTCGCCCAACGGCAGATGCTCATCAATCACTCCATAGTTGTCATGAAGATGCACATGCACCAGCCACTTTCCCAAAAGGTTCAGATAATCGGAAGCAGCAAAACCGGAAACTAGAGCGTGCCCCACATCTAGGGTAAAACCAAAATTGGGCCTGTTTACTCCGATCATTAACTGCTCCATTTCTTCCGGACTTCGATACATTTCGTGGGGAAAAACCAAATTTTCTGCAGTCAAAAGCACATCAGGGGCACCATCCGCTAATTCTTTCAGCGAGCGCATTAAATTAGTTTTTTGCTTTTCAACCCGTTCTTGATCCCGCTGGGAAACTTTAAAACTTTGTTTGGACCATTTCCCCCCGGGCATAGTTAAAATACAGGGAGCGCCGTGGACTACAACCAAGGCGGCTTCCAACCTTCTGGCTAAATCCAAACTGGTCCGCACCTCCGTTTGCGCTACCTGCCGAATTTTACAGTTCAAACTTCCCAAATGCACATCCAAGATCGGGGCGTGGACAGTCAATCCTGCCTGCAGTTCGTTTTTTGCTTTTTCTGCCAGTTCCAGATAGGATTGGAATTCCTCCCGGGGCAGATAAGACTGCAAGTTGATGATTTCAAAACCTTGAATCCCGGCTTCCACACACTTTCGAGCATATTCCCAGTTATGATCAGGTCGCAAGGAAGCATAATACTTCACTTTTCCCCCTCCGTTTCTAGAGCCTGATAATCCGCCCAGCATCTGTTTGGGATTGGACAAGCTCATACATATTGGAAATTCGCCCCACCTTTACCTTTTCTGTAAGCTGATAAAAATCTAAACAAACGCCGCAGCTAAGAATCTCCGTTCCCCTTTTTTCCATTTTCTGTAGATCGGCGAGGGAATCGGAGCCTTCAACTGCCAGTTTAACCCCGCTGTTGTACAATAAAATTTTATCCGGATCCTGATCTTGCTCGCTTAAAGCAAATAGAAACGCCTTCATAAGGATAGCCCCCAAATCCGGATCCCCGCCTCCCATTAACTCCGAAGAGATAACCACAACTGTCTTGCCGAGAGCAGGAAGGGGGCTGGAGCGGGATTTCTTTGTTTTAGCGAAAATCCGGATTACATATCCGTCATCCCCAGTTTCCGTTGAATAACTAAGGCCTGTTTGCTCAGCCATCTTTTCCAAATTTTGCAGGGAAATAATATTATCAACCACTACTTCCAATTGGCCTTCGTCCATTTTACGCAGTGCTTTTTTAGCTTCTATAACCGGTAAAGGACAGGTTAAACCTCTAGCGTCAACTCTTTTCATTCTACAATGATCTCCTTTTCCTCTTGCTCCAAAATAACCCCGACAATTCCCACGGGCAGGCTCAATTTCTGCAGCTCCCCTAAGGCCTGGGAGGCATCCTCCGCCTTGAGGCTGGCTAAGAGGCCCCCGGATGTTTGAGGGTCGAAGAGAAGTTCTTCCATACCGAAAGAAACCTTTGATTTAAAATCCACCCGCTCTTGAAGGTAATTGCGGTTGCGCTGTCCCGCTCCGCTGATTAGAAAATCTTCCGCATAGGTTAGTGCCTCCGGGATCAAAGGAATTTGATCGCTAAAGACCAAAGCGGAATATTTATTCTGAAGCATCTCGTGCAGGTGGCCTAAAAAGCCAAATCCGGTTACATCGGTGCAAGCTGTTGGAGAATATTTTTTTATAATGTCCGCTGCATACTTATTTAAGGTTTGCATTGATTCTATCGCTAAAAAAAGCGCTTCCGGAGAAGACTCCCCCACTAGCTCCGCCGTTGTTACAATTCCTACTCCCAAAGGTTTCGTCAAAATGAGGACATCACCGGGTTCGGCGCCTACATTTGTAATAATCCGATCCGGATGGACAATACCTGTCACAGAAAGCCCATATTTCACATCTTGATCCGCAAGAGAATGGCCTCCCGCTAAAACCCCGCCGGCTTCCGCAACTTTTTCTTGGCCCCCCAAGAGCATTTGGCCTAAGATATTTAGATCCATCTCTTCTGGAAAACAGACGATATTTAAAGCAGTTTTCACTTCTCCGCCCATGGCATAAACATCACTTAAAGCATTAGCAGCCGCTATTTTTCCGAAGATATAGGGATCTTCCACCATGGGCGGGAAAAAATCGAGAGTCTGCACTAAGGCCAATTCATCCGTTAGTTTATAAACGGCTCCGTCATCGCTATGATCAAAACCGACTAAGAAATTTGGATCTTTTGTTTTTGGCAGTTTTTCCAAGACTTTTTCCAAGACTGCAGGCCCCAACTTAGCTGTGCAACCGCCGCCTTTACAAAAAACTATTTCCCGTTCCATGCCCCCCGCCTCCATTCCAAAATTTGTCCATACTTTAAGTCATATTCACCCGCAGCCTTGAAAATAACCTCTTTGTCCCCAAGAGTAGCGGACCAAGCCAAACCGCAATCCGCTTTAATTTGAGGCGGCAGAGGAATCAAGCGCCCCGGCAAATCAAGGCCCTTAGCCGCTTTTTCCCAAGCCATGGCTTCAGTAGTGCTGCGGAAAACAATCATCAATTCAAAATCTCTATCATCCACGCCTTAGTTCCTTTCTTTTCTTGTGACTATCTGCTGCAGGGCCCTTAGCCCTATCTTTATTTCTTCTTTAGTGTTAAAGTGGGAAAAACTAAAACGGACCAACCCCTCTTTTTCCGTACCCAGGGCCCGATGCATCAAGGGCGCGCAGTGGCTGCCTGCTCTAGTCTGAATTTGGAAATCCTGCGCTAAGACCTGGCTAACGTATGCAGAATCTAATCCGGACAAACTAAGAGCCACAATAGGGCAGCGCCTAAAGGTGCTAAAGTCGCCGTATATTTTCACCCCTGGCAGATCCTTGGCCCCCAGGTAGAAAAGGCGAGTTAACTCTTGTTCTTGACTGCGTATCTGTTCCAAACCAACCCGGTTAAGGTACTTTAAACCGGCCAGCAGCCCGGCGATCCCCGGCGTATTTAAAGTCCCGGCTTCCAAGGCTTCGGGCATCTCCGAAGGATGGCGGGTGCTATAACTCTGCATTCCGCTGCCCCCCACTTTCAACGGCCGCAGTTCCAGTCCTTCCCGCAGATAAATTCCCCCCACCCCCTGGGGACCTAACAGTCCTTTATGCCCACTAAAACAGAGAATATCAATTTTTTGCCGTTTCACATCCAAGGGAAAAGAGCCTGCAGTTTGGGCCGCGTCTAAGATAAAGGCCAAGCCCCGCCGGGAGCAGAAATCGCCTAGGTAGTCCAGATCTGTCACATTTCCGGTGACATTGGACGCCGCAGTACAAACTACAGCCTTCGTGTTTGGCCGCAGCAGCTGTTCTAATTGGGCAAAGTCAGGTATACCCTTTTGATCGCTGGGCACAACACTTACTTCTACACCTTGTGCTTTGAGCCGATAGAGCGGACGCAAAACGCTGTTGTGTTCCAATTCAGTAGTAAGCACATGTTGGCCCGGTTTTAAAAGACCTTCCAAAGCCAAATTCAGGCTTTCTGTGGCGTTCGCGGTAAAAGCTATCCTGGCAGGATCATTTGCCTTAAAAAATTGGGCTAAATGCTCCCGGGCCCGAAAAACTAAGCGGTTTGCTTCCAAAGCCAAATGGTGGGCCCCCCGTCCGCTGTTTCCCATAGTTTGAAGAGCTTGGCAAACTGCCTCAGGCACACCGGGGGCTTTAGGGAAAGATGTCGCTGCCTGATCAAAATAAATCATGGGCCTCCCCCCTACCAAGTTAAGATAGCACCGTCCACTCTTGTTTCGGAACCCCCCGCCAAGACCCCTTTTTCATCCCTCAAAATGATCTGTCCCCGCCCGTATCCGGTGTTATCCTCTGTAACAGTAATCTTATGCCCCATCTCCTTTAAGCCCCGCACGATCTGGGAGGGCATGGTCTTCTCTAGGTCCACTTCCCGGCCCTTTTTCCACTGCCAGCGGGGGGCGTCTAAAGCAGCTTGAGGATTGTGCTTAAAATCAACAAGATTCGTAACCACCTGCACGTGCCCTTGCGGCTGCATAAAGCCGCCCATAACACCGAAGGGCCCCAGCGGTTTTCCTCCTTTGGTCAAAAACCCGGGGATAATCGTATGATAGGATTTTTTTCCCGGTTCTAGAGCATTGTGATGCAGAGGATCGAAGGAAAAATTATGGCCGCGGTTGTGCAATGCTATCCCAGTTTGGGGCACTACCAGCCCGGAGCCAAACCCCATATAATTGCTTTGAATAAAAGAAACCATGTTGCCTTCTGAATCCGCGGCGGCTAAATAGACGGTGCCCCCCTCTTGCTCTTGGGAAGGAAGGGGCAGCAAAGCGGTAGATCCAATCCGCTTTCTTTTTTCTTCAGCCCAGGCAGAAGAAAGCAAATCCTCAACTTTAATTTTCATTTTTGCGGCATCAGTCACATATCTTTGAGCATCTTCAAAAGCCAGCTTAATTGCTTCAATCTGGCGGTGATAAACAGAAAGGGATTTTTGCTCGGGAAACTCAAAGCCCCCTAGAATGTTTAAGGCCATTAAGGCTACTATCCCCTGGCCGTTGGGGGGGATTTCCCAGACTTCATATTCACCGTATGGAACGGAAATAGGCTGGACCCATTCTGCTTGGTAAGACTCCAAATCCTCCCGGCGGATATAACCGCCGTATTTTCTGGAAAAAGCATCGATTTGTCCCGCAATTTCCCCGCGGTAAAACGCTTCTGCTTTGGTTTCCGCAATAAGTTCCAGGGTCTTGGCATGATGGGGAAAAGTTATCATTTCCCCAATTCTCGGAGCCCGGCCTTGAGGTGCAAAAGTTTCAAACCAAGGCCTGTACTCTTCCCCTTTTAGCTGCTTTTGATAAACTGTAAAAGCGCGCTTCCAATTTTGGCCCAAAATCACCGACAGGGGAAAACCCTCCCGGGCATATCTAATGGCTGGGGCCAGGACCTGTTCCAAAGGAAGTTTCCCGAATCTCTCCGACATCGCGGCCCAACCGGCGGGTGCACCAGGCACAGTTACGGGGACGAAACCAAATCTTGGTATCTTTTGATAACCCTGTTTTTTCAGTTTGGAAATAGAGAGGCCCCGCGGTGCCGGCCCGCTGGCGTTCAGCCCATAGAGCCCGCCCTTAGCAGCCACCAAAGCAAAAGCATCGCCGCCGATCCCATTGGAGGTGGGTTCGCAAACTGTAAGGCAGGACGCTGCGGCGATGGCAGCATCAATGGCGTTGCCCCCTTTTTTTAACATTTCCATGCCGGCTCCGGCGGCCAGTGAATTAGAAGTGGCCACCATCCCCAATTTAGCATAAGCCGGATATCTGATGGAACTATAAGGACAATCTAAAGCATTAAATTTCAACCTTTCTTCCCCTCGCTCTCTCAAAAGAAATCTTAATCCACTCATTCGCCACCAGGCTCAAATCACCTACTATAGTCTTTTTCATACTTTAAAGATAAGAAACAGGGCTGTTTTGAAAACAGCCCTGTGGCCAAGCCCTAAAGATATTAAAACTATTTTCCGCTCTGAAAAGCCACCGATTTAGTCAGGCTGTCATGAAAAGCAATAACGATCAGAAGCGGCGGAATTAAGCCGATAATCACGGCTGACATAATCACATTCCATGGCGGCTGTGCATCAGCCGGGATTAACATTTTAATTCCAATTTGTAAGACCCGCATCCGAGAGGAATCAGTGATGATCAACGGCCATAAATACTCATTCCAAGCCCAGACAAACTCAATTAGGAATAGACCGGAAAGGGTTGCTTTAGTCATGGGGACTAAAATATAAAAAAGATAACCCATAGGGCCCACACCATCTATTCTGGCGGAATCACAATATTCACTGGGAACGGATAAAAAAACCTGCTGCAGCAGTAGTAGACCCGTTGCGCTGGCCAAAAAGGGGAAAATCAAGGCCGCATACGTGTCCACCCAGCCAAAAGTATTCATTAGTTCGTAAGTGGGAATTATGCGGACATGAACAGGAAGCATCCTGCTTATGATGATGATAATTGCAAAAAAACCGGCCCCTCGAAATTTCCCGAAGTGAGTTAAAGCGAAAGCCCCGAATAATGAAAACACGATCTTGCCTATCGTTATTCCCATAGTCATGATCATACTGTTTTTTAGCAAGACCTTCATGTGGCTGTGAGTCCAAGCAGTTGCCATATTCGTTAAAAATTCACCTTCGGGCAAAAGCTTAGGAGGCGAACTGGCAGTACTTTTAAAAGACAACGTGCTGACGATAAACGCATAGAAAAGTGGCATGGCCAGAAGTATCAGAAAAATTGCCAGCCAAACATATGTCCAATTAAACTTACTCTGCCTTATTTTTTGGGAACGTTTGGAACTACCCTTCGATAGTGCTTTTTGCATAACCAATCCCTACCTCATTTTAAAAATAATGCTATGGGAATCATTGATAATGGATCCTGGAACTTCCGAATTTAAAGATTAGAAGAGTTAAGATGGAAACAACAACAAACAATATTACAGATTGAGCAGAAGCAATTCCTATATTGAAGTTTAGAAACCCATCCCGATAGAGTTTATAGATCAACAGATCCGTTGATCTTCCGGGCCCACCCCGAGTTAGTAAATCTACCATGGGGAATATATCAAAAAGAGCGTAAAGAATGTTTGTTACTACAAGAAAGAACGTTACCGGCGACAGTAAGGGGAAAGTAATTGTAAAAAATTCCCTTAAGGGCCCGGCTCCGTCAATTCTAGCGGCCTCACTGAAGTCCCTGGGAATGTTGGCCAAACCCGCTAGGAAAAAAACAATGTTATACCCCATATTCTTCCAAATTGAAGCAATAATGAGCATAAATTGAGCACTAAAGGCATCGGTAATCCAATTCATCCTCTTTCCAATCAAGAATTCCAAGAAATGGCTAATAGGGCCAATGGATGGATGTGTTAAAAGGGCCCATAGTGTGGCGGCCATAGCGGGTGAAAGTGCATAAGGCCATAAAAGGCCCAATTGAAAATAACTAACACCACGTATTCTTTTGGATAAAAGAACTGATAACAGTAATGACAAACCCATCCCCACGATGACAACAAAAGCACTAAAAACAAAGGTAATCCTAACGCTATTTAAATACTCCGGATCAGAAAATAGGCTTTGATAATGCTTAAGCCCTACATAACGCATCTGCCCGGTAAAGGGGTGGGAGAAAAAGAAACTTTGGTAAAGTGATTGGGCAGCAGGTATAATAATAAAAATAATGGATGAAACTGCGGCAGGAATCAAAAGTAAATAGGGTAGTACCTTGTTGGGAAAACGCGAGCGCTCCATACACATTGTCAAAAGAACATAGAAAATATTCCTTTGACTTTCACCTCCCGAGATTCAATTAGTGATGTCGAAGCAGGGGTGGAATCCAAACCCAGAAAGGGTTTGGATTCCACTTACGATAACCGTAAATGCTTTGCGGTTATCTATACATTTCTTCATACTCTGCCAGAATCCTGGCAATTGCCTTGTCTGCGTCTTTAATAGCCTGATCGGGAGTTAACTGGAAAGTATAAGCCTCTTCCAGATATCTGTCCAAAGTTTCCCTAATCTCGACAAAGTTTCCTAGAACAGGTGCCGCAGTGTTTTGCGTAACCCGTCCGGAGAGCAGCTGCATTAAGGCGGTGAGGTGGTTGGGGCTCTCTTGGAACCATCCAGAATACAAAAGCTCCAGAAGTGCTTGATTAGTTATGGGGAAATAACCCGTTCCCTTATGCCAGGTCACCATGGGTTCTATACTCAGCCAGTAAGAAAGGAATTTCATTAAGGCTTCGTATTCCTCATCACTAAATCCTTTGAAAACACCTAAGGAAACTCCACCGATTGTGGAGGTGCCTCGAGGATACCCTTCCAATTTGGGCATAAAAGCGGTTCCTACTTCAAAATCAGCTGTTTCTAAAACCGATCCTAAAGTTGAGGTAGACAAAAGTAAGAATACTGATTCACCAGAAACAAAGGTGGGTACGGTATCGTACTCTCTGCCCATATACGAATAAAGACCCTCGTGGGCCCATCTTGTAAACATTTCAACAATTTCATGCCCAAATTCTGTGTCCAAATAAATTTTGCTGGCAAAACCATCATGGCCGTTATTTTTGTCGGCGAACGCCTGATCATGATAGGGGAACAAATTCTCTAACATAATCCAGGTGGGCCAGGATGAAGTAACGTAATGGCGGATGCCGGGAACATCTTTTTCCTGGACGGCCCGGGACATACGTTCCACATCGGCAAATGTCCTCGGTGGGATATCAGGATCTACACCTGCCGCCCTTAGAGCATCTTTGTTATAATAGATGATTCCCGTAGAGGAGGCGAAGGGTAGAGAGTAAAGCGTGTCGTCAATTGCGTAGTAGCGATAAATCGGCTCAATAATATCACCTAGACCAGGATCTATTCCGGTTTTCTCGACCAGTTCATCTAAGGAATAGATGGCTCCGCTATCAATGATCGTCTTTAAAAACGCCGCTTCAATCATGACCATATGGGGCTGATTGCCTGCACGGTAAGCGGATAAAGATTTGGTAAAGCATTCGTCGTAAGTCCCCGCGAAAATGAGTTCAACAAAAACTTCATCTTGGGATTCATTATACTTATCAACGATTCCCTCTAAAACTCGGCCGCGGCCACCGCTCATAGCTTGATAAAGTTCGAGTTTGACCGGTGCAGCGAGTACACTAGAGGAGATTAGAACTAAGGAAAGCAAAGTAACACTAAGTAACAAAACCCAACGTGTGTTCAACTTCAATGTCATTCCTCCTAATCATTTTTCTATAATGGTTCAGAACACCACAACATTTTTTAACACGAAAACAGCTCACTTTCACCTCCTTACTGCTTTGCAAAAAAAACATTAATAAAACCCAAAATATAAACATTTCCCAGAACATATTAATCATTATCAACAACGATCTCATAAGGAGGTATTAATATTGACCATCCGTTAAAATATTACCACAAACGCTAAATCCCGTCAACTAAAACAGCAACTACGACTGTGTCAAGTTGTGTCGGGTATTTTTTTACTCCCAAAGATTAATTAAATAAAATTACCCAGGATTTGTTAATTGCATTCCGCTTTTTCCTTACCTAAACGCAAAAACGAAGTTGACAAGGATT
>JAAYRS010000024.1 GCA_012518645.1 Bacillota bacterium
CCTCTACCACAATCCTAACAGGCAGTGAGGGCGGCTCAATTCCTAAATTGCCGCCAAGCCCTGCAGCGCGATCTTGGAAAACCCCGCCGATTTCCGAACCCAGAGAAACTATCTTATAAGGAACATCGAGGCTGGGCAGTGTATAGTGTACATAGGCCCCTGTGGCAAAAAAATCAACAGAACCCCGGTGGGTAAAGGGGTGCCCAAAGGCCAGAAAACGGCCGTCTTCTTCCACATGAGTAACCGTGCCGAATGTGGCAACTTGAAAATCCCCCCGCAGTAATTGTACACCCAGCATACTACCTGCTTCCAGAGGTAAAGACTGCATATCTTTCTTCAGGGCCGGCCCGTTCATGACCTGAATTTGGTAAGAGGCCAAAGCCCGTTCTAAGAAGTCTCTGACCCTTTGGTTCATCCCGCCCACCATTAAAGGAGACCTAACCGGCGCGGCCCCGAAAGGCAGATCCAAAATCTGGCCCGGGATCTGATCATAAATCTTAAACATGGCCTCAGCAGGTGTAACCAGGCCGATGCGGTGATCTGTTAAAGAATAAGTATAACCGATGGCACCCAAAAGCTGATTGCCGATGTAGACAGGGGTACCGCTCATTCCCAAAGCTATACCCCCGGTTTTATCCATAACTTCCCCGCCCACTTTAACCATGATCAGATTCCCCAAAGGCGGGCCTTGGGGCACTAGACCCAAAACTTCAACCTCAAAATCTTCGATCTCGGTCCCGGCAATCACAGTCCGCCCAACCCCCTGCAGCCCTGAACGCACATCTTCCAAGGGAAAGATCTCTAAAGCAGAGGAAGAATTAAAACAAATTAAAAACAAGGACAAAATCAGGATCAAACTTTGAAATTTGCGCATAACCGAGCCACTCCTTATCGTCTACCTTCGGGTGCAATTATTAGAATAGCGTTGCTAACCGGCCTCTCTTTGCCATCAGAAGGCAGATTTAAAACCAAGTCCCGAATAACCATGGTGGTGGAACCGCCCCCGTCTAAATTCATTGCCTCTACGGCCCCCAGCTCCAAAAGCAGATCCGCTAGTTCTTCCAAACTCATTCCCACGCTAATGTTGGGCTTCCGGCCGTTAACGGTTACCAGCAGCAGCTTGCCGTCGGCAGTAATTCCCAGAGCTGTCCGGGGCGCCCTGCCTACTAAGACATCGTTTTGGAATTTTTCTTCTTTCCCCGTAAGAAAGATTTCACCGTTTTTAACCAGGCGCGGGCCGCCGCCGATAATCTGCTGCACGCCCAGATCATCCCACTTAGGATCCAATTCAGTAATAATTTGGATTTGATCCCCAACATCTAGCGTTTCCAAAACCCTTTTACTTAACCCGTGCCCGGATAAAACAACTCCCGCGGAAGGGATTTCGCTGGCTCCTTTTTGCAGGGCGGTAACTTGGCCTTCGATCACGGTGAGCTCTAAACCGAATTCGTTGGTACGGGTGGTCTTTCCGTAAAAAGGCGTATAAAGAATTAGATCGTTTTCCCCCCGGGGCCGGTTAAGACCGGTAATTTCCAGGCTGCCCTCTTCAAAAAGGATTTTAGCCTCTAAATCGAGGTGATCCATAACCGCCAAGCGGGGCCCCAAACCCAAAGCTGTCCTTTTGGCGTAAGGTTCGCTAATTAACTCCCCGTCAATCATAAATACGCCCAAGGGCAGTCCGCTGCTGGCAAAAAAAGCGCCGTTCACTGCGGCGATAGCCTTATGCCGCAAGGCAATATCGCTTACAAATTCAGAACCCAAGACTTTGTCCTGGGCCAAGCCCAGTTTAACTTGGATACCTGTGAAGCGGGTTTGGATTTCCAGATAATTGACAATATTAGGGCCAAAAGAATCGCCTCTTCTTTGGTGCCCGTAGGTGACACCGGTAGTAACAAATCTTTCCGAGGCTTGGACAAATTTTTTCATTACCGTCAGCTTTAAGAATTGTCCCTCTTCTTCTAAAAGGGGCGCCGGCAGCTGATATTTAAAGTCTAAAACCAGGCGGGCTGCACCGGATTCTTCCTGTGAGTAGCGCATCCGCGCCAAGGCAACATCATCTATTGCAAGTACTTCTGCCATTCCCAGAAGAGGCTGATTGACGTCAACAACTACCTTCATGGGATGGCTAAAAGAAGTCACTTCATATTTCCGGCCGGGAACTTGGGGTAAATAAAGGGTGATCTCTTCCGGCAAAACTTCCAATTTCACTTCCCCGGCGCCGGCAAAAGACGGAAGCAAACCGGAAAGAATAATAATTAAAACCACGATCGGCAGGATTGCAAGCACTCTGCCCTTCCTCACTAGCATAAGCATACCTCCGTTACGCTAATCAGTTCGGTACTAATAAAAGGTTCTCCTGCCAATAAAAAACAAACTCTGCGAAGATAATTCCGGAATCTGCTGCTTTCTTCGCGGAGTTCGTTTTGTTTTAATCATCTTTAGGAACATGGCGGGACATTTGTTCATAAATTATCTTGGCCAGGCCTACACTTTGTGTTTTACTGGAGTTTTCCGCCAGTTCTTGATCAAGAAGGGATTGAAAGAGTTTTTCCGCCCGGCGGTTCCCTAAAAGGTCGCTATCTGGGATAGTCTGCCGCATTTCTGTAAGTAATTGATACAGAAAAAGGGCTTCGAACTGCTGCGCCGCGTCCTGCAGAGCTAGTTGCGAAGTGGATTTTCGTTCCCCCAGCTGCTCTGCCTTAGCAACCGAATTCATGGTTGGATCCCAATTCACCCGCATAAAACACCATCCTCTAAATTATCACTAGTTCCCCGTACAATGCCCCGGCTGCCTTTATTGCCTGTAAGATGGCAATAATATCCCGAGGTCCGGCCCCGATCGCGTTAAGGGCATCCACCAAATCCTGGACGTTATTCGCGCCGTCAAGGACCGTTAGCTGGTGAGGTTCTACTTCTTCACCCAATTTCAATGTTCCTCCTTGGAAAGATAGATCACCGCCGGGTAAAGGCTGTTCTAAAACCGGCCCCCCCTCAACGCGCACACTCAAACTACCGTGGGCAACAGCCACCGCGGAAATCCGTACCGAAGAACCCATTACCACAGTGCCTGTCCGCTCGTTAATAACTACGCGGGCCTGGCTGTCGGGGCGCACCGGCAGTTCCTCCAGTTCAGCAATGAAGGCCACCACGTTGTCTTGATAATCGCTGGGAACCTCCACTTGAATCGTGGCTTGATCCCTGGCCCGGGCTAATTCTTGATTATAGACTTGATTGACAACGGACACTAAACGCGAGGCGGTTGTGAAATCCGGTTCCAAAAGAACCATGGAAATCGTTCCGTCCTGAGCAAAATCTTGCTGCTGCAGCTCCCGCTCCACAATAGCCCCGTTGGGGACCTTGCCTACAGTGGTGTGGTTTGCTTGAGCCCCGCTGCTCCCGCCCCTAACTACAAAACCGCCGATGGACACTGCACCCTGGGCTACTGCAAAAATCTCGCCGTTGGCCGCTTGTAAAGGTGTCTGCAGTAAAAATCCGCCCTGGAGGCTGCGGGCATCTCCGATGGAGGAAACGGTAACATCAATCCGATCCCCGTTTCGCACCGAACTGGGCAAGTCTGCTGTAACCATAACCGCGGCAATATTGCGCAGGCGGAGATCATCGGGGGACACCGTAATTCCGAAGCCGGCCAACATATTGGCGATCATCTGAATATTAGCCCGGGCACCGGAACCGTCACCGCTGCCCTGAAGGCCTACGACCAAGCCCAAACCATAAATCTGGTTTTCCCGAACCCCTTGGATCCTGGCAACGTCTTTAACCCTCACTAAAGGGGAATCATAGCGAATCGGTTCCGCCGGCTGGGCCCGGACTGCGATAGAAAAGAGGAAAACCAGACAAAGGACAAACCAAGCTATACGTTTAAACAAAAGCGCTCCTCCTTTCCAACTTAAAACAACCAATTTAAAATCCGAGTGAGCAGGCCGGGCTTGTTCTTATCTCCCACTATCCCGCTGCCAATAAAGGAAATTTCCGCATCGGCCACAAAAGTTGAAAGCACGGTGTTATCCGGATCCACATCTTCATTGCGCACTAAGCCGGAGATAATAATCTCTTGTTCTTCCCCGTTGATTGTAATTTTTTGCCGCCCTTCCAGGCGCATCGTGCCGTTTTCCATAGTTTCCAGCACTTTTGTCGTTATTTTCGCAGTTAAACTGCCTCCCCGGGAAGTGATCCCGTCGGCTTTAAAGCTATCGCCCCCGCCTAGTTTTAACAAGGGAATTAAATCCGCTAAAACGCCGCCACCGGGTCCCACCGACACTTCCGAATCCTTGCCTGAGGCTGTATTAGCGCTCTGCTCAGCCCGGGCTTGCTCCACAATAATTACTGTAACCAAATCACCGGGGCGCCTTGCTTTCAAATCCTCATATAAAGAGCGTTTATCAAGCGGGTATAAAGACACAGCGCCGCCGGCACCGGAGCAGACCAAGATAAGTAAAAGAAGCAATGGAACTATTCTAGCTGTCTTCATAGAAGATTAGACCCCCCCTACAACAACCTGGACCGTATCTTGATCCACAATCCGACCGTAAATTATTTGGCGGGAAACTGAGTTTTCAACGGGGATTAAATCCCCCCGCTGACCTGTGCCGCGGGCAACACCGGGTGCCGTAATATAAATTGTGCCAATCACAGCCGTAATCCTAATCTGGGCACCCCGCTCCACGACCGGAACAGCCTCGGCACTCTGGGCTGTGAGGATACTGCCTGCTTTTAAGCGGCGGGTGGTTCTTAAGCCCACAAAGTCCTCCAGGGTGAAATCACCGTAATTAGCGCCCCGCAGTTCCCGTTCTTCCAAGAGCAGATCACTGTCTTCCAAAACCTCACCGCGGCTTAGATCCCGGGCGGCAACTACCACTGTCCCTGCGGATAGATTCGGCTCCCGGCCGGCTTCTTCGGAATCGCCTTTTGCACCTAAACCGGTCACTTCTGTTCTGCCGGCGCCGCGCAACTCGAGGCGGTCTAAATCTATTCCGGCCTGCCGAAGGCGGACTTCAACATGCCCCGGGGTCAAGCGCCGGCTGTTGCCCACAAGGGGGGCTGTACCGACCCTTACTTTTCCTACTCGGGCCGCTAATTCTAGGGGGCCGCTGATCTCCCCGATTTCATCCAGGAAAATATCCCTGCCCCAAACCTCAGCCTGTTCCTTCAAATCGATCACTACTAACTCCTGGTTTTCTATCTCGGCCTTGACAAGCGGGCTGAAAACAAAAACACAGACGAAAAATGTTAAAACTAAGGCGCTAAACCGCTGCAGTTCCATGGCCCGCCCCTACCTGCGCAGATTATTGGCGGCCTGGAGCATGTCGTCGGAAGCCTGGATTGCTTTGGAGTTAGTCTCATAAGCCCGCTGTGAGACGATCATGTTCACCATTTCTTCTACAACCTGGACATTGGACATTTCCAGGAAGTTCTGGCTTAAAGTGCCAAAACCATCTAAACCGGGGGTGCCGATCATGGGAGTTCCGCTGGCGGCAGTACCGGTATAAAGGTTGCGCCCTTCGCTTTTTAAACCAGCAGAGTTAACGAAGCGGACAATTTCAAGATAGCCCACTTCGTCCGGTTCATTGTTCCCCGGATACATAACAGTCACTGTCCCGTCTGAGCCAATGCTTAGATCGACCGCATTAGGGGGGATAATGATCTCGGGCTCAATGGGAAAGCCGTCCGAGGTGGTAATACGGCCTTCCGCATCTAATTTAAAAGCGCCGTCCCGAGTGTAACGGATACCCCCGTCGGGCAGCAAAACCTGGAAAAAACCGTCCCCTTCTATAACCACATCTAAAGGGTTATCTGTCTGCTGGTACATTCCTTGGGAAAAGATCCGCTGTGTGGCTACGGGGCGGGCGCCGTGCCCAATTTGAATGCCTGTTGGCACTTGGGCTCCCGCGGTAGAAGGTGTACCGGCAAATTTTATCGTCTGATACAAAAGATCCTGAAAATCGGCCCGGCTTTTCTTAAATCCGGTTGTGTTCACGTTGGCTAAGTTATTCGAAATTATATCAATGTTAGTCTGCTGCGCAACCATGCCTGAAGCAGCAGTCCATAATGAACGCATCATAGCAAAAAACCCTCCTTAGTTTGCTAAAGTTGAACGCAATCTAAGATTAGGGTATCCAGCTATCTCTGTCGGTCGATAGCTTAAGGCCTCTGTTGAAACAGTCCAGCCTTTGTTCCCTTCACCTTAAATTTCATTCACAACCTTACCTAAAGTTTCATCAAAAGCTTGGATTACCTTCTGATTGGCTTCGTAAGAACGTTGAATATTAATTAAATTTACCATTTCCCGCACTACATTGACGTTGGCCATTTCAATCGCGCCCGGGGCAATCACAGCCCTATAGCGAAAAGGATCTCCCGCTTCCGGCAAGGCTTCATATAAGTTGGCCCCCCGCCTCAAAAGCCCCTGACGGTCATCAAACTCCACTATCAAAAGCTTGTCCGCAATTTTTCCGTTAACACTTACTTCTCCGGTCTCGTTTAAAAGCATTTCCCCGTCTCCAACGTAAATTGCTCCTTTTTCACCCCGTACCAAGTTTCCGTCCAAGGTGGTTAAAAGCCCGCTGGAATTAGTGGTAAAACGGCCGTCCCGGGTGTAGCGGGTGCCTTCCGGTGTTTCTACAACAAAGAAACCAAAACCGACCAAAGCAGCATCAAAAGGATTATAAGTATTTTTGATTGCCCCGGGGGCAAAAGAAGATCGGTCCCCGTCAACAACCGCGCCGGTGCCCAACCTGCCGATTGCTTCTTTCCCGCCTTGGTGCTCTCGGAAAACTACCCTTTCCGGAAAAGAGTAAACATGAGCGGTCTGGCGTTGGAACCCAGCGGTGTCTACGTTGGCTAAATTGTTACTGGCCACATCCATGCGGGTCGCTTCCACCAGCATTCCCGAAGCAGCCGTATAAAGTCCGCGCAGTATCCTGATCACCTCCTTAGCCAGCCTTACTATGGATATCGGCCAAAACCGGGAAACCTTTAGGCCCTTACTTTACTTTTGAATAGCTTGCTACCACTTCATCGCGGGAAATTAGGTCCAAACTTTCCAAAACCTGGCCCGTACCTCTAACAACACAACTAAGGGGTTCCTCCGCCAATAAGACGGGAACCCCCGTTTTTTCTTGAATCAACTCGGCCATTCCGCCCATAAGGGCCCCTCCGCCCGTTAGCGCCATCCCTTTATTGATAATATCCGCGGCAAGTTCCGGGGGGGTAATTTCCAGTACTCTTCTGATAGCGTCGATTATACTGTTAATGGGCTCTTCCAAAGCGGGGAATATATCTTTAGACGAAATTTCAACAGTGGCGGGCAGCCCAGTAATCAAATCCCGGCCCCTGATACTCATGGTTTTGTCTGCGTTGGGATAAGCACAGGCAATTTCTATTTTAATATTCTCCGCCGTGCGATCTCCTATAGCCAAATTATGAACCCGCTTAATATGGCGGGTAATTGTCTCTTCGAAATGAGAGCCGCCTACCCGCAGGGATTCGGAAACCACTTCGCCTCCAAGGGAAATAACAGCGATATCCGTTGTTCCCCCGCCGATATCCACTACCATATTGCCGCTGGGAGTGGAAATATCTAAGCCGCAGCCCAGAGCAGCCGCGATCGGTTCAGTTACAAGGTAAATTTCTTTTGCTCCGGCCAGACTGGCCGCCTCTAAAACCGCCCGTTTTTCCACTGTGGTGATCCCCGAGGGTACACAGACCATGACCCGGGGCCGGAAAATGCCGCGGCCCGCAACTTTTTTGATAAAATACTTTAGGATTTCCTCGGTAATTTGAAAATCAGCGATCACACCTTCATTCAGGGGTCGGATGGCCCGAATATTACCGGGGGTGCGGCCGATCATTTCTCGGGCTTGATCACCCATTGCGCAGATTTTCTGAGTGTTAACATCCAAAGCAACTACGGCAGGTTCATGGATAACTACACCTTGGCCCCGCACATAAACCAAAATATTCGCAGTTCCTAAATCAATTCCTATGTCTTTCCCAAACATAAACTTGCCCCTTTCAGAACGAACATTCCAATCTCTTTATGGTTTAATGGTGTTCGCCAAAAGTGAGGCAAATCCTTTTTTGTTGGGATTACAATCAGCTACGAAGCACAGCTGCTTTTGCCCTTATATTTGCGTCTGGTAGCTTCGCCTCCGCGAATGTGACGTTCGGACTTATTGAGTTCCAAAACTTTTTTCACTTCTTGGGCCAGTTCTCTGTTCACACGCGGTAAGCGCTCGGTAACGTCCTTGTGGATGGTACTTTTACTCACCCCAAAAACTGTAGCCGCCTGGCGCACGGTTGCCTTGGTCTTCACAATATATAAACTAACATCCACCACCCGCTTGCGGATATAGTCCCTCATCTGCGCTTCCCCCTAGCACTTTTTGTACATTTATATGCTCCAGGGTCTTGAATATGCGTAGCGTCAGCGAAGAAACGCTTGGGGGTTAACAGGTTCATGGTTGTGAGTTAAGCCAAAAAAGACAATTCCGTCATCAGCAAGGCCAATCTCCTGATTTTGTCCCACCCGCTCACCGGGCATGACTATAAGTCCTTTAACTGAGCGGTAGGTGCTGCTCCAGCCCCCGCAGTGATCGATTACCAATTCCGTCTCAAGATCATTGGAGCTGACCGCGGCAACTTGTCCGGCTAAGACGGCACAGACTGCTTCCTCTCCGGTCCGAAACTGAATTCCGGCGTTAAATCTCCAATCGCCGTAAACTGGATGCCGGTACCACCCAAAGGGAATTTGGATCTCCCCCTGCACCGGCCAAGACAGATTTTCAAAAATGAGGGCCTCTTCCGGCTCAGGCCTGGCCTCCGCGGGGGAAGGGGCCGGGAAAGAAGGAGGCTCCACTACCGCCAATTGGGCCGGATCTTCCTGTACCCAGGGGTAAAGTTCAGCAATTACCCGCTCCACCTGAGCTTGTACAACTATTTTCATCTCTTCATCCCCCACAGCTTGTAAAGCTGCGGGTTGCTCCGGCTGGGGCCAATTTCGGTAAATTCCCAGCCCCATACCTGCCAGCAGGGCTAACCCCAACAAGATTAAAACCAGAACTTTTTGGTCTGTGGTTTCCCAAGTTTGCATTACTTTGGTTTTTAGCTTACGCCAAGTTTGCATACTATCACCGCCTTGCTTGTAGTATGCACCCAAACATTGGCCCGTATACAAAAACCCCCCCTCTTCCTTAGGAGGGAGGGTAAGTTTTGATTCATTCCCCGTCAGCTATTTCCAAACGTAAAATTGCCTTGCGCAGAGCGGTTTGGGCCCGGGCGAAATCCAGATCATCTTTTTTTTCACTTAAGCGTCTTTCCGCCCGCTCCTTGGCCCGCTGGGCTCTTAAAACATCAATTTCTTCGGCCAGCTCAGCAGTGTTGGCCATTACTACCAGCTTATTACCCTGCATCTGGGCAAAACCTCCGCTAAGAGCTATTTTCCGCCTTTTTCCCCGGTACGAACCGAATTCTAAAATACCTAATTTTAAGGCCGCCATAATTGGGATGTGGCCTTTTAAAACGCCAAAACGGCCGTTTTTACCGGGAAGCCCCACGTATTCCACATCCGTTAGGATAACTGTGCGTTCGTGGGTAAGCACTTCTAATTGGAAGGTGGACATTAGGCATCCTCCTCCGCTAAGGACCGCCCTTTCTCCACTACTTCATCGATATTCCCCACCATAAAAAAGGCATTTTCCGGAAAGTGATCATGGCGGCCTTCTAAAATTTCTTTGAAACCCCGGACTGTTTCTTTAACCGGGACGTAACGTCCTTCAATCCCGGTAAATGTTTCTGCCACAAACATGGGTTGGGACATGAAGCGTTCCAGCCTTCTGGCCCGGGCCACAGTAATTTGATCTTCCTCCGATAGTTCGTCCATACCCAAAATGGCGATAATGTCCTGCAGCTCCCGGTAGCGCTGGAGTACCTGCTGGACCCCGCGAGCCACGTCATAATGTTCTTTGCCCACAATATCGGGGGCCAAAATTCTAGAAGTAGAGGCCAGGGGATCCACTGCGGGGTAAATTCCCTTTTCAGCAATGCTCCGCTCCAAATTTGTGGTAGCGTCCAAATGAGTAAAGGCCGTGGCCGGTGCTGGATCGGTGTAGTCATCCGCAGGGACATAAATTGCTTGGATTGAGGTAATCGAGCCGTGTTTCGTCGTTGTAATCCTCTCCTGGAGCTGCCCCATCTCTGTAGCCAGTGTTGGTTGGTAGCCCGCTGCAGAGGGCATCCGCCCTAAAAGGGCCGAAACTTCTGATCCCGCTTGGGTAAAGCGGAAAATATTATCAATAAACAAGAGGACATCCTGGCCTTGAACATCCCGGAAATATTCCGCCAAGGTTAAACCAGTCAACCCTACCCGCAGCCTAGCCCCAGGAGGTTCGTTCATCTGCCCAAAAACCATGGCAGTTTTATCGATAACACCTGATTCCAGCATTTCGTAATAAAGGTCGTTGCCTTCCCTGGTACGTTCGCCTACACCGGCAAAAACCGAAAACCCCCCATGTTCTTGAGCTATATTCCGGATTAATTCCATAATCAAGATCGTCTTGCCTACTCCGGCCCCGCCAAAAAGGCCAATTTTTCCGCCGCGGGCATAAGGGGCCAAAAGATCCACCACTTTAATCCCGGTTTCCAGCATTGTCGCGGAAGGCTCCACTTCGTCGACTTTGGGCGCCGGGCGGTGAATTGGCCGGCGTTCCCCTCCCAAGAGGGGTTCTCCGCCGTCAATAGGCTCACCTAGGACGTTAAAAAGCCTTCCTAGGGTTTCCTGTCCCACAGGCACGGTAATGGGCCCTCCCAGATCCAAGGCTTCCATCCCTCTTTGCAGGCCGTCAGTGGAGGACATGGCGATACACCTGACCACGTTATTTCCCAAATGATGGGCCGCTTCTAAAACTAAACTGACCGGGCCGCCCTCATTTTCACCTTCAATCTTGATCGCAGTTAAAAGATCGGGTAATTTTTCCGGAAGAAACTCTATATCCACTACCGGGCCGATAACTTGCACAACCTTTCCTATATTCGCGCTCATCTTTCAATCTCCCCCTTTTACGCCTTTAGGGCATCGGCACCGCCGACAATTTCAGCAATTTCTTTAGTAATCACGGCTTGGCGAGCCCTGTGATAAGTTAAATTCAATTCTTCGATCAATTCGCCGGCGTTATCAGTGGCACTGCGCATGGCAGTCATTCTAGCCCCAAATTCGCTGGCTTTAGCTTCCACTAAAGACTGAAAGACGGCGGCATTAATATAAAGAGGCAAAATTGCTGCCAAGACCGCATTAATCGACGGCTCGTAAAGGAATAAAGGTTCCAGTCCGCTTTCTTCAGGCCGTTCCTTTTGCCGCTCGGCCAAGGGCAGGACTGTCCTCAATTCGACGGGATGGGTTATGGAATTAATAAACTTGGCGGATAAAATTGAAATCCGATCAAAAAGTCCGTGCAGGTAAAAATCATAAATAACCTGGCCAATTTGCTGCCCCTGGCGCAAAGTGGGATCATCACCCAGGTTGACAAATTCAGCCAAAAATGTCTGATTGCGGCTGCGAAAGTAATCCCGGGCCTTCCTACCCACAATAACCATATCTGTAGCCGGATTTTCCTTTAAGAAAATTTCCGCCTGCCTTAAAATACGAACATTATAACCACCGGCTAAACCCCGATCAGAAGTGATTACCAGCAGGCAATACCTAGGCCCCCGGCGAGGGCGCACATTTTCGGCAAGGTCTTCCCCGCCTTTTTCGGCGGCACTTAAGACAGCACTGAGAGAAGTCTTTAAGCGTTGAAAATAGGGACGAGTGCTGAAAACCTGCTCTTGGGCTTGGCGCAGTTTAGTAGCAGCGATCATTTCCATAGCCCGTGTGATCTGCTGAGTGCTGGTAATACTAGCAATCCTGCGCTTGATTTCCCGTCCGGATTGAGCCATTTTCAGTCCTCCTTAACTAATAAAATCCTTTTTAAATTCGATAACTGCTTTTTTCAGATTCGTTTCGATTTCCTCCGTAAATTTCTGTTTCGCAGCAAGTTCAGCTAAAAGCTGAGCGTGTTCTTTACGGCAAAAATCTAAAAATTCCGCTTCGAAACGAACCACCTCTTCGGTGGGAATACTGTCCAGATAACCGTTAACTGCAATATAAAGGGAAATAGCCTGTTCTTCAACGGGCATGGGTTTAAACTGTTCCTGTTTAAGAATCTCGTACATGCGTTCACCCCGGGCTAAGCGGGCTTGAGTACTGCGGTCCAAATCGGAGCCGAATTGGGCAAAAGCTGCCAATTCCC
>JAAYRS010000160.1 GCA_012518645.1 Bacillota bacterium
AAATTTGGTTTAGGAGTCGCGAACCACCCCGTGCATTGGTTTTTATTGCAAAAAACAATCCGTTGGGGAGGTCAAAGTCACATTCGGTGTCATTTCGGGCTAAAATGTTGACATCGCAAATGGCTCCCTTGGGAACACCCTTGACTTTAACGAAGCGGCTTAGCTATAATGAATTATAAGACGGAGACAGGGAGGAGTACTAGCGTTCTTCTCGCGGTGAAGAGAGTCGGTTAGTGCTGGGAAGCCGGCCCGCAAGCGCTGGGAATGGGCCTTGGAGTCGCTGAACTGAACTAACAGTAGGTTTAGACGTAATACCTGCGTTAAAGGTTAGAGCGGATCGTCGAAAAACGATCAATTTGGGTGGCACCGCGGTAAAAATCGTCCCGAACTAACTAACGGGGCGTTTTTTTAATACCTAGAAATTCATTACAGAAAAGGAGCGAAAGACGGTGAGCGAACGAATTTTCTCCGGAATCCAACCTACAGGAAATATCCATGTTGGTAATTATTTGGGTGCTGTTAAAAACTGGGTTCAGTTACAAGAAAAGTACGATTGTCTGTTTTGCATTGTAGATTACCATTCTGTTACGGTTGCTTACGATCCGGAGGGATTGGAAGAGCGTGTTTTGGATGCTACTGCTACCAATATTGCAGCGGGGCTTGATCCTGAAAAATCTATTATTTTTGCACAATCATTAGTCCCGGAACACACTGAACTGGCTTGGCTTTTAACATGTCTTACCTCTGTAGGAGCCCTAGAACGAATGACACAGTTTAAGGAAAAGGCGGCCCGTCAGGAAAGTATTTTCGCCGGGTTGATGAACTATCCTATTTTGATGGCGGCGGATATTTTGCTGTACAAAGCGGGGCTGGTACCTGTAGGGGAAGATCAGCTGCAGCATTTAGAGTTGTCCCGGGATTTAGCCCGGCGCTTCAATAGTACCTTTCGGGAATATTTTCCGGAACCAAAACCTCTTTTAACCTCGGGGGCCAGGGTGATGGGACTGAACGATCCTAGTTCGAAAATGTCGAAAAGCCTGGAGGGAAGTTATATAGGGCTTGCCGATGAAGAGGATTTAATTAAGCAGAAAATTAGAAGGGCTGTTACCGATCCCGGCCCTCAAGGCGGCAAAATGGGACCGGGGGTTGCTAATCTCTTTACCCTTCTGGAAGGTTTTGCCGATCCCGATGTAGTAAACTATTTTAAGAGGCAATATGCGCAGCAAAGCCTGATGTATTCTGAGTTGAAAGAATCGTTGGCTGCAGCGATGAACACTAAGATTGCACCGATCCGGGAAAAACGCCGGGAACTGCTGGCTAAACCGGAAAAGGTTAAGGATATTCTTTACGCGGGAGCGGAACAAGCCCGCCAAATTGCTCAAAGGACCATGTCAGAGGTTCGTCAATTAATGGGGTTCCGCATATAGTTTGGAAGAGGGGAGGGCGGGGGAGTACCCAAGCAGGTTAATACCAGCGATTAAGATGGAAAAGGAAGATAAAAATCAATGTTTTCAAGGAGTCGTATTTTAAGTAAGCAGACCCAAACCCTATTTGGCAAGATGTTGATTTTTGCAGTGCCCATAATGGCTATGAATGTGCTGCAGCTATTATTTAATGCCGCCGATATGGTGGTTGTGGGACGTTATTCGGGTAGTACAGCTTTGGCAGCGGTTGGGGCAACGGGTTCTTTGATTAATCTTATTGTCAATTTATTTATGGGTTTGTCAGTTGGGGCTGCAGTTGTTATGGCTAGAGATTACGGTGCAGGCCAGCCCGAAGCAATTCGGCGGACTGTACACACATCGATTGCGGTCAGCATTATTGCGGGGGTACTGGTGATGATCACAGGTTTAATCGTCTGCCAACCTTTATTGGGGCTGATGGGCACTCCTGAAGATATTATCCATTTATCTACTTTTTATCTTAAAATCTACTTCCTGGGCCTTCCTGCCAGTATGGTTTACAATTTTGGGGCTGCTTTGTTAAGAGCCATCGGTGACAGTAAGCGCCCGATGTATTTCTTAACCCTTTCCGGTTCCGTAAATGTGCTTTTCAACTTATTTTTTGTAATAACGCTTAAGGCGGGAGTTGCGGGGGTGGCCTGGGCTACCGTTATTTCCCAATACTTGGCTATGGCCTTAATGTTATTGTCTTTGTCAAGAAGTCCCGGAGTTTTGCGTTTTCGGTATAAGCATTTGCGGTTAGATCGGGAGAAATTAGTAGACATTGTGAAAATTGGGCTGCCGGCAGGTTTACAAAGCCTGCTTTTTTCCATTTCAAATGTCTTGATCCAATCTGCAGTGAATTCGTTCGGATCAATTATGGTGGCTGCGAGTGCTGCCGCCAGTAACGTGGAAGGTTTCGTAAGTACCGCAATGAATGCCTACTATAACGCGGCCATTACCTTCGCCGGGCAGAGCATGGGAGCTAAAGAATATGAACGCATTGATGCGATTGCCCGTGTTTCTGTTATCCTTATTTTTACTACCTGGATAATCCTAAGCGGCACCACAGTGTTTTTCGGTGAAAAACTCTTGGGACTTTATACTAAAAATCCCGGGGTAATAGAACTGGGTCTCCTGCGCCTAAAGGTGATGATGGCAGTCTATTTTACTGCCGGGATAATGGTGGTTTTTCCTGGTTTGACCAGGGCCATGGGTTATTCGATTTTACCAATGCTGTGTACACTAGTTGGTGCCTGCCTTCTCAGGATTGCATGGCTGGTGCTCGTCTTTAATAGATATCCTACAGTGCCGGTTCTTTTTGCAGCCTATCCCGTGACTTGGGCTTTAGCGGGCGCCGGGCAGGTGCTTAGTTTTCTTTACGCCAGGACTGCAATAAGAAAAAAACAAGAATTAGAAAAAGGGGCACCGGCCGAAGTGAAACTGTAAACAAACTGAAAGCACGGGCGGTCCAAGTGTTTTTAGTTTCCGTTTTTACGTTAGTTTACATAATATCCATTATACGAAGTTATTTGGAAGCAGTCCTTGAAAATAAAAAAACCCACTCGAGTTTACGGCCGACTGGGTTAAGTTTATTTAAATTTAAAGCCTCTTTGATCTCTCCGCCAGTTGTGTTTGTCTTGCTGCTTCCCACACTTCTATTTCTAAAACTTGGCCTGGAAATATTTGTCCCGATACCAGCTGATTGCGGGCCTTAATATTTCCTACTACATCCCGGGGATCTTTCTCGGGAACTTTATTTTTTGCAATATTCCAGAGTGTGTCTCCAGGCTCTACCGTAATGTGAATGATCTGGGTTGGCCAGAGATGATTGGAAGTTGTTTTTTTATCAAGAAAACGCACGCCCACTATTAGAAAAGTGAGCGGCAGTACAATTAAAAGGCCGAAAACAGTCGCTGAGCTGAGGATTTCTCCTATTTTCCCTTTCATTAAACACCCTCCCAGAACAATTGTTCCCTTTGCTGTTAAGTATAGTGGAGAACAAGTGTTTTGTCAAGAGAAAAGACAAAAAAGGTGCAAATAGAGAACATTCGTTTGACGTGGAGGTTTTGGCCGTGTTATAATTGTCACAGCGGTTTCAAGTGATATTATGGGAGGTTGTCGGATGTATAGGCTTTCAGAACGAAGACGGAGAATAATGGAGTTTATCCGCAAGGAAGTCGAAACAAAGGGTTACCCCCCCTCTGTCAGGGAGATCGGTGATGCGGTGGGTTTGCGCTCCAGTTCCACAGTCCACGGGCATTTGCGTAAATTGGAAGAGTTGGGTTATCTACGAAGGGATCCGGTTAAACCTAGGGCCATTGAGCTTTTAGATGACGTTGGCGCACCTAGGATCAAAGCGGTAAATGTTCCTGTCCTAGGGCGCGTGACCGCCGGAAACCCGATTCTTGCAGTGGAAAACATCGAAGAATACTATCCCGTCCCCAAGGATTTTGTTGAACATGAAGACGTTTTCATTTTGAAGATTAAAGGGGACAGCATGATCGAGGCGGGTATTCTGGATGGCGACTACATTCTGGCTGCTAAGCGGGAAACAGCGGATAACGGTGAAATTGTAGTAGTGCTGTTAAATGAAGAGGAAGTCACCGTGAAACGATTTTTTAGGGAGGATCCGTGGATCCGGTTACAGCCGGAGAACCCGGCTATGGAACCACTTTTGGTTCAAGACGCAGCAATTTTAGGGAAAGTTATCGGCGTGCTGCGCCGGGTCACTTAAGCCTTGCTAATTCGAGATTTTCACCGGAGTATTTTGCGGCGGGGCTCCTAGTGCCAAGAGAAAGAAGACTTCCAATGCTTCCCTTTTCCCGCAGGTTTCAACCTCTTTTGCAAAAAAGGGTAAATCTTCATATCTCTGGATGGCCAAGAGATAGGCGTGATTTACCCCATGTTTTAAAATCATCGAACGAAGCCAACGGTACATATTTTGACGGGCGGAAGCGTAAGTTTTCCAGAAATCGGGATTGCTCAAGTAGCTGCTGAAGAGGAGATCTTGTTTTGCAAGGCAAAGGCAGTGCTTTAGGCCCCGTAAAATATCTGCTTGGGAAAAAGCAATCATCTTGTTCATTTCCTTTCATGAATCTTCATCGGAGTGACCCGAATTGACTTTGATGTAAACGTAACTGACCTTGCCGTCAACTATGATTCGATAATAGTTGCGTACATGATCGTCTTTTGGAAAGGAACCGACATAATGGACCTTGCCCGCAAAGGCAGCTGATTTTCTCATATAATCTCCCCCACTTGGCTTTTGGAGTGCCTTTTGTTTTAGTATCACTCCGCAGAGGGGAAGCTATACAGAAAGTTAGTCTTTCATTTTTTTTCTTTTGTAGAATATTCCGTTTGGAAAACCCCTTTTAATCTTTCAATTTCCCCATGGTTTGTCAGATCAAACTGGAGAGGTGTTACAGAAATATAACCTTGTTCTACGGCCACTAAGTCTATATCTTTTTCTTCGGCTTCTAAAAAGGCGGGCCGGCCCCCCATCCAATAATACGAAACGCCCCTAGGATCCACGCGCTCCTCTAATATTTCCTTGTATTTACGAACCCCCAATCTTGTAATCCGCAGACCCTTGATTTCTTGAATAGGTAAAGCTGGTATATTAATGTTTAAAATCCCGTCTTTGGGGATTAGATCGGGTTGAAATAAGATCCCGGGCTTCTCAAATAAAAGTTGGGAAACATAATGAGTCGCTGTTTCCAAAAAACAGGAGGACCCGCAGAGCGAAAAAGCCAAAGCGGGGACCCCTAGAAGGACAGCCTCTAAAGCAGCGGAAACAGTTCCTGAATAAAGGACATCCGTTCCCAAGTTGGCTCCTCCGTTAATCCCGGATAAGACAAAATCCGGTTGCAACTTAAGCCCCAGCAGCCCCATTTTAACGCAGTCAGCGGGTGTGCCATCCAACACATAGCCTTGTTTAACTTGGGTTAGCCGCAAGGGCCTATTCACCGTTATGGCGTGGCTCATGCCGCTTCTTTCCTGATGGGGGGCAATTATAGTGGTTTGGCCGTGTTTCGCGGTACTTTCAAGCAGGGCGCCAAGGCCGGGGGCATGTATTCCGTCATCGTTTACAACTAACAGTTTCATTATTTTCTTCCGTTTCTAATGGTATTTAGCGTGTTTAATGCCCGGGGTGGAAATGAGATCCTCGATGATTTTGGTTCTGCTGGCCATTGGCGGAAGTTTAATTTTTAAACTAAGCCCCGCTTCATCGGAATCTTCTTCGGTGGATAACTCAACGTTAAAAACATTGACCCTATGTTTGGCCAAAACAGCAAAAACTCTCGCTAGCTGGCCCGGAGTATCTCGAATAACAAGATCAAGGACTTCATGTTTGGAGCGGATTCGATCCAATTCAAACCGATCTAAAAGAACAAGGGCCAGCATAGTTAAAAAAGAGGCTAAAACAGCACCGTAATAAAATCCGGCGCCGGAGGCCAATCCAATGCCGGCAACAATCCACAGACTGGCTGCAGTAGTTAAACCCCGAACATTGATGCCTTCCCGCATAATCGTGCCTGCACCGAGAAAGCCTATGCCGCTTACAACCTGGGCAGCGATTCTACCCGGATCGTAACGTCCACCCATAAATTCGTGGAAAGCATAAGCCGAAACCATCATTAATAAAGCTGATCCGATACTTACAAGAATATGAGTTCTAAAGCCGGCCGGCCTTCTCATGCTTTCCCGTTCCAGCCCAATTAGACCCCCAAGGATCAGAGCCAGAATAAGTCTTAAAGTAACTTCGGTATTGGTGATAGACAAAATTCCCCCTCCTGCCCAAGTATTTAGTATTTTGCGGCGAAACTAAAATTGGTAATCCAGTGTTAATCATGAATATCGAGGGCCTCTTTTGGCTTGGCGCTGCCATAAGTCCCCTTGGCCTGAATCCGTTTACCCGGGATTTTTTCCAAAATACTGTCCTTAATTGTTTTCTCAGAATAAACGTGTAATCTAAATTTGCCCTGAACTGTTGGGAACATCTCTAACTCTCCGGTAATCCTGTGTTTTTCCCACAATTCTTCAGCTACTTGCTTCATTTCTTCTTCAGTTTCAAATTCAAAGGCAATCGAGTACAATACTGCTAACCTCCTAGATTAAGTGTTCTGTTTGTTCTTTCGTTACTGTTGTTGCTAAATCCTGCTTAAGGCGGCGGCAGCAAATAGGACAAAATTGTTTTTTAAGGCAGTCTGCTTTAAACTTAAAAACAGCTTGTTTCAAACCTTGTTCTAAACCTTGGCGCCGACCAATTTTCCTGCCTAACCAATACCCCATAGTAAATGTAACCAGGATAATCAGGACCAAGGCGGAGCCCCCCTTCTAAAGATCCGACCATTGCCAATAACCAAAGCGAAACACCAAGAGAAAAGGGATTCCCAAGGCAGTAGGTTTAGAGCAGGATAAAAAAAGATCAAGGCTGTCAAAAAACATTCTACACGTCCTAAAACAAGTGCTGCATTAGCAGCTTTAACAATTTGGTCCTCCTTGAAATCGAGAAAATCATCTATTAGCTGGACTGCAGCCATAATCAAAACAGACCAAAACGTTTTGCGGGCACCAATAACCAATAGCATTAGTATAATCCCCAAAATCACTTCCGTATTTGCCCTTAATCCAGTGGGCAGCTTTTCAAAAGGAGATTTTATCATCCCAAGGCAGTAACTAGCCCAAAAAAGGCCAAAAGAAAGACGAAAATTGAAAGCCGAGGCCAGGGAGAACAAAGCCAACGTATAAGGGGCAAGGCCAGAGCCTAACCGGGCGAAATAAGGAATCGAAAGCAAATCTTCTTCATCTAAAAGATCATCCATGGTTTTTACAACTAAGCCTGTGCAGAAGACAGCGGCAGCATTAAAGAAGGCAGCGCACATAGGCTTTAACCTCCTTAAATCCAGTACGGTGCAGTGATGAAACGGGTAGGATTAGCTTACCGGGAAAAACCGTTTGGAGCTCTTTTAATTTTCCCCGCTCTTGGATTAAATCCCATTTATTAGCGATTAATGCGTAAGATGAAGAATGCGAACCGAATTGGGCCAGCTGATAATCAAGAAGACAGTGGGCTGTACTGCGGGAGGCATCGATCATGTGCAAAAAATGGCTGCCTGTGGGGATAATACTTAATGTAATACCCATGGCCTCCCTTACAGCAGGATCGGGATGGATTTGATCCACTAATCCAACAGAATCCACCAATTGGAGGTGGCGTTTAGTCTTTCCTTTAGCTAAGGCAATTGTTATTGACTGCAGGCTTCTGGTCTGGTGCTCCTGCTTAGAAACAAACCTAAGCAAGGCTTCCTCCAGACTGAATTCTTTGGTGTAAGAACTACGGGAATCCCGGAAAGTAATGGCCAATTTTCTAATTCCCAAATAAGCGGCGAAGTTCAAGGTGAACAGCGTTTTCCCCACGTTGGTCTGACCTAAGATTAGAACCTGCCTCACCTGGCATCAGCTCCTTGTAAATCTGCCGGGCTGATTTCCATTAATTTACGCTTGGTTAGTTCTTTGCTCTTTATTAAACGCAGGGCCTGGCGGCGGATCGCCTGCTCCACCATATTTCTTACGGCCCGGGCATTGCCGAAGCTGACGGGTTCTTCTTGCCGCAAACGGCGGATTTGGCGAATCAGGGTTTGGTCAGCCCTGGAGTTTAGCTTGTATTCTCGTTTTTCAAACATTGATTGAGCAATCTTGTAAAGTTCAAGATCGGAATAATCTGGAAAGGAAATGGTTAAAGGAAAGCGGGAGCGCAGTCCGGGGTTAACGTCTAAAAAGTGCTGCATGGGCCCAGGATAACCAGCTAAAACTACAATTAAGTTTTCGCGTTGATCTTCCATGGCTTTAACCAAAGTGTCTATGGCTTCTTTACCAAAATCGCGTTCTCCCCCCCGGGCCAGGGAATAGGCTTCATCAATAAAAAGAAGTCCTCCCAGGGCTTGTTTAAGGATTTCACGGGTCTTTTGAGCGGTTTGCCCGATGTATTGGGCAACTAAATCAGCTCTTTCGACCTCTACGGTATGTCCTTTTTCCAGGATACCAGTTTCCTTAAGCATGCGGCTTAAAAGACGGGCTACAGTAGTTTTCCCGGTACCTGGATTACCCATAAAGATAGTATGTAGGACAATTGGTTCCGAGACCAGATGCAGTGCATTGCGATAGTTTTGAATTAAAGCAAAGGCTTGAATCTCGGCGATCGTTTTCTTAACAGCTTGTAATCCAATGAGACGATCAAGTTCTTCCTGCAGCTTGCGCAAACGTTCTTCTTGAGCAAGCTCTATTCCCTGTAATAAGGGTGCTGCCCGCATGGAGCTTAGGGCTTCACTCACAGGTATTTTCCCTTCAGTGACAAGGCAGACAAGTTCGTCCCTAGTTAACATCACTCATCCCCCCCACTCCTCACCTACTATTTATACGCAAATGGGCCTCGGGAAGTGCAAAAACCACCGTTAAACGGTGGCTTTCCACTGCCTGCAGATGTGAGTGATTAACTCGGGGGGGCTAGTTTTGGAAAGGTTATGCCATTGGATTTTCTTGTTGCTGCGAAACCAGGATAATTGCCGCTTAGCGTAGCGTCTGGTATCGCGTTTTAGAATCTCCACAGCCTCTAAAAGGTCCAATTCCCCCTTTAAGTACCTGACAATTTCCTTATAGCCTAGGGCTTGCAGTGCTGTGGGCTGTTTAGGATAGGTTGTGATCAGCCTTTGGACCTCTTCGACAAGGCCGGCCTCTAGCATTCTGTCTACCCTTTTGTTGATTCGCTCATATAATTCGGAACGGTTGCGGTTTAAACCAATGTATACAGGCCGGTAGGGCCTTTCCTCCCTGGCCTTCTTTCTTTGGAGGACACTAATGGGGTCGCCAGTTCGCAAATACACTTCCAGCGCTCTAATAATGCGCCTCAAATCGTTGGGATGAATGCGCTTCGCGCTTGTTGGATCAACCTGTTCTAACTTTTGAAACAACCCCTCGGGATCCTCCCTTCCTCCTTTTTCCAATCTTGCCCTTAACTGCAGGTCCGGTTGTGGATCGGGAAATAAAAACCCGTCTATTAAAGCGTTGATGTAAAGACCGGTTCCTCCCGTCAAAAGCGGCACGACATCTCTTTTTTCCAGATCGGCAAGGATTTCCTCAGCGAGGGCCACATAATCAGCGACATTGAAGTTTTGATCAGGATCAACAACATCTAAAAGATGGTGAGGAATTTCCTGTCTTTCTTCCGGGCTTGGTTTGGCGGTACCTATGTCCATCCCCCGATATACTTGCATTGAATCCGCTGAGATGATTTCCGCCGAAAGTTCTCGGGCGGCCCCAAGGCTTAAATCGGTTTTTCCAACGGCAGTAGGCCCCACTATTACTAAGATTTTTTGCTTAGGCACAGCTTTTCACCTCTATGTCCTCCCGAATCTACGCATTAATTCCTTATCGTCCAAGATAACGATAATCGGCCGGCCGTGAGGGCATGTAAAGGGGTTCTCTGTTTGGGCTAAATCTGCTAAGAGGACTTTTATTATCTGCTGATCTAAATATTCTCCCGCTTTAATGGCACCTTTGCATGCTAAGCTGATCAAGGCGTCTTCTTGCCAATTTGTAGTTTTTTGCGAACTTTCCGCGATCTCTAGTATTTCCTTCTGCCAATTTCCGCTAGCGGGCCTTACAACGCTGGGAACAGTCCTTAACAGAAAAGAGTTGCTTCCAAAATCCTCTAATTCTAAGCCAAACTCCTTCAGCTTTTGCAGGGAGTCCAGTACTAAAGCGGCTTCGCTGGGGCTGAATTCCAAAACTTGCGGTAAGATTGCTTGAACTTGGATTTTAGCTTGATCCCAATCCTGCTTTAACTTTTCTAATAAAATTCGTTCGTGTACAATATGCTGATCTAAAAGCCAAAGCCCGTTGGGAGCCTCTAAGAGGATGTAGGTTTGGTGCAGCTGCCCAAGGATTCTTGCTGAAAGAAGGACCCGGCGCACTTCTTCCAAACCAGCCCCCGGTTTTTGGGGTTCGAAGGTCTCCTTGATTACACTGGGGGAACCGAAACCAGCCTGGGAATAGTGATCCACCGCCTGCCCGCGCCGAGGTTTGTATTGGCGTAAAAGTTTGTCAACATTTTCCCACGTTTCCGGTTGCCACTGCAGCTGGGCTTGGATAATAGGTTTAGGCTTGGGTATGTTTCGCCAATCGGAACTTGCTTGGCGTAAGCTCGGCGCCAAGTTTTGACTAGCTAACCCGGAGCGGACTGCACTGGAAATATCGGAAAACAGGGTCTGTTCTTGGGCGAAGCGTACTTCAGCTTTAGCTGGGTGGACATTGCAGTCCACCAGTGCCGGATCTATCTCTACGAGTAATAAAGCCCAAGGAAAGGAGCGTCCCGGCAGCAACCCGTGGTATGCTTTTTCTAAGGCCGCTCTAAGCGTAGGGCTTTGGATAACCCTTCCGTTCAGTACAAAGACTTGGCCGCTGCGGTTGCCTTTGGCCAGGCGGGGTGTGCCCAAATAACCTTGGATTTTACCCCAACTAAATTCCGAGTCGAACTTGATTAGATCCGGGGCAACGTTTTTTCCTTGTACCAACAAAATAGTATCTAAAAGCCGTCCATTGCCGGGAGTTGATAAAACGGTCTTTCCCTGAGAAATTAATCTAAAAGAGATGTGGGGGTGTGCTAAGGCTAGATTGGTCGTCGTGAAAATGACCCGCCTTCTTTCTGCTATTTCGGATTTAAGAAATTTAAACCTGGCCGGTACGTTGAAAAACAGATCCCGTACTTCGACTACCGTGCCCGGAGGGCTGCCGATAGGTTCAATCACAAATTCGCTGCCCTTTTTAAAAATCTTATAGCCGTGTTCCTGGGCCTGCGGGCGGGAAACAAGAGTAAGTTTGGCTACACTAGCCATGCTGGGCAAGGCCTCCCCCCGAAACCCCAAGGTAAACAGGGAAAAAAGATCGTCCTCGCTTTGGATTTTGCTTGTAGCGTGGGGATGAAAAGCCATTTCCAGTTCTTGGCGAGCAATACCAATTCCGTCGTCTTGGACCCGGACCAACTCAAGGCCCCCTCGCTTGATTTCTACTGTAATCTGAGTAGCCAAGGCGTCAATTGAATTTTCTATGAGTTCTTTAACGACAGATGCCGGACGTTCGATGACTTCACCGGCGGCAATTTTATGTGCCACTTCATCGGGTAAAATTTTGATTTTAGCTGTCAACGTTCGTCATCCCCCTCCTTGGCTTTAATTTGTAATAGTGATAGAGTTTGCAAGGCTTCCAAAGGAGTCAAATTGTTTAGATCAAGCTTTAGTATTTCTTCGGCTAATTTATTTTTTGGCTTTAAATTATCCTCAGAAACTAAGGCTGCTGCATCATAGCGCAAGCTAGTGAACAAATCTAACTGACGGGGCTTTTTTTCTGCAGCCTCAAACTCCACAAGGAGTTCTAGAGATCGTTTTAACACCGCTGCAGGGATTCCTGCCATCCGCGCTACATTGATTCCGTAACTGCGATCCGTAATTCCCCGGGAAACCTTGTGCAGGAAATAAATATTACCATCCTTTTCTTCCACTTCAACCCGATATGTGGCCAGGTGATCTAGGACTTGCTCCAGTTTAGTCAGTTCGTGAAAGTGCGTTGAGAATAAAGTGCGGGCTCCAATCTGATCATGAATATGTTCGATTACCGCCTGGGCAATGGCCATGCCGTCAAAGGTACTTGTTCCCCTGCCCAATTCGTCCAAAATAATCAAAGAGCGCTTGCTGGCATTCAGCAGCAATTCCGCGGTTTCGGTGCATTCCACCATAAAGGTACTCTGGCCTGAACTTAGATCATCGCTGGCTCCAATCCGCGTAAAAATGCGGTCAACTAGACCTATTTTCCCCTTTTTAGCAGGGATAAAACTGCCCATTTGGGCTAGGATTACAATCAAAGCCACCTGGCGCAAATAAGTGCTCTTACCGGCCATATTAGGGCCTGTGAGTAAAATAATCCGCTGCTGCCGATCGAAATAAATGCTGTTGGGAACGAAGGTCCCTTCAAGGGCTTCAATCACCGCGTGGCGGCCTTCGCTGACATCTAAAATTTCGCTTTCTACAACCTCGGGCCGGACATAGTTGTGTGTTACGGCAGCGCAGGCCAAGCTTTGCAAAACATCGAGGGCGGCCAGAGCCTGGGCATTGTGCTGGATGGGTTCAACGTATTTTTGGACTTCATCCCGGATTTCTACGAATAGCTTATACTCTAACGCCTTGATGCGCTCCTCCGCCCCGAGGACCAAAGCTTCGTGTTCTTTTAATTCGGGGGTAATGTAACGTTCCGCATTTGCTAGGGTTTGTTTCCGTTGGTAATGTTCCGGTACTAAATGGACGTTAGGGTTAGTTACTTCTAAATAATAACCAAAAACACGGTTAAACCCGACCTTCAAAGACTTGATCCCCGTTTTTTCCCTTTCGATGCTTTCTAAATTTCGAATCCACTTTTTACCGCTGCGGCTGGAATCCCTAAGCTGATCTAATTCTTGATTATAACCCGGGCGGATTAAATTACCTTCTAGCAAAGACGGAGGGGGTTCGGAGACAAGAGCGCCGTGGATTAAAGACGTTAGGCCCTCAAGGGGATCCAAAGTCTTTTTTAAATCCATTAAAAGCGGGCACTTATTACCCTTAAATAGTTCTTTGATCCCGGGGATGTTTTCTAAAGAGTCGGCAAGGCTTTTTAAATCCCGGGCATTGCCGCTGCCG
>JAAYRS010000161.1 GCA_012518645.1 Bacillota bacterium
CCAACAATCCCGCCAATGGTGGAGCCGAAAAGATCCAAGGCCAGGGCCAGGGAACCTTTCCCTTCTTCCGCCATCTTATAACCATCAAGCACGGCGGCCCCCGATGCCGGAGTACCGGGAATGCGCATGAAGGTCGCTGGAATATCACCGGCAAAGATGGCTGTGCTGGATATGCCGATAATCATTGCCAGGCCGGCCACGGGAGCTAGGTGGTAGGTAATCGGCACAGCTAAAGCAACGGCCATGGTAGCAGTCAACCCCGGAATTCCTCCGACAAAAATGCCGAAGATCATACCCAAAATCCAAGGCGCAAGTACCGTTGGATGAAAAACTTCTAACATTGAACACACCTCCTAGATGCGAAAAAGTCCGGGGGGAAGCGGTACCTGGAAAATACGTTCGAAAAGAACTACCATTATTGCCACAGTGATAAGAGAATAAACAGCGGCTTTTACCGGTTTGACTTCAAAACGGAGCATCATGATAATAAGGAATACGGTTGTCATGATTTGAAAACCTATCTTCTCCAAAAACAGAGCGTAAATTACCATCCCGGCTATACCGATAATTGCGGTTTTCATTTCCGCAGTTAAACTAAAATTTTGTAAACGAGGCGCATCCCCTGGAGATGATGTCCCTTCTTCCCCGGTTTTGCCTGCTTTGTAGGCCTGGTAAAATTCAATTAAAGCACAACAGAGTAGGACGACTGCTGTAACTCTGGGGAAATAGCTGGGCCCCGGCAAAACTACGCCCCGGCCGCGAAAGGGCGGAAAATCTTTGCTTAGATAGAAAACAGCGGCAGAAAGAATTACCAGAAAAGAACCTATTATGCCCCCTTTGGTCTTCATGTCAGTTCGATCCTCCTTAAGCGGCGGCGCCTCAAAGAGGCGCCGCTTTTTCCTTTACTCCAAATATCCTCCTACCCGTAAAACATCGCGCCAGGTATCGTTCTGCTCCCGCATGTATTCCATAAATTCTTCCGAACTTCTCAGATAGACGCCAAAACCTGTTTTGCCCATAAAGTCTGCAAATTCCTCGGATTTAGCGACTTTGGTCAAAGCAGCTTCCAGTACCTCGACAATCTCTGCCGGAGTGCCTCTGGGCACGCCAAATCCCCGCCAAGTACCTGCGGACCAGTCTATCCCCTGCTCTTTCAAAGTCGGAACATCGGGGAATCCCGGCAGGCGCTGATCACTCATAACGGCCAGCACTCTTAAATCGCCGGATTCTACTTGGTTAGCGGCCTCGGCCAAACTGCAGGTAATAACATCTACATGCCCGCCCATTAATTCAACAATGGATGGCGCTGCCCCGCCGGTTGGCACCCAAGTAACGGCATCAACAGGGATATCTTGACTGTGAAGCAGGCCGATGCGGGCTAAATCCCAAATAGTACCCGCACCGGAGCCGGAGAAGAAAAGGTCCCCGGGGTTTTCCCGAATGTGGTCCAGCAGATCATGTATGGTCTCCCACGGAGCGTCGGCTTTAATCATGACTGCCGAAGCATCTTCATTAAACTGAATGATTGGATCAAAGTCCTCCACAGTAACATCAGTCAGTCCCAGCCAGTGCATGTTGGCAATCTCCAAAGTCAAATTAGTTATGGTATATCCATCTTTCGCCGCCCTGGCACCGGCGCCGTGGCCTACGGCCCCGCCCCCGCCCGAGCGGTTAACTACTGCTACAGCTACTCCTAATTCTTCAGCAAGTTTGTCAGCCATAAAGCGTCCTATAATATCTGTCCCGCCGCCGGCATCCCAGGGTATAATCACCGTAATGGGCCGTTTGGGATAAGCGTTTGCAACAGCACCAAGAATCATCACGAACACCACAGCAAGCACTAAAGTCCGTTTAAACACGTAAATCCCTCCATTATATTTTTTACACAAAGATATCACTCGCGGTTTTGCTTGAGGAGCCCATCCACCTCCTTACGTCTCGGCTGTGTTTGAACAGGGCCTATCCCTCTGCAGGTAAGGGCGGCAACTAAATTAGCAAAGCGGGCAGCTTCTTCTATTTCCATGCCCTCCAAAACAGCACAGACAATAGCCGCCGCGAAAGCATCTCCAGCACCAACAGTATCTACAATTGAAACGGGATAGGCCGGTGTCAGTATATTTTCTTTTTCCGTAAACAAATGGCATCCGGCAGCCCCTAGTTTGACTGCAACCAAGGACACACCCCAGCTTAAGAAACGAGGAACAGCCTTTCTATAGTCGTCCTCAGAGCTTAAAAGTGATGCTTCCTCCCTGGTCAGGCAGAGGATTGTGACGAATTTTCTAATAGTGTCCAAGGCGGTTTCCCTTGCTTGTTTCTGATCCCAAAGTGCAGGCCTATAGTTAAAATCATAGGAGATTTCCAAGCCGCGGCTTTTGGCAAAACCCAGCGCAGTATAAACAGCATCCCGAGCACTGGGGCTGATTCCTTGAGAGATGCCGCTAACATGGAGCACCCGGGCCTTTTGGAAATAACCCTCGTAAATGTCCCCGCTGTTTAAGCTGCTTGCCGCCGAGTTGCGGCGATAATAGATGAAATCGTGCGTTGTGTCCGCCGCGGCTGTCAGATACAACCCTGTGGGATGTAAAGGATCAACGGCCACCATAGTGGTATCCACATTTTCCGCGGCCCAAAGTTCCCGATAGGCTTGGCCAAAGGGATCAGCACCTATTTTTGTTATATAACCCGTTGAATGGCCCAATTTGGATAAGGCCAGGACAAAGTTGGATGTGTCGCCCCCCAACACCCTGCGGAAGGCTGTTTCGTCTTTTAGCCCTTTTCCGGATTTTCCATAAATACCGACAAGAGGTTCTCCAATACTCACAACTTCCGGCACATGCATAAAATCACCTCAAAAGTTGACCTTCGCAATCTTCGTAATTTTCCACAAACAAATCCAGATCCTTCCACGTAGGCAGTGCCTCCTGATCGCCTTTAACTGTAACAGAGATGGCCCCGACAGCGTTGGCGTAGCATAAAGACTGCTCCACACTAAATCCTTTAAACATCGCTGCCAGAAACCCGGCGTTGAAGGCATCTCCAGCCCCGATCTCATCCTCCACCCTCACCGCAAAACCTCGATGATAACAGGTTTCGCGGGCCG
>JAAYRS010000162.1 GCA_012518645.1 Bacillota bacterium
ATGATCGCTGAATGACCCCGGCGCACCAGACCCTGGAGCACCGCCAGGGTGGAGATGGTGGCACCGCCCATCTTTTTTTCGATCAGGCTTGTATGAAATACAATTTTCATCTAACGCTTCACTCCAAATTTCCAGAAATGCGCCGTCCCAGGGAGCCGTTCATGATTGAACCGGGCGGCTTGGGCTCTATTACTCACTTCGGGTAAGCCAGGCCCAGTGCCTATCCAACCAATCCTTTAATAGCTATTTTAACACTAAAATAAAACTCAAGGGGCATTTTGAGATGGGGGCCTTCCGGAGATAAAAGTATATCTTTCTAAAATTTTACCACCCCGAAAATTGTTTAATGATGGAATTGCGCTTTTATGGACCAAACCAAGTCGCGCTGGTAAAGGAATCTTAAGAACATGAGCGATTGCAAACCTGTGACAAGCCCCGCCGCCCCAAAAGGGCTCACCACCCGGTCCGAGATGTATTGTAGCCTGATTGGGCCCCCATTTGTAGCGTTTGTTTTTATCAACATCTGGATTCAACCTAAACCTGCCTTCTCGCTTCACCTGCTCAAATATATTATCCAAATTGCTGTATCGCTTCCTTATGGCCTCGCTATTCACAACCCTACCTATATTGATCCTTCCATCTACATTTTTTTCTTCCATGTACTTGATTAAACCAGTCTCTTCCCACGAAAGACCGTTAACCCAATGCTCAATACAGCATTTCAATTTAACAGCGATGCCATCATAGCGATAAGGATCACTCTCTTTGAAGTCAGTTATATGGAATACTCCATCAAGCGGCCAGTGCCTGCTTATTACTTTTGCAGAAAGCAGCCTTACACTTTTTCCATACATCTCTTTCAAGTAAGGTTTGGGGATGCCTTTTTTAATTTTATGCGGCTTTACCCAAATCGTTTCCCCGAACTTGGGTGCAGAAGGGCCATAACAAATTTTATTTTTCTGATCTCTAAATAATATCCTTAACTTGCGTCGCTTTTTTTTAAATGATCCTTGTATTCTTCTGGTTGCCATATTGGTATTTTTAATGCGCTCCGCCATCCGCTTAGATGCTACCTTTTTAAACGATCCTTTTCCTATATGTTGTAATGCTTTCATAAGCAGGCTTTCACTAAGATGACGCTGTTTCCGCAATTTCAACACCCCCCATCACCTTATTGAATGCCCTTTCACTCCAATAATGAATACCATGAGCCCATCATCAGTGGATTTAACCAGCCTTTGCAAACACACTTTTAATGAATTTCACCGTTTCCCTTAGTGGTTTGCTGTACCTCCAGATCCTGCTCTGTTTTATTTTGTTATATTTTTTCTTGATCTTTGTATAAGCGCTTGCTTGTTCACTTACCCTTTTTTTAAGCTCCCTGTTCTGCATTTTCATTTCTTTAAGTTTAGCGGCGATTATTTCTGCTTCTGTTTTTTTAACAACAAAACCATTCTCAACCGGCTTGTCCCATACTTCCTCAATCACGTTAATAACCTGAGCCCTTCGGGGACCTTTAAAACAATCGTTTTTAAACGAATCTACCTGAGCTTTATCTGTCCCCGCAACCACAACCTCAACCCGGCCATTTTTTAAAAATCGGCAATGTCCGTTTAAATTTGAAGCTAATGCTCTTCTTTTTATCCATTTACGGAACCCCACACCCTGTACTTTCCCATGAATTGTATACCTTTTGGTATATATGTAACCAGGTTTCACTGCGGCAAACAGAGGGCTGATATCCCTGCTGTACTTTTCGCTCTTCCCAACACGCTGAAGGATTTCCTTTGTTAGATCACCAAACATCGGTTTTTGACAGGCCAATTGATAAAGCCAGGTGGCTCCCATAAAGTTAGCTTCAAGGAATATTGGCTGACCTTTCAAACCAACTGCAATATCCCAAGACACAAAATCATGGTGCAATATATCCTTGTGCAAGTCTACCACGAATTCCTTGAATCTTTCAAAATTGGGCACCCTGGCATCGTCGCCAAAGCAGTAATTCGTCGTGGGGTGATG
>JAAYRS010000163.1 GCA_012518645.1 Bacillota bacterium
AGGCACTATTGCCGGGCCTTTGGTAATCCGCATTGCCCTTGACTTTTTTATCGGCACAAAACCCTTTTCGGCGCCTTTTTTAATACGCCGCTCAGGAATAAAAAAACGGTTCTTTAAAGAACCTGCGCCAAGCACTTTAGATCCCCGGGATTGCGTTTATTGCCATCACCGCATTCCGGGGTCTTCTTATTTTCCTGCGAGGCAGGCTTGCAGCCCAGGCCGGTGAGGATACGGCCAAAAACATTCGGGTCTGCGATCGCCTCCGGCATCTCTCTTTTGCTGATCATTAACACGCGGATACGGGAGATTTAATGCAAAGATACACTTCTGACGCGGAAACCAGCGCATGACATTGATTTCTCAGGGCAGTCCCCTTTCTTTTTGCCTTCCTCTTTTTCCGGAAAGTGAAAACATCGTTTAAGCAAGCAAAGGCGGAGATGACCGCTGTCCTTCAAGAAAACCTAACCGGGATTCGTGTTGCCGGGGTCTTTGCTAATCAAAAAGACGGAATTGAAAAGTTTGAAGCCAAAAACAGGGCCCACCGGGAAAAAGCCTATCGTTTACTCTGGTTATTGGCCTGTTACTGAGCTTCCTCCGACTTTTTGGCTTTTCTCCAAATTGGCCTAGTGATAGTAACGGGAGCTGCCTGCCCGGCCGGAAGCCCCTTGTCTTTGTCTTCAGCACCTCTATCGGCCTCTTAGTTTGGCCCGTAAGACAGCTGTAGAAAGGCGGGAGGAAATTATTAAAACACCCAAGGAGGATTTAGAAATCAGCGGTCAGAGGCCTGCCCTAAAGGCTATGAAACCGGCCGACTCGTGCTGCGGGAAGCGGCAATTCACAAAGTGATTTTAGGTTTTAGCCGAGTTATCAAACCCCGGTCGGGGAAAGGAGTGTTTCCGTTTCCGGGGGCCAGCGCCAATGAACCGCAATTGCCGGGGCGCTGATAGCCCGCGGCCCCATCTTAATTTTTGATGAATACAGAAACCGATCCGGCAATTCGGAATGCCTTAAAGACCCGGGAACAGCGGACCACCACTTTTTTGAGCTCCCACCGCATTACCAGCCTGGTGGAAGGAGATTTTTAATCTGGCCCGCCCTTACCGCCGCCTCCTTTGGGGCTTGATCATCGCTATCATTATAGCGGCCGTCGGTGATACTATTTTCCCTTGCCCCTTGCGGTCCAAGCCATCAGCGTTTACTTTTTCATTTCCCCGGCGGCTTTTACACATCCGCAGAGGCTTTCCTTTTCCTTCTATGACACCAAAGCTGTGGGTTAGCTTATGGCCCGGCTCACTTCAGATATCAGCCGTTTAAGCGAAATTGTTTCTTGGGGGCTTGCGGACCTGTTTTCAAAAGAGGATCCAAAAAGCCTACCGCCAAGCCCGGGAGGTAAATTTCAAAATCAGCGCCGCGCAACGAATCCTGAACCTTTTGAATGCCGAGCCTAAGCCGGCCCCCCTTACCGCTTCGAAAACGTTTCCTTCGCTTATAATCCGGAGGGGCTAATCTTAAAGGATGTCCGGCCGGGCCGGACCATTGCCCTAGTAAGAAAAACAGGATCAGGGAAGAGCACCGCCGTTAATCCGGCCTGCTGCTTTTACGAGCCTGCAGGGGCGGATCCTGATCGATGGTGTCCCTTACCGCAGGCTGCCTCTAGCTTGATTTCAGGGCTGCTTAGGCTATGTCCTTCAAAGCCCCCGACTTTTTTCCGGTACAATCTTGGATAACATCCGCCATGGAAACCTGAAGGCCTCGGAAAAAGAAGTTGAAAAGGCGGCCCAGCTTGTGAACGCCCAGCACTTTATTGAAAACTGCCCCAAGGATATCCGACGGAAGTTGGCGAGGAGGGCTTTTATCCACGGGGGAAAAACAATTGGTTTCTTTCGCCCGGACCATCTTAGCCAATCCCCGAATTTTTGTCCTGGATAAAGCAACTTCTTCCGTTGACACTGAAACAGAACAACTGATCCAAAAGGCAATTCAAACAGTCTTGGCGGGACGAACCAATTTTTGGAAGCTGCCTAAGGCTGAGGATCAGACACCCAAAGAATCCCGAAGCTTCTCCAGCTTGTCTCGTAAGTGCTCTTCCCAAGGTTGAAAAGGCCTTTCCAAGGCCTTTTCCAAAACCAAAAGCGCCTTCTCTTTTTCCCGACCTTTAGTTAGTAACTCCGCGTAAAGCAGGCTGAATTCCGCTTCTTCCGGTTCCAATTCCCAAGCCCGCTCAGCGTAAGCTAAGGCCTTGGCGCGATCACCCCGGCCCAAGGGGCTGCCCGGCATCTGCCCATACATTTGGCTTAGAGCATAATAGGCCCAGCTGTACTCGGAATCTAATTCCAGAACTAAATTCAAGCGCTCCAGTATGGGATCAACCAAGAACAGACTGCGCAAGATCCCTTGAGCCCGCCCAATTTTACCCAAAAGCACCGCCGACCAATAGTGGGCGCGAGGGCTGCCGGGATTTAAATTAACAGCCTTCTGGGCGTAGCTATAGCCTTCTTCCCAAAGACTAATGTTTTCCGGCTTGTCCAGCCAATCCCCATAGTTAAAGCTGACTTCCGCCAAAAGGCATAAGATTTCTTCGTCTCGGGAATTTTCCTCGGTTTTCCTTAACAGATCCCAAGCTTGGGCCCAAGCCTCCTCCTCCCTGCCGGACAGCACTATTTGCACCTGTTCCAGAAGGGCCCGGTTTGCTTGAGCAAAGCCCGGGCTTAAAACAAGCAGCAGGAAAATTAACAGGGAGGACCCCAACTTTTTGCGCATAGCGGCGCCCCTCCTTAAAATTACCCCCTTGAGGGCAGTCCGTGCAAGAAAAGATAGTAGAGCATTAAGGCTAAAACCGGTTGGAATATTCCGAAGACGATCCAAAGCCAAGGGCTGGGCCAACTCCTATCCCTGGCTTGGAAGAAAAGATAAATGGGAACCACAATTTGCAGAATTAGAGGCGCTAATCCCAGGACAGCCCCGATCACATTCAAAGTTTGCCCTCCTTACAACACAAAGAAATAAATCATTAAAAAGTGAAGAATGGTTCCCAAGCCCACAAAGAGATGAAAGACCTCGTGAAACCCAAAGCGGTTGGGCTTAAAATTAAAGATTTTGGTGGCGTAAATTACAGCCCCAAAAGTATAGGAGGCGCCTCCCGCCAAAAGCAAGATCAGGGCGGGCCGGGCTAAACGCCCCACCAGCTGACCTAAAGGGACCACCGCCAGCCAGCCTAAGGCTAAATAAAACCCCGCCGTTAAAAAACGGGGCAAATTCACGACCCAGACCTTTAAAACAGCGCCTACAGCGGATAGAAGCCAGATTGTGGCCAGCATCGCCCACTTCCAAAGCCCTTCCAGCCCATAGTATAAAATAGGTGTATAGGTTCCTGCAATCAGAAAATAGATGGAAATATGGTCAAATTTGCGCAAAATCTGCTCCCGGCGGGGTGTAGTGCGCACCCAATGATACAAGGTGCTGGCCCCATAAAGAGTAATAATGCTGAAGCCGAAGATCAAGCCGACAATAAGCCGGTCCTTAGAGACCCGACCCTTCCAAATTAATAACCCCAAGCCCGCCAAGCCCGCCAAAAACATCACAAAGTGAGTAAGAGCGTTCACGGGTTCTTTAATCCTTTTCACTAAACGGCCTCCCTTCTTTTAGTGCTGATCAGCATACCTCCACCAGAGACCGGTGCCTAAAACCCCCAGAGCACTGGCCGCTAATAAAATAAAGAAACTGAAAGGTTGCAAAACAGCCCTTTCACTGCCTGCCAACCCGCTAATTAAAGCCGGCACAGACCAAGGGAAAAATTCCCCATAACCGATGGCTGCAGCAATTTGGGCCAGCATCATGGTTAAGACCGCAAAACCCAGGGATAGCAAATAGCCCCGCCCAACCGAACTTAATAAAGCAACGGGAGGGGACAGTAAAATAGTAAGGACGGCACTCTTTAAAAACAAAACCGCCCCGGAAACGATAACTTCCGGAGATGCCCCGGGCAGCCCGGCTAACCAGCCCACCGCCAACCCTAAAGTTAAAACATAAGCTGCTAAGCCCAAACACCACAAAGATGCAACTAAAAATTTGGCCAGAACTAAAGACCAGCGGGAAACGGGCAGAGCCAGCAGATCCTTAATCGTCCCTTCAACATATTCCCGGCCGAATATCCAACTGGCAACAAAGGCAAAAACCAGCAGCCCCCCTACAGAAACGGCCTGGGCCAGTAAGCTTAAATAGGCCGCCCAATGGGCCTCGCCCATAATCTGGGCTTTTGTAGAAATAAACCCTAAGCGTTGGGCAAGCAAGGGATCTTTAAGGATAAACATGAAAAATCCGGCCATGAGCGGCACTAAAGTCAAAGCTAGCAAAGTCGTTAAGGGTATTTTGGAACGAAATAGTTTTTTCTGCTCAACTAAGAGACAAGTTAGCAATTCATTTCCCGGGATTTGCCTTCTCCTCCTTTAGTATTCTAAGAAAATATTTTTCCAAATTTTCTTTTTCTACTTTCAACAAATTAGGAGGCTGTCCGGCCCGAACCAATAAAGAAGCAATTTTTTCCGGATTTCGGACCGCCTTTCCATCCTCCACTACCAGAGGGCCTGAATTTCGGGGGGGCCTAACCCGGTACCCAGCTTGGCGGAGTATCTTCCGCTGAGCGTTTTGATCCTGGCCGCCTAAAAGCAAAACCTTGTCCAGTTCTTCTTCCAAATCAACACTAGTCAGGCTCTTAATCAATCTGCCCCGGTGAATAATACTGATTGTGGAAGCGATCCGGGAAATTTCATCCAGCCTATGGCTGGAAACAAGCACCGCGGCCCCCGAATTCCGGGCCAAATTAAGTAATAGGCGGCGGATTTCAACTACCCCGGACGGATCAAGCCCGCTGGCGGGTTCATCCAGCAATAATATTTTCGGCTGATGCAGCAGGGCCTTAGCTAAACCAAGCCTTTGGGCATTGCCCCGGGAAAGGTATTTCGCTTTTTTGGCAGCCTGATCTTCCAGCTTTAATTTTCTCAGCACCGCTTTTAAAGCGCTTCTATCTAAGAGACCCCTCAAGCGCTGCACCAGTTCTAGATTTTCTTCCACCGTCAACTCAGGGTAGGCGGAAGGGGTTTCCACTAAATAACCCACCTGCTGCCACATTCGCTTATCGGCGGGGTTAACCCTTTTTCCCTCTAGATAACATTTTCCGGCGCTAGGTTTAATTAAACCCAGCAGCATCCGGATGGTTGTTGTCTTCCCGGCGCCGTTGAGGCCCAAAAAACCTAAGATTTCTCCCCGTTTAACGGAGAGGTCTAAGTTTTGCACCGCCGCGGTTTGTCCGTACATTTTTGTTAGTTTTACAGTCTTAATTGCTGCAGCCACAGGCACTTCCCCCATTAAAACCCTCCGGCAGGAGAAACTGCCGAAGACCTTTGCCTCTTACTTCAGTTTTTCCTTGAAATCTCCTTCCTAAAACCGGTTTTAGGAAGGACAATGGGCGCGGGCTGAGAATATTTAAAGTAACTAAAAGCTAGGGGGCTCTCACAATGACAGACTCAAGCCTGATTCTTTGGGCCCAAGGGTACGCATCACCCGCCTTAACCGCTTTTTTAAAAGCTGTCACTTCTCTCGGTTCACTGGAATTTTATATGCTGGCAATTCCTATTATTTATTGGGTGATCGATAAGCATTTTGGTTTTCGTTTTGCTGTTTTTTTCAGTTTATCAGCTTATGTCAATTCGGGGGTGAAACATATTTTCCGCACCGCAAGACCCCCTTTAGAACTGCGCCAAATCATCCAAGAAGGGTATTCCTTCCCCAGCGGGCATGCTCAAGGCTCCGCGGCCTTTTGGGGCTTTATTGCCCTGGAAATGAAAGAGCTTTGGGCCAGCTATCTAGCCCTGCTCATGGTGGCTTTGATTAGTTTTTCCCGTATTTACTTAGGTGTCCACTGGCCTATCGACATTTTGGGCGGTATCGGCATTGGCCTGGTGCTTTTGCTATTTTATAACCGTTTGGCCAGCTTAAATCCTAATAAAGCACCCCTACCGGCTTGGATCTTAGGCTCACTGGCTTTAGCCGCCCTGCTCTTTTTGATTCACCCCGCAGGGGATGGGCCCATGACCGCCGGTTTCCTCTTAGGGGCTCTACTGGGCTATCGCTTGGAACTGCTCTACGTAGATTTTCAGGAAGAGGCCTCTTTAATCCAAAACATGCTTAAAGTCGGAATAGGGTTAGGGCTTCTTTTCGGGCTGCGCCTCCTGCTTAAGCCTGTTACGGCTTGGCTGCCCGGAAACCTTGCTGTCCTGGCCCGTTACACCTTATTAGGCCTGTGGGCCAGCCTGGGGGCACCGTTTTTGTTTATGAAATTAGGATTTTTTAAGGCAAAGCCATTTGGATACACCTTCCACTAAGTAAGGATGTGAACTGCTATCTCAAAAAAATACTACACCGAACCAAAACTTAAAACACTGACAACAAAATTCAAATCCGGCCAAGAAGACAACCAAGGGTACTTGGCAGTTTTAGCAGAAACTATATTTTACCCCGCGGGAGGCGGCCAGCCCTGCGATACCGGCTTCATTAACGGGCAGCCTGTCCTGGACGTTTTCGAAGAGGAAGGGGTAATTTACCACCGTTTAGCCAAAAAACCCCAAGGGGAAGAAGCCCTCTGCATTCTTGATTGGGAGCGGCGTTTTGATCATATGCAGCAGCATAGCGGGCAGCATCTTTTATCGGCCATCTGTCAAGACGGATACGGCTACAGCACGGAAAGCTTTCACCTGGGGGCTGAATACTGCAGTATTGATCTTAATACCCCTGCCCTAAAACAAGAAGAACTTTTGGAGATTGAAGAAAAAGTTAATGACCTAATTTTAGAAAACATACCCCTCCGCACCTATTTCGTAACTGGAGAGGAATTAAAAAACATGCCCGTCCGGAAAATTCCTGACCTTGAGGAACAACAAATCCGGATAGTAGAAATAGAGGGCCTGGATTATTCCCTCTGTTCCGGCACCCACGCGGAGGCTACAGGCCAAATCGCTCTTTTCAAGATTATAAAAGCGGAAAAATATAAGGGGATGAGCCGGCTTTACTTTCTCTGCGGCCGGCGGGCCCTGCAGGACTACAGGCGCAAACAAGAACTAAGCGCCGGGTTGGTTGCCCTGCTTTCCCTTCCGGAAAACGAATTATTAGCAAGAATTTCGGAGGAATTGGAACAAAAACGGGACCTGGAAAAAACCGTTTTTAATCTGCAAAAAGAACTTTTGGCTTATCAAGCCCAAACCCTTGCAGCCGGGGATTCAAAATCCCCCTTAATGATTAAATTTTCCGAGGATTCTATCGAGCTTGCTCGGCAGCTGGCCGCGGAGATCCTCCGATTAGGTACTTTCAGTATCGTCATCACCTGCGGCCAGCGCTTGGTTTTAGCTCATAACATACCTAATTTTGTGCACTGCGGAGATCTGGTAAAAAAAGAAGCCCTTCCCCTGGGCGGCCGGGGGGGAGGCAGCAGCACTAGCGCCCAGGTCTATTTCCCCGAACAGGAACAACTGGCTCAATTCCGCTCTTACCTAAAGAAGGCACTGGCCCCGCCCGGCCCTGAGGGTTAGTTTCCCTGTTCAAGGACTCCGGCGCGAAACTCGGCAATAACGGAGGTAAATATGAAGAACAAACCTTACTTCTTTGTTATTCCTATCATTCTTTTGGGAACTTTAGGCAGCTGCATTTGTTATACCAAAACCTCCCAAACCGGGCTTTCTTTAATGGGAGCTGCTGGAACAATCTTGATTGCCGCCTATGTCTATTTGGAACTTTACGACTACCAGCAAAGGCTGCAAGAGCTGCTGCATCTGCAGGAAGCCAGTATCGGCGCTTTGGTGGAGCTGGCCCAAATGCGCGACGAAGAAGTAACAGGCCGGCATCTGAATCGTTTACCTTTTTATGCTCAAGTTTTAGCTGAGGATTTAGGGCTGAACCCCGAATTTAAAGAAAATATTGTGAAGACCATCGCCCTTCATGACATTGGAAAAGTTGCCGTTCCCGATTCTATTCTCAAAAAACCCGGGCCCCTAAACAGGGAGGAATGGATCCGGATCCGCCGGCACCCCTTAGCGGGCGCCGCGGTTTTAGATGCTATCAGCGAAGAGTTAGATGGAAGCAACCGGCAGGTAGCTGAATATTTAGCCACCGCCCAAGAAATTGCTTTAAACCACCACGAAAAATGGGACGGCTCTGGTTACCCCCAAGGCTTGGAAGGACGGGCAATCCCCCTTAGCGCCAGAGTAGCCGCGGTTTGCGATGTTTATGATTCCTTGCGCAGCACCCGCCCCTATAAACGGGGGTTTTCCCATGAGGAAGCAGTGGAAATAATCCGAAGCGGCCGGGGTACCCACTTTGATCCCAGGCTTATTGACTCTTTTGAACGTTTAGCGGGCCGATTTGAGGCTATTTGGGAAAAGCACGGGGAGCAAACTCGCTGACTCAAAAAAGAAAGTTCCTTTTTTCACAAGGGAAACCCGCCTTTGCAGCGAAGAAGTAAAGACCAATTTATTCCTGCCGGAGGGGAGTACCGTCATGTCCAACCCATCCCTCTTATTCGGCTTGGTTTACTTCCCACTAACCGCCATCCATCTTTTTGCCGCCCAAAATTTACTAAAAAAAACTAGTTCCAAGCTGAAACTTATGATCGCTGCCCTTTTGCAGGCAGCAACAATCACAGTTATAAGAACCATTGTGCCAATTCTTGGACTGCAAGCACTGATCCTGACCATTACCCACTTAGTCTATCATCAGGCCGCTTTGGAGGCCCCCTTAGTACCTGATGCCCTTTTTTCCGCAATCTTCCCCATTGTTTCCGCCGTCATCGGCGAGCTGATCTTCCTGCCTATCCTGGCCCGTTTTTTCAGCCCTCCTTTAAGCATGCCTCTTTTTTGTTGGATCATATCTCTTCCTTCTCTGCTTTTAGCCCTCTGTTTCCTATTTAGGCCCGGCCCTTCTTCCCGGCGCTTAAACCTGCTCCGCCATTATTCCCGGGGATATCCTCTCCAACTCCACCTGCTTTGCACCGCAGCGGCGCTCTTCCATTCCTTCTGCATATTAGACTGCGCCTTTCGAGGGGAAAAAGGATTAAAGCTCTGCCCAATCTATATTTACACCAGCCTCATTATCTTACCCGTACTGGGCGTTGTCTTGATTCAATCTGTTCAGAATTCCCACCGGGCCCAAAAAAAGCTGCGCCACCATGCCCAAAAGAGCCGCCTGGCCAAACAAAGCCTGCGGGCATTGCAGGAAGAACGCCACGATGTCTTAAATGAACTAACTCTAATCTCTTCCTATGTCCAAATGCAAAAATGGGAACAAGCCCAGGCATGCATTGCTTATACTGCGGCAAGTCTGGCTGAGCGCTACAATTACAGCACTCTTCCCGATGATGCCTGGTTTACGGTCTTGGCTTCTAAACAAAAGGAAGCCCTGCACAGGGGAATAACTTTCGCCATCCACATTGACGCCGATCCTCCCCTTGATTATGCAGAACTTCGCTTGCTGCCCAAATTAATCACAAATTTAGTTGATAACGCATTTGCCGCCGTGGAAAACACTCCCAACCCCACGGTAAGCCTTTTTTGGTCTAAGCGCCCCCAAGGCGGGCGCCTTCTTTCCGTTACTAATAACGGCCCTCCCATTCCAGCTGAGATAAGGGCCAGAATTTATGAGCCGGGGGTCTCCACCAAAACCCGCCAGAAAGAAAACGGAGGCTGGGGACTGGCTATCTGCAAGAAAATTGCCGCAGAGCTTGGCGGTGCTTTAGAATACGAAAGCTGTGAGCTGCTTACCTCTTTCACCTTAGATCTTCCGGCTCCAAGCCTAATTCCCCCGCAGTAAAGCGGCCCTATTCCCGCAAGGGGGCTAAATTCCCGGGGCCTTTGTAGATCATTTTTTCCGGGACGAAACCCCGCACCGAAGAAAGGGGATAAACCAAGCTTCCCCTGCCGATAATTGTTCCCGGATTCAAAACCGCATTACAACCAACTTCCACATGATCCCCTAAAATCGCCCCCAGTTTGCGCATCCCCGTTTCTATGATCTTATCTCCTAGGGCAATTTTAACAGAACTTTTTGTAGATTTTAAGTTAGAAAGGATCACTCCTGCCCCAAGATGAACCCCGTAACCTAAAACCGAGTCGCCGACATAGTTAAAATGAGGAGCCTTCACTTCGTCAAATAAGATGGATTGTTTTATTTCCGTGGCATTACCGATTACAACCCCCCGCCCCACCAGGACATTAGAGCGCAGGTAGGCGTTGGGTCGGATGTCACAATCAGGCCCGATTAAAACAGGACCGTTAAAGCGGGCCGTATCTGCAATAGCGGTTCCCTCTGCCGCCCAAACCCGCTGGGCTATCTGCCGGTATTGCCCGGGATTTTGCTGCAAAATCTGTTCAATCAGATCCGGAATAAGGGCTAATACCTCCCAGGGATATTGCAAAGCTTGAAAGGCCGCCGGAGAAGGACAGTGTTTTAAAGAAAGCAAGTTTTCTGCTGCTAGCAGCAAGTCAACACCTCCTAGCCGTTTTCATTTTTTTCCCTAAAAACAACGATAAATAGAGACTTCCCGCAAAAAGGCTAAAAGCCTGTATTGTTTCTGGAACATTTCTAGGCCAGCCGGGAAAAACAAGGCACAAAGAAGCGGCTAAAGCGCCTAAGATTGCATAATAAGTGTAGCCGTGCATTTTTTTGAATAAATAAGTTATTCCCCAAGAGACTAAGAAGGCCCCCGGTATAAATCCCAGGACTAAGGGGGCTAAAAATTGAAAATCCAAATCAAGGAAAGCGCTCAGCACCTGTTCATAGGCTCCCAGAGCCATTAATAAAAAGGAGGCGCTCAGTCCGGGGACCACTGCTCCCAGCGCCAGCCAAAGCCCGTAGCTGAAGACCTGCCATAAACCGCGGCCCAAAAACAGCCCCGGGGCAAAACCAGCGCTGCTGATTACCAGGATTAAAAAGAGAGCCCCGCTCCCAAATGCGGTTAGATAAGAGAGCCGAAACCCCCCTTCATTCGCTTGGTTCAAGATAGTGGGCAGCCCTCCGGCCGCCAGCCCTAGAAAAGAATAAAGCAACAGTAAGGGAAACTGCAGGAAAAGATATTTTAAAAGGCCCCCAAAGAGGAAAAAACAGCCTCCTACTCCCAGCAGCAACGGTAACAAAAGCATTAGATTTTGGCGCCAGCGGGAAAACGGTTTAGTAACCATCTCCAACAAAGGTTGGTACAAGCCTAAAACCAAGGCTAAGACCCCGCCGCTGATCCCGGGCAAAATCAGACCGGCTCCGATCAAAAACCCGCTGCCCAGTTTGTAAAGGAATCCCTTTTCTCTAGTCACCTTCGCACACCGCTTTTAAGCCCCGGCGATCCTTTATTAAGATCCGCCGCTGCCCGATTTGTTTAATTAGGCCCTCCTTTTGAAAAGCCGTTAATCTGCGGCTTAAGGTTTCTTGGCTCATACCCAGCTGCGAAGCTAGATCGCGCTTAGCCATTTTAAGTTCCAGCTGTTCTTCATCTCCGCATAAATCCAATAAAACCTGGGCTAAACGCCTTTCCGCAGAATGAAGGCTAATATCCTCCAATAAACTCTCTGTTCTTTTCAAACGGCGGCTCAGCTCTTCTAAAATCTTAAAAGCAATAGCCGGGTATTTGGCCATCAATTCTTTTAGGCGCAACCCCTCTATAACACACATGGAGCCCGCCTCCAGGGCTTCCCCGTAGTCCTTTAAAGCCGCCTGGCTGAATAAGGCCAATTCGCCCAGGAAATCGCCGGGCCCTAAAACCCTTAGCACTTGTTCCTTCCCCGTATCGCTTAAGCGGTAGATTTTAACTCTGCCTTGATGAATAACATAAAGGCCCCCCAGCTCATCCCCGCTGGCATAAATCTGCTGGCCTTTAACAAAGTTTTGTTCCCTGGTTATCCCGGCGATTTCATTCATTTCATCCGGGGTTAAGTTCTGGAAAATAGGAACTAATTGTATGCAGGAATGGAATCCGCAAAAACTCATAAAAATCCCCCCAAAAAACACACCGCGTTTGGCCTCAAACAATTCACCATTCTAACAAAGAACCCTTCCCTCTAAGTTTATGCCTTTCACATTTCATCAAGACCCGCAAGCAGAGAGAGGCCCGCCGCGGCGGGGGTTAGAAACTTAGCCGTCGTTGCGCAGGGTATAAACTTTGCCTAAAGGTACAGAAAACATGAAGCCTACCCCCGGCCGGGGTATCTCTTCCAAAACATCTTTTACGGCCTGAGCTGTCCTTTCCACCAGCTCTTCATTCTCCAAAACGGTGAAAATAGTCTTACTATAAGGGCGGACGCCCTTTTTTAAAAAGGGAAAGACCGGCTGATCCCGTCCGCTTTGAGCAGCTAAAGCACTGGCCATCCCTTTACTGTCTAGGATCGTGGCCCCTTGAACACCAACGTCTACGAAACGGGCCAAGATCTGTTCTAAGTAATCGATTTCGTTGAGTACCACAAATAAGACAAACACTGCTTTCACTCTCCTTTATCTTTTAATCTCTTGAGACAATTTTTGCGCCTCTTCTGCAGCAAGGCCGTCGCCTTTTTCTGCATAACGGGCTTGATTATATAATTCGGTTAATCTTTGCAGGGCATTCCAGTTAAGGCCCTCTTGGTGCTGCGCTAGCTTTTGCGCGTATTCCCAAGGGGTGGCCCCCTCGGCAAAGTCCGCTTTTTTGCCCATCTTCAGCACAAAGCGGGCATAAATCCCTCTAATTTTTTGGAGAGGGTCAGCTCCCCGATGCCAGCGCTTCCGCCGGGAGAAAGGCCGAAGCACACCGAGAAAAGCGTTTTTTAAATCCGCTAGGACTTCTGCGCCGGAAAAAACCGATTCCCGGGTTTCTTCCACCATAAACCCCTGCTTTTTATCTTTCTTTCGCAGTACCCGGCGAAAAACTATCCAGATCAAAATAACAAGAACAAGTAAGGCCAAAAGCCAACTAATCCAAGTAATGCTTTGCAGGGCCTGAGGGCTAAGCGCTTGTTCCCCCGGGAGCAAGTCCCCCGAATATCCTTGGCTTTCCGGGATTTCCATAGCAAACTCCTGCATTTCCACCCCTTCCGCCCAGCGGAACAAAGGTGCCGCTAACCAAGCTAGAGGCCGTACTAAAAAGAAAACAATGATTTCGACCAAGCCGTGATAAACCAGGAGGGCTGCATTTAGGCTCTTTTGGAGAATCTCCGGGGATAATGCCAATCCTAAAAGAAGCGCTAAGGCCGCGGCACTTAAAATAAAGAGGGGGATAGACCGGCCCAAGCCGCTATAATCAGGTCTTAAACCCTTTTCCTCACCGCGGATAGTGTTCCACAGAATTAAAGCAGTTGTACTCAGGCCGAAAAATAAGAGGATTAGTCCAATGCCTAACTCGTAGCCCAATTGGGGCTGGAAAAGGCTGCTTAAAACTAAAATCAAGCTGAACCAACCCCAATCAGCGGTAAAGCTGCGCCGAGCGGGGTAATCCGTAAAACGCCCAGCCAAAAATAGGAGGGCTAAGGCCAAGAGAAGGCTAAGCAGGAGGGGAAGCCGCCACAAAGAGGCCAAAAAAGAGGAAGCCAGGAGGCTAGAAAATAAATAAACGAGCCCTTTTTGACCTAATCCCAGGCTCCTTTGGGCTGAAAAAATTCCGAGGACAATTGTCAGGAAGATCCACAAAGAACCCAGGCGGGGATTAAAATGCCAGTAATCAGCGGCTAATTGGAGCCAGGGGTAGAACAAAATTGTGACCAAGATGCCCTGCAGCAGCATTAAGATCCCAGTTCTAAGATAGTTCCAATGATTCCGCTTCACGCCAAGGCCTCCTTCCTTCAATCCGCCATTCCCTAAGCCCCGCGGTGCGCTTCAATTCTTTTTCTGCGCTGACCCGCAGCACCCCTACCCTTCCTCGAGCCATCAAACGCCGAATCGAGCCGGCCAAAGCCGGTTCCAATTTTCCCGGAGCTGTAGTAATTACAACTGCGGTGCAGCCGGGTTCCATCCTTTTTCCGATCCTTGCCAAAACCCGCTGATCCGGTTCCATACTAAAATTGTGCAGCAAAGCTAACCTGGTCAGCAGCTCAACCCGCTGTGACCTCCCGGCAATAAGGCGGCTGGGCTTTTCTTCCAGGCCGTGAATTCGAGAAATTAAATTAGTTGCCAAGTTAATTTGGTAGCCCGCCTGCAAATAATTGTCGATTAAAGAAGCGGCGGCCATAATAGCCACTTCCAGATTGTTGTTTACTGCGGAAACCCACCATTTGGCCTGAGGCGGCTGGAGCAACACCAGATATACTTGCTGATCAAAAGAAGGTTTTTCTATATCTACCTGCATAGCCCCGTGCCGGGCGGTGGCTTTCCAATTAATCTGCCGGGCAGAATCAGTAGTTTGATACGGCCTGGTTCCCACTAGATTCAGCGGATCCGTATAAATCCATCCTTCCCGGGGCCGGGATCCAAAAAGGTATGTGTTTAAGCCAGTTTGGCCTTGGATGGGCACAATTTTGGGAAAAACTGTAATCTTTTCGGTTTCTAAGACATCTTCCAGCTGGTTGGCAAAAAACCCGAAAGGATCGGCATAACTTAGGGTGCCTTGACCAAATTCGTAGCGTCCCCTCTTTAAAGGGCGCAGTTCATAGCGGCGCGTTCTTTTTTCGTACCAGTTTAAGTGAAAAAAATCTTGAAAAATATTTTCTCTTCCGTCCCGCTCGGTGAGAAGCCTGCGGGAATCAGCAAACTCCAAGCCGGAGGTAACTGTGCTTTCTAGTTTCAACCCTAGAAGGGGCAGGACTTTTCTATTAGTTATAGCTAACTCCATGGTAATTAAGGAATCAAATTCAGCGTAGGTGCGGTTTAAACTCCGCTTTAAGTGCAGTTTCCGGAAAACGAAACGGTTCCATACAAAGGCAAGCCCAATAGCTGTTAAGACTAATAGAGCAGCCAAAAAAGCGGTTAAATAGCCGCGCAGGCCGGCAAACAGCGCTAAAGCCGCGAAGCTGAAGGTTAAAAACAGTACTCGCTGTTTATGATCCATAAACAACATCCTCAACAGGAACAGGCACCTGGGCCAAAATCTCTTGGGTTAGCTCCAGTTTATTGTCTTCCGCGTACTCGCTTTCATATTCTAAAATAAGGCGGTGCCCGGCAACATAGTAAAACAAATATTTAAGATCATCGGGAAGAACATAGCCCCGGCCCTGCAAAAATGCGTAAGCTAAAGCGGAACGCATTAAAGCTAAAGATCCCCGGGGGCTGAGGCCTAAACGGATATGCCTGCTATTCCTGGTTGCTGCTGATAATTGGGCGATATACTTCATTAAATCCGGGGTTAAGTGCACTTTATTTACTTCTTCCCGCAAAGCTAAAATAGCGTCCCCATCCAAAACCGGGTTTAAATTAACAAGGGGATCTTCCTGTTTAAAACGGCCCAAAATCCGGACCTCTTCTTCAATACTGGGATAACCCATTTCAATTTTCAGCAAAAAGCGATCCAATTGGGCCTCCGGCAGAGGAAAAGTCCCTTCCAGCTCTACCGGATTTTGAGTGGCGATAACTAAAAAGGGCTTGGACAATGGAAAAACAGTGCCCTCTATGCTGACCTGCTTTTCTTCCATAGCTTCTAACAAACTGGCTTGAGTCCTGGGTACAGCCCTATTAATTTCGTCAGCCAGCAAAATGTTGGTAAACACCGGACCGGGCCTAAATTTGAAATCGCCTTCTTTTTGATTATAAAAATAAATCCCGCTGATATCCGCCGGCTGCAAGTCAGGTGTAAACTGGACCCGCTTAAACTCTACCCCCAAGGAGCGGGCCAAAGCATTGGCCAATTTTGTCTTCCCCACCCCCGGCACATCATCTATCAGGCAATTACCCCCTGCTAAGAGAGTTGTTAAAAGAAGTTCCGTGACCCGCTCTTTACCTACAATTACTTCGCTAATGTTTTGCTTCAGCTGCTTTAATTTATCCAAGCTCATACCTTCCCCTCCCCAATCCATCGGATCTATTTCCTCTTTTCCTTGAGAATACCTGCCTTTACCTCACTATCCGCTTAAAATCAAGGACAATAATTATCGCTGCCAAGAAGAGATAGGCAAAAACTCCGCCCAGGAAGTTTTTGCCTATCCCCTAAACACTGCTTATCTTTAATTATCCCCTTTAACCAGCAAAGGGCCTTCTTTCATCATTGTAACAAAATGATCACTATTTCTGGGTTTTTCCGGTAAAAGAACCCCTCCGCCGCCCTGATCCCCTTGGCGGTGAAAGTCACTGCCGGAGCTGCCGGGAAGCCCATGCATTTCTGCCCACCGGGCAGCTATTTCGTTTCTGGAGGCCTGCCTGGGATGGCCATTGTGGACCTCTAGCATATCAATAGAAGCGGGAGCGGTGATAGTCATACCGTCCCGAAAGGGGTGGGCTTGCACAACAAGCAGGCCCCTTTTTCTGGCATAGGCGGAAAATCGTTCAATACCCCAATGGAAAAGATCGGAATGTTTTAACAGATTAGGCTTATCGAACCCATAAACGAGATAATCATTACGGTTGGCGTTGAATCGTAATTCCATGCCCATTAATATTATTAACCTGCCTTGGGCAAAATCTTTTGCCGCTTGATAACCTTGAAACAAATTATCGCATTGGCCGGCAAAGTCAGTAGGACGCCCATCCCTAGCGGCCAGCCTCTCCGAATTGTCTGCGCTGAAATGATCAGTTATAACCAGCCCAGCATAGCCCGCTTCTAAATAAAGTTCTACCAACTGTTCCGCCGGGACCCGCCCGCAGGCGCTGGATTCAAAAGTATGGCAATGGGTCTCTATTTTATAATACACTATTACCCCTTCTCTAAACTTGTTGACTAGGAAATACGATCCCTATTTCTAGCTCTTTTTATCTATTCTACTACATAAAGAAAGTTATACAAAGGAGTTCCCAGGCTTCGGCACTTTTAGACCAGTTTGCGGGCTTGTAAGCGCTCCATAACTTTATTTCCGCCTCGTCCAAAATAATCATAAAGCCTTCTATATTCTTGATAGAGGGAATCATAATCCAGTTTTCTTTCGGGACAGGGATAATAGGTTGTAACGGCCTGCGGAGCCATTTTCTCCACAGCAGCCTCAATATTTTCATAACCGCCCTTTTCCGGGCCCGCGGCTACTCCGGCCCACATAGCCATGCCCAAAGCACTGGTATAGTCTGATGCCGCTATCTCAATCGGGCATTTCATTACATCAGCATAAATTTGAGCCAACAATTTATTCTTTTTAGGCAGCCCCCCACAGGCTCGGATTTGCTCAACAGCCAATCCCCGCTCTTTAAAGCTTTCTATAATCCTTCTGGCTCCAAAAGCGGTGGATTCTAGTAGGGCTAAATAGATTTCCTCCGGCTTTGTTTCCATCGTTAAGCCAATAATCAAGCCCGTTAAAGATGCATTGTTTAGAACCGACCTATTGCCCCGCCACCAATCTAAAGCTAAAAGGCCCGTTTTACCCAAGGGCAATTGCCAAGCCATTTCTTCCAAATATCCAAAAATATCCTTTCCTGCCTCCCGGGCCGCATTTTGATAACTGCCGGGCACCGCCTGCTCTACAAACCATTGGAATTGATCCCCCACAGAAGATTGCCCCGACTCATAGGCATAGTACCCTTCTACGATCCCATCTTTTACCGCCCCGCTCATTCCCTCCGCTAATCCCAGCCTTTCATCAAGCAAGAGGTGGCAAGAGGAGGTACCCATCACCATGACAACTGTACCGGGACCGGCAACCCCGGATCCTAAAACTGCAGCGTGGGCATCAATATGTCCTGTTGCTACCGCAGTGGCAGGGTCCAATCCTAATTTATTGGACACGGCCGGAGAAATGGTACCGGCCAAACCCATGGGAATAACAGGACCGGGCAGTTTATTTTTGATAATATCCCTATAATCCTCATCGATCACTGTAAGCATTTTTGGATCTAAATAGCCTGTTTCTTTCCGCCACAGCGTTTTATAGCCGGCTATGGGAGCACTTCGCTGAAGTCTACCCGTTAATTTCCAGACAATCCAATCGGCCAATTCCACAAATGTGTAAGCAGCTTCGTAAACTTGAGGGCTGTGACGCTTTATTTCCAGGATTTTCGGCAGCATCCGCTCCGCTGAATTAGCCCCAAATTGTAGGGCTAAATGCGGTGCATTTTCAATTAAAAACTGATTCAGCTCCGCGGCCTCCTGTAAAGCACCATGATGCTTCCAAAGCTTAGCCCAGCTGTGAGGATCGGATGCATACTCTTTTAAAGAACAAAGCGATGCCCCGTCTTTCAAAGCCGGTAAAATCGTGCAGGATGTGGCCGCAACCCCTATACCCATAATCCGGCTTTCGGATATCCCCGTTTTCCCTAAGAGTTCTTTAATGATGAATTCTAAAGCCCCTAAATAGTCTTCCGGATGCTGCAAGGCAAAGCCGGGAGGTAATTCCGGCCCGTTAGGCAGGGTTTCAGTTACCACTCCGCGGCTGTAGCCGCTTACGGAAACCGCTATTTCCGCACCATCACTTAAACGCACCAGCACACCCCGCCCCGACTGGGTCCCAAAATCAAGGCCTATTACATATTTATCAGACATCTTAACTAAACCTCCGGTTCGGGATAATTGGTGAGATATAATTTCCTCTTTCCCGCCAAAAAACAATATCTTCTTTGTTCATTTAAATAATTATTAGACTGATTCGAGCATAAATCTCCCCAGCCTGTAGGTAAACTCAATAGCTTCTTGATGTAGTCCTCGCGGCAAATCTTTAGTCAAATTCAAGATTTCGAACGTAAAATCTCCTTTGTAACCTACATCTTCTAGAGTCCTCATAATTGGCCCCCAGTTAATGGTACCGAAATAAGGTGGTATATGATCATCGTATTCCCCACGATTATCGGCTATGTGTAAAGCTTTCAGCCGCCCCCCAATCCGCTGCAGGGCTTCCGCCTGGTTAATCCCCATTAAATGGGCATGGCCCGTATCCCAGCAAATCCCGAATCGCACCGGATCGTCCAGCATTTCGTGAAGTTCTAATAACTCATCCAACATTGAGCCGAAGCGCCGGATTCTGCCGCGATCAAACATGTTTTCGATGGCTATACCGACGTTGTGTTCAGCAGCAAGTTCCCCGTATTCTCTAAAAGCTTTAAGATTCTTTTCCAACGATTTTTCTCTTGAATACCCCAAATCATCGTGTACACTCCCAGGATGAATTACTAACCATTTGACTCCCAAGATACCAGCCCCAATGATAGAACGGCGAATTAATTCCTCCTGCCATCCTCTTTCGGACTCCGGCGTTGTTTCCCACCCATAGTAGTGAGCATGACCTTGACTCCACTCTACCCCTAAGGCACTTGCAAATTCCTTAAGCTGCGTAACCGACTGCTCCCAATCGGGTTGGTTCATGCGAAACGCACCGGCCGAATGGCTTGAAAAACTAATGTCTAACACTTTATATCCGCTGTCCAAACAAATTCTAATGCTATCCTCATAACTATAATGCTTGTCCTTCTTCCCCGAGCTTTTGCAATGAATACCAAGAGTAGTTGATAAACGCATTTAAACTCCCCCTTAAGTTTTAACACGTATAATTAAGTTCGCAATTCTATAAAGAAAAAGCCATCGGGGTTCCGAAATGGTAAGTTGACAAAACTCAAAACAAAACCAAAAAGGCGTTAAACAGGAGATTTGATTGTTTTTTGCAAGGCCTTTTTCCTTAAAGTTGCAAATTGATTTTCCCGATTATTGCAAGAGGAATTTCCCGTCTTTTGCAAGTCTTTTGCAAGGGCCATTTCCTTGCGAAAATTAACAAGGAAATGGTCGCATTGCAGGCATATCTCTTGATCTAACAATTTGAAGGGGCCTAGGTTCTTTGGGAACATTACAACCACAGCCGCTCCTTTGTAAAAACCGTCTTATCTTGCTTCTTGCATGTTTTCCGGAGCAATAGAGCGGTACAACTCGTTTACGCTCGACTCTCTTAATCGATTATTTTCACCGGGAAACAACAGCAAGTGACAGTGGTGCATTAACCTACCTACCAGCGCCGCCGTTAATTGTTCATCATAAAGGACGTTGACCCAGCGAGAAAATTCCAGGTTCGTGTTTAGAATGATGGATTTCTGCTCATGTATTTCTGAAAGCAAATCAAAAAGTAGTTGTGATCCTGTGCGATCGTAAGGGACGTAGCCCCACTCATCGAGAATTAAAATCTTTGCTTTGTACAGTTTTTTTAGAAATGTTCCCAGTGTTCCCGTCTTTTTAGCTTCTGAAAGTTGATTGACCAAGGCCGCTGTTCGATAGAATTTTACTGGAATACCGCTTTGACAAGCAATACCCAGTACCGTAAGTGATTTATTGCGGCGTGCCGCCCACGCCAATCTCTCCGAACCAACAGTACGGGAATTCACCGACAAGGACCGCAAAGCCTTGCTTTACATTGAAATAGCCACTCGTAAACCCGATTACATGATGCCTGGTTGTAAGAAGATTCATAATGAATTGGCAAAGCCAGGGGTTACTTTAACCCTCTTGTGGGCCGAATACTGCGAGATACACTACCCAGAAAAAACGGCGCCTTACCAGTACACGCAGTTTTGCGATAATTACCGCAAATGGGCTCGTGCAACAAAAGCCACGATGAGAATTAAGCGGAAACCCGGTGATACTTTTGAAGTCGATTGGGCCGGGAACACCATGCCGATCTTCGATAGGGTAACCGGCGAGCAAAGTGATGCGTATATTTTCGTTGGGGAGCTCCCCTGCAGCTACTATGCATACGTGGAAGCATTTCCAAGCATGGTCACTGAAAATTGGATTACCGCCCATGTCAACGCTTA
>JAAYRS010000164.1 GCA_012518645.1 Bacillota bacterium
AAAAAGCACACCCCATACAAGCAGGGCCCAAAAACCCGGCCACATTCAGGGACACTCCCTTCTACTCTGGTCCGGCAAAACCCACTTAACAACAACCCAGCCGCAGCCAAAATGCTCCCGGTCCCAGTGGTTATGCAAATCCCGATTCATATTTGAAAACCCTAATCTAAATTAAGATAGCCTAAATGACAACAGCCCGGTCAACCGGGCTGTTGTCATTCCCACTGCCTCTTGCTTTGTTTACGCATCTTCCTTACCTTCCAGCGCCTTTAGCCGCGCTTGAATAGCCGCCAAGTTTTCTTGCAGCATCTTAGCTTCTGCCGTTAGCATTTGCTTTTCATCAACGACGCCGGCGGAAAATTGACGGCCGCCGGGAAAAGGGCCCGCATCCCCGGCCCACATTCCGGCTCCGGCAAAACGGCCGTAGCCCCATCCTCTTCCGTAACCCGGTCCTCGACGACCGCGGCCACCTATGGGGTTAGCATAACCCGGGCTTCCATATCCGGCACAGAATCCAAGCCGGCGACCGCTTAGAGGGCCCATTCCGGCTGGACCGGTCCCATCACCATATGGCATTTAATTAGCCCCCTTTCGAATCCAATTACCATGTTCTTTGGTTCAACTATAGTATATCCTAGTTATGGGCATATGTCAATAACCTTTTTAAAATAAAAAAAGCCTATTTTGCCCCCTTTCTCCCCTCCAGTCTCTCGATCTCAGCCAGGTAGGCATTCATTAAAATCCGCCTTATACTTGTATTGAAAGTATGGTTTACATCAACAAAAGCAATGGTGATATTGATTTTATTGATTAAACATGGTAAAATAATAAATGATTGGAATTAAGGGGTTGATTTTATATGGATTACACCACCCCGGGAACTTGCCCAATTTGCGGTCACGAGTTGCGGGTGAACCGCCTCTCCTGTAGTTTTTGCGCCACTGAGCTGGCGGGTAATTTTTCCATTTGCAAATTTTGCCGCCTTCCGGCCGAACAAAAGAAGTTTATCGAAATTTTTATCAAATGCCGCGGCAGTATCAAAGAAGTAGAGAAAGAGCTGGGTATCTCTTATCCCACAGTCCGAAACAGGCTCGATTCTGTAATCCAGGCCTTGGGCTACCGTGTCAGCCCCGCAGAAAATTCTGGGCACAACAGCGCTAACGCGGCCGAAATATTGGCTGCTCTAGAGCGCGGCGATATTTCAGTGGCCGAAGCAGCCGAACAATTAAAAGGAAAACCCCGCCAATAATACTAAAGGAGAGAGAAAGATGAAGGAAGAAAAAATGAAAGTCCTGCAGATGGTAGAAGAAGGCAAGATTACCGCTTCGGAAGGCTTGGAGTTATTGGAAGCGATGGAAGGAACAAGGCTCCGTGAAAAAAACGGCCCTGCGGCCACAAAGAAATTTTTGCGCGTCCGCATCAGTTCCGAAAAAGGAAAGAAGGTAAACGTTAATCTTCCCTTGGGACTGCTGAAATTAGCCACTAAATTCTGTAGTATTGGGAACGCCTTTATCCCCAAAGAAGCTCGGTTGCAACTGGAAAAGCAGGGAATTGACCTGGCCGAAATTGATTTTGAA
>JAAYRS010000165.1 GCA_012518645.1 Bacillota bacterium
ACCTGAGGGTTATGGATAAGTGGACCTAATGTGTGTATCGGAGTGCCGTGCGGAGCCTCTTCTGCAGTTTTTTTCGTCATTTCGAGGGCTCGTTTGACGCCAAAACAGAATCCGGCGGCATCTGCCAATACAATTTCCACCTTTCCCCCTCCCTTATTATGCCTATAAATCGTGGACTATAAACAATAAGCCCACCCAGTGTGTAGTTCTGCGTGCACTCAATTATTCCTGCTAATTAAGTCGCGAAATTGCTCTAAAATCAAACTGCTGGCTTTCTCTACCTTTTGTTTATTAGTCCTCTGCGGACTTCCAAGATTAATTGGTTTTCCGATTACAATTCTAATCGGCTTCCGGAATCGGAAAGGTTTTACACCGCTAACCAGGACCGGAATTACCGGCACCCCGCTCTTGAGGGCAATAAAGGCGGTTCCCCCCTGAAGGGGCAAAAATTCCCCGTCGCTTCTGTTACGCGTCCCTTCTGGGAAAATCCCCAAAAGATGCCCTTCTTTTACAACTTGCTGAGCTTTACGAATGGCATTGCGGTCGGCCAGCCCCCTTTTCACCGGAAAAGCATAGGCTTTTGTCAGCACCTTAGCTAAAATGCGATTTCGAAAGAGCTCCGCTTTAGCCATAAAGTGGACCGGCCTCGGTACCGCGGTGGCCAGAGCAAAAGGATCGAACCAGGTAGTATGATTAGCCGCAATAATTGCACCGCCTTTTTCCGGCAGGTTTTCCTCCCCACTCACTTTTAGCCCGCAAAATATTTTAAGAAAAAACCTAACGAGAGCTACTACAACCTCATACATGTTTTCTCCCCCCCACAACCAATTGAAGAACTCTTTCCACGACTTCTTCAATGGTTAGAAACGTCGTATCGATTTCCACAGCATCCTCAGCCTTTTTTAAAGGAGAAGATTCTCTGGTTGAATCTAGGAAATCCCGCCTTTGGATCTGCTGCACCAAATCTTCCAAACTCAAGTCATGGCCCTTTTCTTTTAATTCCAGCCGCCGCCGCCGGGCCCTTTCCTCTCTCGATGCCTCTAAAAAAATCTTCCAGCAAGCATCGGGCATAACTACAGTTCCAATATCGCGGCCGTCCATAACAATCGAGCCTTCTTTAGCAATTTCTTTCTGAAGGCTGACAATAATCTCGCGTACCAGTTGATGACTGGACACTAAAGAAACATTTTCATTGATAATTGGTTGACGAAGTGAATCGGTAACATCCTCTCCGTTGATTAACAGCAAATTATCACCGCCTTGGGCTTGAAAGCGGACTTCTAAATCCGTTGAATTCAACAAAGCAACCAATTTGCCTTGATTATCAAGCGGGATATTGGCCCTCAAAGCCTGCAGAGTTAAAGCCCGATACATCGCCCCCGTATCCAAATAGCGAAGGTTTAGTTCCTTGGCAACTAAACGGGCTATGGTGCTTTTTCCCGATCCGGCCGGGCCATCAATAGCGATCTTCATAAAATTGTATCACCCTTCTGTTTCCAATTCCACCGAGTGCGCCGCACAATATCCCGTTGAAAATGCAGCCTGTAGGTTAAAGCCTCCGGTAACCCCGTGGATATCTAATACTTCGCCAACGAAGAATAAACCTCTTTTTAATTTTGACTCCATCCTCCTGGGATCTATTTCTGATAACTCTACCCCGCCGGCAGTTACTATCGCGGAGGCTAGGGGAAGAGTGTCAATAATAGTTAGAGGCAGCCTTTTTAGGAGCCTGACCAAAAGAGAACGCTCCTTTTTGGTGATTTGATGGCAAGGCTTGTCCCCCGGGATTGTTGATAAGGATATAATAACGGGAATTAATTTCCGAGGAAGGAGATCCCCTAAAGAATTGAGAAAATGTTTGCGGGAATACTTCTGCAGATCCCGCAGCACCCTTTGATCTAACTGCTGTTCATTAAGGGCGGGCTTAAGGTCAATTGCAGCTGAAACGGGCATCTTAGTTTCCCGCAGCCATAATCCCACCTGTTCGCTGGCTGTTAAAACAATAGGGCCGGTCAGCCCAAAGTGAGTAAACATCAGTTCACCGAACAGAACCATGTTTTGATTGCGGTGATCTGTCAGCTTGAGCTCAACGTTTTTCAAGCTTAACCCCGCTAATTCCCGCACCCACTTTTCTTCGGTCCGTAAGGGAACCAAGGCAGGGCGCGGCTCAATAATTTTATGGCCCAGATCCCGAGCCAGCTTATAACCGTCCCCGCTCGATCCGGTGCCCGGATAACTCATGCCTCCGGTGGCGACAATAACACTTTCGGCCGGAAAGAAATTGGAACCGGCGCCATTAAAACTAAAAACACCTTCGATTCTGTTCTTTGCACCTATCTGTATTTTAAAAACTTTTTCCCCGAAAAGAATTCGCGCCCCGTTTTCTCTAGCGAAGTTTTCCAAAGCATCCGCAATTTGATTAGCATCGTTGGAACAAGGGAAAACCCTCTGCCCTCTTTCTATCTTCAATCTTAAACCCCGGTTTTCGAAAAAACGGATGCAGTCCTTGTTGGAAAAACGATGGAGGGCACTATACAAAAAACGGCCGTTTGTTTTGTAGTTCTGGGGAAAATCTCGAACAGAAACAGCGTTCGTCAAATTACAGCGCCCCTTGCCGGAGATCCTAACTTTTCCGGCTGTCCGCTGTGTTTTTTCTAAAACCAAGACAGAAGCCCCCCTTTGGGCCAAAAAACCAGCGGCAAACAAGCCCGAAGCGCCGGCCCCAATAACAACCACTCTGGTATTCATGGCAGTCCCACCGCCTTTTTTAATTCCATTATTTCCTGCGGTGTCAGTTCCCTAAATTCGCCCTGAGGCAGGTTTCCCAACTGAAGGGGCCCTACAGCTATCCTCAGCAAAGATTGGACAGGAAACCCCACCTTGGCCCCCATTCTTCTAATCTGTCGGTTCCGGCCTTCCCTAAGAGTTATATGCAAAAGGCTGCCCTTCCCGCTCGATTTAAGAATCTTAACTTGGGCCGGCGCGGTAAGACCTTCCTCCAGGGCGACTCCTTGGCGCAAATGCCGAACCGCATCCTTTGTAATCTTTCCTGTGACCTGCACTAAGTAGGTCTTAGCTAATTCAAATTTAGGATGCATGACCCGATAGGCTAAAGCGCCGTCGTTGGTCAATAAAACTAATCCTTCGGAATCGTAATCCAAACGCCCTACGGGGTAGACCCTTTCCCGAAGGTTGGCTAAAAGATCGAGAATACTTGGACGGCCGAATTGATCCTGAACGGTAGTGATATAGCCACCAGGCTTATAAAGCATAATATAGCGTTTTTGTTCTTTGGGACCCAAGGGCTTGCCGTCCACAGTAATTAAATCTTTCCCTGGCTTAGCTTTCATCCCCAACACTGCAACTTTTCCATTTACTTTAACCCGGCCCTCTTTAATTATTTCCTCACAAAAACGGCGTGAACCCAGGCCGGCTTGAGCCATCACTTTCTGCAACCTTTCCCGCACCCCGACTACCTCCCACTGACAATAATATCTAATCAAGCTTAATTAGGCAAGAAAAAAAGAGGGGTTGCCCCCTCTAGACTTTGTAGGTTGTTCGTAAAACCCCGTTAGCCTTTTCCCCCCTCATCATGCCTTGAATTCTATCCAGGAATTGCGGTGCTAGATCAATTAGCCGATCATAAATAGCACTTTGGTCAACCGGAAGTAAACGAACGCTTTCGGGGCCCACTACCAAAAAGGCCACCGGATTAAGAGCAATCCCCGCCCCGCTGCCTCCCCCGAAAGGATGTTTTCCCTCCTGGACAGCACTTTTCTTAGCCGCAGAAAATTCTCCGCCTCCGGCGGCAAAACCAAAGCTAACTCTGCTTACCGGCAAAATGATTTGGCCATCGGCCGTTTCTACCGGATCTCCTAAAATTGTGTTCACATCAACCATCGTTTTCAGGCTTTCCATAGCAGTCTGCATTAGCCCCTCAATCGGATGCTTTCCTTCCATATTCCGCTCTCCTTTAGTTTAAATTTACGTAGAAAGAGTATTAGCTATTCCTACCAATTCATTGAGTATAATTTGACCAAGTCTAAACCGGAATATGCAGCGGAACGCAATCCGCAACTGGTAACCGCCAAAATGGGGTTCCGTCTTAATCACCGGGGCCTCGCTGAACCTGCTTTCTAGACCCGCTACAAAAGGGCCAACAAAAGTCCAAAGACCAGCATTGGCCAAGGCAGTCCAAAATGGGTCCAAAACACCAAAAGAAATGTGCAGATTAAGACTGCTGATTTCCATGATAAGCCGATCTAAAACAGATGTAAAAAACCGAAAACGCCGCCTTAACTGAGAGAGGCTTTTAGCCGGGCTGCTGCGGATTTTTTGTTCCAATTTACGCAGCAAAAAAGGAGGTACCTGTAAAAATTTAGTGCCTAGGCCCACATAAAGAGCCAATTCCAGTTGAAGATTTTCGTACTCTGCCTCCACCTTTACTGCAAATTTCAGCAGAAAGAAAAGAAGGGAAAAAAACAGCAAAAAAAGACTGAGCATAAGATCACCCCTACTCAGTCTTAATTTACCATTATTTCCATCAGCTTATGCCATCTAAAGGCAGTTCATCCAGACTTTTGAGGCCAAAATGGGCTAGGAATTTTTCGGTTACGCCATAAAGAATCGGCCTTCCGGGCCCGTCTTTTCGACCCAGCTCGCAAATTAACTCTCGCTCTAATAAACTATTTAAAGCACTATCTGAACGGACACCCCGTATTTGCTCAATTTCCGCCTTAGTTACCGGCTGCTGGTAGGCTATGATCGCCAAAGTTTCCGTGCTGGCCATGGTCAAAGGTGCATTAATAACTTCACGGCCCATCTTTTCAATCCAAGGCTTTAATTCCGCCTTAGTCACAATTTGATAGCCGCCGGCGACATTCCTAATCATCAGGGCCCCCCGCTTATAGCGCTCTTTGATCTTGTCGATCAGGGCAATAATTGTTTTTTGATCCGATTCCAAAATTCTCGCTATTTCTTGAGCCTTAATAGGCTTTTCGGAAGCAAAGATTAGGCCCTCGACCACTACTTCCATTTCTTGAAAAGTCATTGTTATACCCCCACGCTTGCCTCGACGCTAATTTCCCCGAAGGATTCCTCTTGAACAAGCCGTATTTCTCCAAGACGCGCTAGTTCTAAAACAGCCAGAAAAGTAACGACAATTTCCAGGGGGCTCTGGTCCGCTAACAATTGCGAAAAAATTATATTCGGCTGCCCCGCCAATTGTAAACGGACAAGTTCTAAGCGCTTTTGGACCGATACCCTGGGGGTTACCGCATGGACCTGAGGTTTTTTCTGAGTCTCTAGAAAAAGCTCTTTATAAATATCCTTTAATTCTAAAAGCGTAAGATCCCCGGTCAAATTTGTGTAGACTGGCGCTTGTTCTAATCTGACGTGATTTTGCCCCTTTGGATAAAAACGAATGGCGGCTTGGTATTTTTTTTTCAAAAACAAAGCAATATCTTTGAAGAATTTGTACCTGATTAATTGCTGAACCAATTCTTGGCGCGGATCAGCCTCTTCTTCTTCTACCGGTTCTTCCGGGAGGAGCAGGCGAGATTTAATCCTTATCAAAGTGGCGGCCATAACCAAAAACTCGCCGGTGATGGCCAAATCCTGTTCCCGGAGAGAATAGAGGTATTCTAGATATTGCTCGGTGATTACAGCTATCGGAATGTCCCAAATATCGATTTCGTTTTGGGAAATAAGATCTAAAAGTAAGTCAAAAGGGCCTTCGTAAACTTCCAGCTGGATAAGATAACCCACGGAACGCACCTACAAGGACAGCCCGATAACTATCCGGAATAGTGCGGAGTAAATTGGATTAATAATAAAGCGGGCCCCTCCCGTAACCACTAGGAGGATTAGAATCAAAGGCCCATAGCGCGCCCACTGAGAATATTGATATTCCAAACGGGTCGGCAAAAGGGAGCTTAAAATCTTGGATCCGTCTAAGGGCGGTACAGGCAATAGATTAAAAGCAGCCAAACCTAAATTCAACTGTACATTAAGGATTAAAAAAAGAGAAACGGTGTTAGCTAGGGCAAAAGAAGGCATAAGATGGGGCAAAAAACCCAAAATATTATAAAAAACCCATGCCAGGATAACATTCGCCAAAGGGCCTGCCAATGAAACCAGAAGGATCCCTTGGCGCCTATTTTTAAAATAATGAGGGTTGATTACGACAGGCTTCGCCCAACCAATTTTAAAAATTAAGAGCATAATCGCACCTACCGGATCAAGATGGGCTAAAGGATTAAGTGTTAATCTACCTTGATATTTGGGTGTGGGATCCCCCATTTTATAGGCGACATAAGCGTGTCCTAGTTCGTGAAAAGATATTGCCAGCAAAATTGCGGGAATGCTTAAGATTATTTGTTCTATACCCAGCATCCTGTTTCAGCCCCCTTGCTATCAACTCCTTTTCCATGATACCACAAATATGTTCCCACCGCCATAAATTGGACGGGTGCAGCCTAAACTTGTTTCTTTCCGAAAGATTAAGAATATTTACCACAACGTGAGCCCCAGCAGGCAATGGGGTTGCCGTCACGCAAAATTTCTACAATTTCACAGCGGTTTGGGCATCCGCTGCACTCAAATGTTTTGTTTTGATAGTCACTATGAGCGATTTTTAAACCACAAAAAGAAGTTTTTCTCTGTTTCGATTCCAAGTGTTCTCGCGCCAAAATTGCAGCCCCGACAGCACCCATCACATCGTAATCTTGAGGCACCTTGACCGGAAGTGACAGCGCTTCCTCTAAAAAGCGCTTCATACCCACATTGGCAGCCACACCCCCCTGAAAAAATACTTGGGGACGCAAATCCTTACCTTTAGCTACATTATTCAAATAATTGCGGACCATGGCCGAGCAGAGTCCGGCCAGTATATCAGCTGTACAGTGTCCCAGCTGCTGTTTATGAATCATATCCGATTCCGCAAAAACTGTGCAGCGGCCTGCAATCCGAACGGGATTTTTACTGCCTAATGCCAGCGGGCCAAATTCTTCTATGGGAATATTCAATCTTAAGGCTTGCTGATCCAAAAAGGATCCCGTCCCCGCCGCGCAGACTGTATTCATGGCAAAATCCACTACGATTCCGTCCCTTAAAATTATAATCTTAGAATCTTGACCGCCGATTTCCACAATCGTCGCTACCTGTGGATCATAACTTAAAGCTGCAACTGCATGAGCGGTTATTTCATTTTTTACAACATCTGCCCCAAGCACTGCCCCGGCCAGCTCCCGGCCACTGCCGGTGGAGCCTACACCCACCACCTGCCAGCCGCCTCCTTCTTTTTCTAAAAGTCCTAATCCCTCTTTAAGCACTTTTAAAGGTGCCCCTTGAGTACGCAGATATTTTTTCCACACCACGCTTTGCTCCGCCGGTCTTTTATTATCAACTAAAACAAAATTGGTGCTAACGCTGCCCAAATAAACACCTAAATAGACGGCGCGCTTA
>JAAYRS010000166.1 GCA_012518645.1 Bacillota bacterium
AACGCACTTTTACAAAATACTTTTTAGCCAATTGCTGCCCTGTGAAGTTGTCAAGGTTCAATTTTTTCTTTTTGCATCGAAAAATGCAAAGTCTAAGAAATCTATCCACCGAGTTTCCCAGATACTACCATGATTCTAAAACTTAGATTGTGCACCGCATCCACCAATTTACCCCTCCACTTCCTGGGCAACTAGGGGGTAAGATTCCTATGTAACCGACTTAACATAGTGCTTGTTGTTTTGCATCCCTTCCATTATATTAATTTCCTATTCTTGATAACTCTAGTTAGCATTAAATCCTCCCTGCAAACCCCGTTTCCGTTTAGAATTTAACAATTTGGCAGGCATCGTTAACATTGATCCAGAACTACGTAAAATAACAATATCCAGGGAGGGATCGTTTGTGGCTAGAAAACGTTGGCTTTCCGGTTCAATTGTTGTGTTGCTAGTGTCAGCCCTACTTCTTTCCGGCTGCTTCGGAGCTGTCAAGGAAAAAGAAGCGGAGCAGTTTTTCCAAGATGTAACTGCAGCCTTCAGAAGCTTTAACGCTTTTAAAATCATCAACCTAATTCACCTACCCAAACTGGACGAAGCAGAGCAGGAATTTTTTGACGAAGTTGTAGCGTCTATCCAGGAGATTCTAGACCACATGGAACTAACCTTTAAAGAACTAACGGTGAAATTTGTTAATGCCCCCGGTAGAAAAATAGAAATTACGTACGCCAAAGACTACAAGGAAGCGATCGTTAAAAACGCCGCTTTAGCAATCTCCGTTAAAGTTAATAAAAATGACTTGTACCGGGCCTTAAAGGAAGTGTGGGACAACCTTGACGAAGAAGATTTCCCATTTTCGGACGGTGTGCCCGCCTGGGATGAATTTTGGACGGAATTCAAAGAAGAATTGGATTGGGACAACTGGGACGGAACATTTGAATATCCCACTCTTGAACTTCCCTCGTTTCCGCTAGTGAAAATTAACAACAAATGGAAGCTGCCCTTTGACTTCCTTGAGGAAGGTTATGATACTTTTAACTCTAACAAAATTTTTAGTATGATCTTCAAACCTTTCGCTGTGAGATAAAGCGGAACTTATCGAAAACGGGGATTGGATCAAACCCACCCCTGAAGAGCTTAGCGATAATTTCGCAAAACTTTATGGCCGCGGGCCCTCTCTATAGGGAGCTAGCCCTTCGAAGATCAAGCAAAGCGTAGCGATTAGAGGAGAGTCTAAGAATCAAATCGAGTAGATAAACGCTAGGCGATCTGCCTAGCGTTTACTATATTGTTATTTTCTTATCTTAAACATCGATGCCATTTGAAAACAAGCTGCGCACATCTAGCAAAATTAATAGATAATCTTCCAACTTTGCAATTCCCTTGGTCCAATTGCTCCCATCCGTGAATTCACCGGACCGCTTATGCGTTTTTGTCACATTAACTACTTCTTCCACATCATCCACGTTGATTCCAATAGTTTTTCCGCCTGTCTCCAAAATTACAATCTTGGTACTTTCTTTGTTTTCCGGCTCAGCCAGACCAAATCGGCGATGCAGAGAAATTACCGGAATTACTTCTTCCCTAAGTTTAATCATACCCGCCATTTCCGGCGCCATGTCGGGAAGTTTAGTAATAGTTGTCCATTTTACAATTTCTTTCACCGAAGAAATTTCTATTCCATAGTTCTCGTCCTTTAAGGAGAAAACCACATATTGCCTATGACTCTCCTCTGCCCCGGCCGATTCGGCCTCTAACGAAACCACTTGCTGATTCATTTAGCTCACCACCCTTTTGACTTGCGGCATTAAGTCTTTAACTTCTTTATTTCACTTGAAGTGAGTGACCAACTGTCCCAGTCTGACACCCAGATCCGCCAAATCTTAAGCGGACTGGAAATCAGCTGGATGGAAGCGGTCTGCTCTTCAGCAGCCCCGGCTATTTCGCGACCCCGGCGTTTACTTCTTCCAAACCAGCGGAAATTTCTGATACAGAACTAACCATATCTTCTACTTCAACCAGGATCGCACGTAAAATATCACCACCTGACTCGTGATTAAATCTAAGACCACAGAATTAGCGGCTAATGCTTGAATAACATGTTCGCGGCCGCCGACTCAGCGGTGGAGCCGTCATTGTAGCGAACAAAGCCACTACCCTAACGACATGAGCTGAGAAGCTGAAACGGTTGCCCTTTTTCTACTTTCTGCTGTAGTTCAGCATCACCGTAAATCGAAAATCTCGGAAACTATCTCCGTATTCTATCGGATTATGTAATCTCAAAAAGGACGTTGGATGGAATTGCATTTGAGCGTACCGCTCGGCTGCTCGACGGCAGCCGTCCAATAACAAGTTTTTTAATCCTTCTCGATCCCGATTGGGAAATAAGCGTTGGACTTCGGGGTTTTCCGGCAGTTAAGGTAAGATCCCTTGTCGAAGCCATTTGTTCCTCAATCTTAGTTCAAATGACCTCACCAACCCGCTCCAATTCCCTAAATTCATTCTCTTCGATGAGATTCAAGGCCTGCTGACTCATAAAAGTAACCGCTCCAACTAAAACGGAGACAGTAATAACCGATTCTCCCCAAAACAATTTTCACGAATAGTCATTTATTGTCTCCTTTGCCCTGAAGTTAATATGCAATGCATGCGGGATCCAGATAGTATTATTTACTGAACCTATAACTCAAAAACACCAACAAGTTCCTGCAACTTGGCTCCCATATCTGACAAATCTTGTGCAGCTGCGGAGACTTGTTCAACGGAGGCCGCCTGCTCTTCCGCGGCACTGGCTATTTCTTGTCCGCTGACGTTGGTTTCTTCTAGGGCTGCACTTATAGACTGAACTGCCGGGACAATTTGACCTACATCTTCTAAGATTCTGTTCAAAAGCTGCCCACCTTCTTCAATGTTGCTCAAGGTGAGGGACGTTTGCTTCGCACTTCCCTGCATACCCTCGACTGCAGAGGCAATCCCCGTCTGAATTTCTGCAATAAAACCGGCAATCTTCGCCGTAGCCCGCGCTGATTCTTCCGCAAGTTTTCGCACTTCTTCCGCCACAACTGCAAATCCGCGGCCGTGTTCGCCCGCGCGAGCCGCTTCAATCGCGGCATTCAAAGCCAACAAATTGGTTTGTTCAGCGATATCATTAATTACTGAGACAATTTCGCCAATTTGTCCGGACAGGGTGTTTAGTCCACTTACTTCTGCAGCTAGCTTTTCAGTATCCTCGGAAAGATTTCCCATTTCATGCACACTGACCTCAACAGCCTTGCCGCCTTCCAAGGCCTGATTAGAAATATTCTCGATTTCAGAATTTATCGCCTGAGCGTTTTTATTCATCTTTTCAATCATGCCCGCAAACTGACTCGTGGTGCCTGCCACTTCTTCTACGGAAGCACTCAGTTCTTGGGATGAAGCTGCCATCTCTGCACCCATTCCGGCCAGTTCGTCGGAGGACTTTACGACTGAACCTAAGATCCGGCGCATATTCTCCACGGTGTGATTAACCGCTTCAGCCACCCTTCCTACTTCATCCGCGGTTTTAACCTGAACAGTTTTCGTCAGATCCCCCCGCGCCACCGCTTCTACAGCCCTTTGCACTTGACGTAAGGGGTTGGCTATTTGCCGAGCGATCCACAAAGCGGCTCCAATGCCGAGAAATACAAAAACAAGTCCTATTACAATCAAAAAGATCTTAAATCGATTGATGTTTTGCAGTACCTCACCTTCAATCGCTCCCACACCCATCACCCAGCCCGTGGAAGCAATCGGGGCTAAGCCGGCTATTTTCTTGGTGCCGGATTCAGTGAAACGAATCACTCCTTTATTACCTAGACCCAATTCCTTTAAAGCCCGGCCGGCATCGGCTAATTCATCAGTATCGGTCAAGAGATTTCGCTCAGCAAAAACTTTGTCTAAATCCTGATCAGCCATAAGATTTCCGGCGGAATCAACGATAAAAGCCCAGCCTCCTTCCCCGAAACCCAATCGAGCGCTAATATCGCTTAAGGTCTTGCCGTCGCCCCTAGCCAACAGAGCACCTACGATTTGATTCTTTCTTTTAATTGGTACCGCGAAGACATTGACTAATTCCCTGGTATCCACCGTAATTAGCAGATCCGATACCACTGATTGATCTTTAAAAACTTGTTCTAGATAGTCCCGATCCGGTAGTACTACAGCTTCGCCGTTATCATGAATTGCACTGCGATCCGGATGAACTATGGTTAAGGCCTCATATTTCTGTAACCGCGCCTTTTCCGCTACAAGCAGCGGCTGCTGGAGCGTCCAATCCATACTTTGAATTTCCCGGCGCGCCGCTAACGCTTCTAATACAACCAAATCGCTTTCCAATGTTTTCTCTACAATTTCGGCCGCCTGTTCCGCCTGCAAAACAAGGGCTCGCTCGACTTCTTCTAAGACTGCAGTCGAACCATTATAATAAGCTAATAAGCCAAAACCAACTGAAATTATAAAAACCACAACACCGGCATAGATTGAAATCTTAAGAGCAATACTCTTTATTTTAGACGCCTCCCTCTTTTATTGAACAACTATCTGGATAACTTCTTTTGGTTTTATAACCTTTTTACAAACTTCCACTAGATCGCGGTTGAATTTCTCATCCGCCTCTTCTTCAAGATAGCGAAAGCATTCTTCGATAGTTAAAGCGGGACGATACGGACGCTCGCTGGTCATAGCGTCTACGACGTCCGCAACAGTTGTAATTTGAGTCAAAAACACGGCTTACCATATGTTTCTGCACAGGGATAGCCGCCTTTGCCATTAAACCAGATGTGGTGTTTTAAAATAATTTCTTTTACCACGTCATTCAGCTCAGTCGCCTGTATGTATTCCCAGCCGCGCCTGGGATGTTGTTCTATTAAATCCCATTCCGCGGGCAGCAAAGGATCTTCTTTGTTTAAAACCTCACATGGTATATCTTGTTTGCCGATATCATGCAGTAGAGCCCCCAGGCACAAACAATCCAATTCACGCGAAGTCAGTGCGAGAAATTTCCCTATTCCCCGTGCTAATTTTTGCGCTCTCAGACAAGGCACAAAAGTATCATCATCCACTTTAGCAAGGGCTGCCATGACCTTTGTGTCCACCTGCGAACAATTGCGAGTTAAATTGAAAACTTTTTCGCTTATTATTATTAAACGACCTCCTTTCCAAACGGGCTTAAAAAGAAAAAGCCCTTTCCACATCCGGAAAAAGGCCAAATTACAGGTGGGCGACCCGGCTATCTTAGCTGCAGAACAGCCTTAGACCCGTGGCTTTGCGCCTGCCCCTTTCGAAGCATTTGCCTTTTCCTTACTAATGTTATTTTAAGACAGCGTAATTGTTTCATATATTACACTATATAGTTACTATATACTCAACCCTATTTTTTTACTTATAGGGCACAATTTCCAACTTTTTAACCTTCTTTACCTATTATTGGAATTTGCAGCCCGTTTTCACGAAAAGCAGTTCCCAAAATAGATGTCTGCAAGATGTCCCCCCAATTCGATAATTATTATCATCGATCTCCTTGAGCAGCTGACAAAGTGAATTTTCCCATAAGCCACGGCGAATTTATACATACAAGCGTACTTACTGTAGAAAAGAACATTATCATACTGCATCAGCGGCAGTTTAATTTCCCTGAAATTTGACGGCTAACCGCACATTGCGGCCCCAAGTGCACATTAGAATCCGCGAAAATGCATTTTGTCGGCGGCATCAAAAGACTTTGCTAAATGCAGAGGCCCGCTTTAATGCGGGCCCGGAATTTTGCTCTTTTCTAAGGGAGCACGATCATTGTAGTCACCATCCGGCGGATAGCCATCCTCAATGCCCCCGCACGGGGAGCGACTGTGGGGGTCTTAAACGTGTTATTCATGGTACCAAACCTCGTTTGCGAGAACCCCTTTTTTTGGGTTTTTATTTGTTAAGATAGTGTCAATTATGTTGTCAACGTGCATGTAGACGTCATTGCGAAACCCCTAGGACGTTTTTCATATAACCAAAAAAACCATCGTATCGATCCGAGGTCAAAAAAGAAACTCGGATTCGATGCTGATTCCTAGTTTCTTTAAGATAGATTTCCGCATATTCACACTACCTCTTTGCAGTTTCCGGCTGGAAATAGTTTCGCCGGGCTTTGCCTTTGCGGCAAGAGCCGGAACTAGCGCTACGATAATCGCGTCTTCGGCAATCACCTTGAACATCTCGGGTATATCAGCGAAATTACGCTTTCTATCTGCATCGGAAAGACTATCTTTTTTTCCAGTAAATGGTCTTCCGGAACCAGTGAATTTAGATCGGTTACTTGTAGATTGTTCCTTAGGTTTTCCTGTTTTACCAGCATTTCATCATCCATATTAATTTTTCCATTGAAACAAAACCTTCGCGATCCATATTCCATGGAAAAGCGAAGATTTTTCGACAGTCTGCAGCCATCTTGTAATTCCAAAGTCTCTTTCCTTAGGGACACATGAAAAAAACCTACCACAAAAAAGTATCGAAAAGAGCACTACTGCCTGATAGGGCCGAAAGATTTTACAACTGCAGCACCTTTGAAAAATGGGAGCGGACCTGTAAGAAAAGGACAAAAATGCTTCATGAATTTCACATAGAAGGAATTGATGATTCATACACCGCCAAAATCCTTCGTTACACAACCGCTTTGGTCATTGCCGCCCCTGACGGGGAAATTTTGGATGAAGTGGCGCACAAGCTTTCGATGACCGGCCATGAATGCTGGTAATTGCGCCCAGTTTTGCCGGCGGCAATGCGCTGGGCTGGCCTAAGAGCGCGGTTTCACCTCTGCTTTCAACAGAAATCATTGCATTTAACCCAGGAAAACATCGTGCAGATCTGCACCAAGTACGATCACTATCCATAAAAATAGGAACAGCACCCCCATACCTAACGGGATTAGCACTGGCTGAAAAGGTAAGTGCCCGGCAGAAAACCAGATCACCCCTCTTTACCCTGAAAGCTAGGTGGATCGCGGCTGTCTCCTGGAGCAAGCGGGCAGCTGCCCGCACCCCAACTTTGCCCGCTGGTTCCTTTTCAAAGTCCTCTGCATTGGAATCCAGGGGGGCAATCCAATTGGTATCAAAAGCCTCTAGAATATATTCTAGTTCATAACCCTCAGCATTCCTCATATGCGGTGAAGCTAAGTAAATTGGTTCCTGCAAAACACTTCCGCAATCTTGACTTTAAAGCCGATAGGCCGCGGCAGGGCCGGTGCAAGCAGCCCGAAAGCATCGCCTGTGAGGCCGAGATACGAATAGAAAAGAATAAAACAGCCGTTACAATTTTCGCGATGACCCTCGGCCCCCTGTTTTGTCTTACTGCTCTACAAAAAAATAGCCATCATCCCCGTTAGCCGGACCTGGCTTTCATCTGCAGAGCAAAGCAATTTGAAGCACTGTTTGCAAACCTTTTCTAAATTTGAAATAGATGCAGTTTTCAAATAGCCTTGTCTTTTACTGCAAATACTTTAGTTGCTCCGTTTATGAATTTACTTATATTTAATCCACAAAAGCCTTCTCTTTTCCACTATTTCTACGACCAACGGAAGTGTAATCAAATCCAAGCCGAGAGTAATTCCTAACTTAGGGGCTGCTGAACAACCCTAAAATACCGATAAACACGTGCTTTACAGCTGTTTTTATGATATAATAGTGCTAAGGAATAACGGATTTATTTAAAAAACCCTTGCACTTGGAGATGAGGATCATG
>JAAYRS010000167.1 GCA_012518645.1 Bacillota bacterium
ATCGAACCTGCGGCACGCGGTTTAGGAAACCGCTGCTCTATCCCCTGAGCTACGGGGCCTCTTTTTAACTAGTATAGCACACCTCTTTTCCAAAGACAACGGAACTTATTTTTCGTCAGCCAAACCAACACCGGCCATAAAGTATTCATGAAGAATCAAGAGGATAACCAAGGGCGGCAGAGCCACAATTAAAGCCCCGGCCATAACAACACCCCAATTGGTAACACCCTGGGCATTGCCGCCGGAAAGTATTTTCAAGCCCACCTGCACAACCTGGCGGTGGGGTTCAGCAATAACGATCAAAGGCCAGAGGTACTCGTTCCATAAATAAATGAACTGGATTACAACCATTGCTCCCACTACATTGGCGGACATGGGCACTAAAATCCGGGTTAGAAAACCGAAAGGACCCACGCCGTCCATCCTGGCCGCGTCCACAATGGAAGCGGGAATGGACATAAAGTGCTGTTGAAACAGGAAGATCCCGGTAGCACTGGCAAAATAAGGGACGGTGATAGCATAATAGGTATTCACCCATTTAAACCCGGCCATAATATTGAAAAGAGGAACAATGATCACAGGTATGGGCAGCATTAAGGTTAAAAGCACAAAGAAAAACCAGAATTGTTTCCCGGGGAAATCAAAATAGACAAAGGCGAGAGCACCTAAAAGGGCAGTAATGATTTTACCCGTTGTCCCCACAATCGCAATAAAGGCACTATTAAGCATCATTTGATTTAACCCGTAGTGTCTCCAAGCCTGTTGAAAATTTTGCCGAGCATTCTTTTCAATGGTCAGCATGGGAGGATACCGCAAAACTTGTTGTGAAGTTTGAGTGCTTTTAAAAATAGCGAACAAAATAGGCGCAGCAATAATTACAAGTAAAAAAATCAAAATAAGATAAACACCAGCGGTGGACAAGGCCCGTCTCCGCTGGGCTTTGCTGCCAAAAAGTCCTGTTTTAGCCCCCATAGTGCACCATCCTTCCCGTAGTCCGGAATTGCAGCAGAGTCAGGCCCACAACGAACAAAAAGAGAATTAAAGATTGGGCCGCGGCAAGTCCCGAATTAAAATTTTGAAAACCGTCTTTATAAAGTTGGTAAATAAGGAGATTGGTGGCGTTAGCCGGGCCGCCTTTAGTCATCACATCGACCATACCGACCGTGTCGAAAAAAGCATAGTTAATATTAATAACCAGCAAAAAGAAGGTCGTAGGCGAAATAAGGGGGATAATAATCCGCCTTAATTGCAGCCAAAATCCGGCACCATCCACTTCCGCCGCTTCTAAAAACGAATCGGGGATGTTTTGCAGGCCGGCGAGAAAAAAGACTAAATTGTAACCGAAATTATTCCAAACCGCTGTGACTACCAGCATCGTTAAGGCCAGCTTAGAACCGGAAAACCAATCCGGTTTAATTCCCACTGCCAAATCCAGAAGGTAATTTACCAAACCAGAGTGAGGGTTGAACAAAAAAAGCCAGATGGTGCCGGCTACTGCCGGTGACAGCGCATAGGGCCAGACCAAAGAGATCCGAAGAATCTTGGCCGCCCGTAACTTCCGGTTCAAAAGGACAGCGATCATAAAGGAAAGGCTTAACCCTATCGCAACTACCAAGA
>JAAYRS010000025.1 GCA_012518645.1 Bacillota bacterium
CCCTGCTTTGGTAATCTACAGCTGCTACCGCTAAATTACCCCCGGCTATCTCCTGGGTAAAGGAGAGCAGGCGGGAGACGGGCCCTGTAATGCCCCTGGTAATGACAACTGCCACCAAGATCCCAACGGCCGCCATTACGGCAAAGAGGGCAAGGATGAGGCTGCGGGCGAACCCGGCGTCTTTTTGGGCATTATTATTAAATCTTTGGGCGTTGTCTTTAGAAAAGTCAACTATCTTTTGGATGGAATCCTCAATCAGCTCCACTTGAGCAGTACCGGCACCTCTTCTCATAACCGCAGCTTGCATATTTAAACCCGCGGTTTGAAGTTGCAAAATTTCTTCTCTAATTGGCCTCCAGTCTTGGATTGCTTGCAATGCGTTGTCTAAAAGAACAACATCACCGGTAAATCGATCATAAAGGACGTTAAAGGCCTCAAATACGACTTCTTCCAGCTCGTCAATTCTATCTAGATACCGCTGTTCAGCGTCTTTGTCATCTGCTAGGGCAACATCCTTCATGTGTCGATCTATACCCACTATATTCCGTTGCGCCCGTAGAATTTCGGTATGGACGGTGTAGGGGTGATCAAACATATCCTTGGTTGCAGCAGCAATTTGATTCATATAGGTAGTGCCGATTAAAATTACAACTGCACTAACTACCAACACTAAACCGAATCCCAGTGTTAGTTTGGACGATAGTTTCATATTACGAAACATTAAATCTCCTCCTCTGCCAGGCTTTCTAAGTGTTGTGCTTCTTGGGCCGTCAGTAATTTGTTCGTGTTAACAATGGGGATCAAGCGATCCTCCAAATTGCAAATAGCGTCGATAAAACCTGAACCCAAGCCGCTGATTTTGCTGGATTCTTCCAAGGAATTACCCGGTACTTGTAAAACCTCAGAAACGTTATCAACCAGGTAACCGACCATAGAATCTTCCATTTCTACCAGGAGAACCTTTTGAGATGCATAATCTGTTTCAGCATTTTGAACCATGGCAAAATGGCGGCCTAAATCTACCACCGGCAGCACAGCCCCGCGCACGTTAATGATACCTACCATGGATAGAGGCATATTCGGCAAGACAACTAATTTCGAAATGTGGATAATTTCCCGTACCAAGGAAATATGTATGGCGAATTCGTTGCCTCCCACGGTAAAAACCACTAGTTGCAGATCTTCTGATTTAGTTTTGTTTCTTTCGCTCATTGTTTAACCCCCCCCGTTTCAGAAATTGAAATTTTCCCTTTTCCCCGATAAAAGTAACCCCCTTCAGATGATTTTTTAGTTAGGTTGCGCCTAGAGATAAAATGAAGAGCGGGCGCTAACTTAAAAGCCAAAAATAAAAAGTCTTTTTCTCTACGAAAAAGACAACACAAATAAAACCCATCAAAAGAGCGGCCCGGCTGTCATAGCTGCTGAGCAGCCTTAGACCCGCGGCTTTGCGCCCAATCCTTTTCGGAATGTTTGCCTTTTTCTTTTTCGTGGACTACCTTTCGTTTTTACCCTTTGTTCCCGCGTTTTCAAGGGGTAAAAAAAAGTAATATGGAAGAATTCCTTTTTATCAAATTCGTTTGATATATTCTGTTCTAATTTGCAAACTCCTGCCTTAATTTCAAAAAGAAATTAATTCTGAATCCCGCCCCCATCGGATAGGAACCGATGGGGGGCCTTATCGCTTAAAAGCCAGCTTGTTTAGAGTTTAAACCTCTGCATTTGTCTGTTTACAGCTTCAGCACCTTCAGCAACTTCCACTGCTGCAGCTGCCATTTGCTGAGTAGAGGCGGATTGCTGCTCTGTGGTTGCACCCATTTCTTCTGCCCCGGCTGCTAATTCTTGGCTGGCTGAAGCAACTTCGCCGATTTTGTGAACAAGATCTTCGATGATGTTGTGAATTTCCCCAAACATCTTGCCGGTGTGGGCCACCACGTCCATGCCTTCTTGGACCCTGGCCGCGCCTTCATCTGTCCGCTGCACGGAATTTTGGGCTGAATCGCGGATCTGATGGATCAGCTCGGTAATTTCTCCGGCAGCCCGAGCCGATTGTTCGGCCAATTTGCGGACCTCTTCGGCCACAACTGCAAACCCCCGGCCCTGCTCGCCGGCTCGCGCTGCTTCAATAGCGGCGTTTAAAGCTAAAAGGTTGGTCTGATCAGCTATTCCCGTAATCAAGGTTACAATTTGGCCAATTTCCTCTGATTGGCGCCCCAGATTTCTAATTTCGGAGGCCAAAGCACTGACTACATCATTAATGTCACTCATAGTGCGGATAGTGCGCTCAATTTCCCCTGCGCCTTCTTCTGCCAAATTCTCGGTTTGGGAGGCGGAGTTAGACATATCTTGAGCATTGCTGCTTAATTGATCCACCGCACTGGCGAATTCATTAGCAGTACTGGCCAGCTCCTCTACAGAGGCACTGGTTTCCTGGGCCCCGGAGGACATTTGCTGGGACGAAGAACTAACCCCGCTGACCGCATCGGTAACTGCGGACACCATTTCTTTGAGGTTAGCCTGCATTTGATTTAGGGCATTGGTTAAAACACCGATTTCATCCCTGCTTTGGTAATCTACAGCTGCTACCGCTAAATTACCCCCGGCTATCTCCTGGGTAAAGGAGAGCAGGCGGGAGACGGGCCCTGTAATGCCCCTGGTAATGACAACTGCCACCAAGATCCCAAC
>JAAYRS010000168.1 GCA_012518645.1 Bacillota bacterium
GCCGACCGGAAGTATGTGTACCATACCAGTTTTATAAAGCTTTTACCCCCGAATTAAAAGATCAAGTGGCGGTAGAATGCCGTAATGCTGCAATCGGCTGTGTTGATTGCAAACAACGGTTGGCAAATATTATTGTTGAACGGATGGCGCCTCTTTATGAGCGAAGGCAGAAACTAGCCCAACGACCGGATGACGTGATGGATATATTGCGTGACGGTGCCCGCAAAGCCCGGCTTACGGCTGAAATTACCTTGGCCGAAGTCCGGCAAGCTATGAACATGCGAGACTTTTAAGTCAGGGGCAAATTGCATTGGATTGCCAGCTAAGACTGGATAATTTCAGCGGACCCTTTGACCTTCTTTGTCATTTAATCGAAACTGCCGAACTCGATATATGCACGATTTCTCTGGCTCAAGTGGTGGATCAGTATATTGCCTATGTTGCGCAGGCTGAAAAGTACGCTGACTTGGATACCATTGGGGAATTTCTAGTTTTGGCTGTCAGACTGCTGCTTTTGAAAACCCAGGTCCTACTGCCGACAAAAAAATCAGCTCAACTCGAACAAGAGGAGTCTATTATAGACGAAGAAGCAGAGCAGTTGGTGAAACATCTGGAACAATACCGCCGCTTTCGTGATTTGGGTCGGCGATTGGGTCAGATAATGGAAGCGGAAGCTGATTACCAGGCTATTGGCCCCATTTTAAGTTCCGAAATTCGATCCCCAATCATAGTGGAACCGCCGTCTTTGGATCTAACTGCTTTGATGTCAGCCTGGGCTTATTTACAACCGCTATTGGCCCGGGTTCAAACGGTTACTGTTAGGCCAAATCAACCGACTGTAGAGGAGGAAATGGCTAGTTTAACTAGTCATATTGACAATGGTCGCCCTACTTCCTTTAGACGTTATCTTGGTCCAAAACCGTCCTTGTACCGATTGGTTACTGCATTTCTGGCTTTGCTGGAGCTGTGGCGACAAAGTAAAATTACAATCGAGCAAGATGGTCGATTTGGTGATATTTTTATAGTTGGTAGGGAGGATCCCGGATGAAAAGTCAATCATTGACGGCGTTGTTAGAGGCGTTATTGTTGGCTGCAAATCAACCGGTAACGGTAAAAGAGCTTGCTGCTGCAGCTCAATTATCAGAAACTGATACTGAGTTGGCTTTAAAGGTTTTGAAAGAGAGGGTCAACAAAGGCCAGCGCGGTATCGTACTGCGTGAAATAGCCGGCGGCATCCAATTTTTTACCCGCCCTGAATACAAACCCTACATAGATCGTTTATTACAACCCCAGGAAAGTCCTCGTTGGAGCCAAGCGGCTTTGGAGACCTTGGCTATAATTGCTTACCGGCAACCCATCACCAGGATAGAAATAGAACAAATACGGGGCGTTCAGGTTGACTCGGTATTGTCAACCTTGCTAGAGCGCAATTTTATTAAAGAAGTGGGCAGAAAAGATAGTCCTGGTCGCCCGATATTATATGGCACTACCGCTGATTTTTTAAAAGCATTGGGGTTTGACAGCCTCGATGAGCTCCCCCAGCTGGAGTCTAACCTTAACCGCAAGCGCGGAAGGTAAAATAAATATTATTGGGCGTGTATCCGAGGCTTAAATTGGGAAAAACTAGGGTTAAGTGCAGGTTGAAGGTGATGGAATGGTAGCATTTATTCTGGGTTTTTCCCTGGTGCTGTTCATATTGCGGGTTACAAATTTGTTAGTGACTGTTACCTATACACAATTAGAAAGCTGCCTTTGTGCTGGCTTTCGCTGGGGTAGTTCAAAACGTTTTATCACTACCCCTTTATATGGTTTCAAACCCCTCCGATCTAAATCTGATGCGGATTTATCAAATAAACGCTGGAATTATTTTCTCAAACTGCTGCGGCCAAAAGTGAGGCCTTTTATTTGGAACCTTATACCAAAAATTAGTGCGGAAATTAAGGGCATTTTAATATTTGGCACCGGTGATGCTGCCACTACCGGGTTTATAACCGGTATTATTTGGCAACTTGTGGGTGGGGCTGAAATTGTGTTTAAACGATCCTTGAAAAAAGGAATATTTGAATTTACAGTCCGACCGGATTTTGATTCCCCAGCCCTGGATCTTAATATCCGCTGCATAGTCTTGATATCGTTGCTTCATATTATTACTGCCATGATGAAAACTATTTGGCAACGAGATTGCTCAATTTTTGGGCAAGGAGGTAGAAAATTGTGGCGGAACATCCGATTCAAGGCTTAATGGCAACTGCAATGGACAGCATTAAAAACATGGTTGACGTGAACACTGTGGTAGGCGACCCGGTGGAGACGGTAGATGGAAGCGTTATTATTCCAATTTCACGGGTCTCTTTTGGTTTTGCCGCCGGGGGTGGAGAATATGAATGTATATCCCGCCGAAGCGAAAGCGATGCCGCAAACCAACTTCCGTTTGCTGGTGGTAGTGGCGGCGGGGTTACTATCCATCCCGTGGCTTTTCTGGTAGTGGGGAATGAAAAAGTAAGGTTGCTGCCGGTGGATGGACGAGCCTTTTATGATCGTTTGATTGACTTGGCTCCGGAACTTATGGACCAGATACAATCTATCTTAGCCACTAAGACTACGCCAAAGCACACCAGCCAAAGGCGGGTCTAAGAGGAGGCCGAGGCCTCCTCTTTTGTTCTTCCCCTGGGCTCGATCTCATAGTTTAGACCAAGGGGGGGA
>JAAYRS010000169.1 GCA_012518645.1 Bacillota bacterium
ACCTGTTCCCATCCCGAACACAGTAGTTAAGCCCTTCAGCGGTGATGGTACTGCCGCATCCCGCGGCGGGAGAGTAACTCGCTGCCAAGATCTATTTTAACCCCAGGCCTTTACGGTGTGGGGTTTTGATTTTTAAGTAAAGCCCTTTTGAAATGCAGGAAACTCAATTCATAAGGAGAAAGGAAGTTTGATAGGTTGATTTTTTCTCATTGGCAGTGATTTAAAACACAAATGCCTTGGGTGCTGTCAAGCCATTTTTTCCCTGCAGCCAGGGCGGGAAAATGGGGAGCTGATTATGAGTAAAAAAAGAATTCTTTGTTATTTGCTGGCCGTAGTTGTTTTTGCCGGGACAATTGCCTCGGCGGCGCCGGTTGATCCGCATTCCACTTTGATGCCCCTGCAAATGCAGGTCTTTAGCAATGGGATGAGGGTAATTGTTAAGGAGATACCTTCTTATCCTATCGCCACCGTCAACGTGTGGGTTAATGCGGGATCCGTACATGACCCTGACGGTTTATCGGGGCTGGCTCATTTTTTTGAACATCTAATTTTTCAGGGGACGCCGCAGCGCCCTAAGGGACAAATTTCTTCTGAAGTTGAGTCTTTGGGCGGCTATTTAAATGCCATGACTAGTTATGATTATACGACATATTTCATTGTGGTGCCGTCTGAACACGCCGCCCAAGCTATGGAAATCCAGGCGGATGCTCTACTGAATCCTTTATTCGATCAACAAGAGATTGATAGGGAGCGCTCAGTTATCCACGAGGAAATTCGCCTACGGGACTCCTCTCCCCAAACTTATCTTGTGGACAGGGCCTTAGAAGGGCTTTTCGAAGATACAATTTATTCCAATCCTGTGATTGGCACTATCGAGGATCTCGATAAGATTAATAGAGAACAGATGGTGAAATTTCATAACGAATACTATGTTCCTAATAATATGGTCCTGGTGGTTACGGGAAATGTAGATGCGGGCTGTATTTTTGAGCAGGCAAAGGAACTCTATGGGGGCATGGATCCCGGGGTTATTCCTGCCGGTGAACATATCGTACTTCCGCAGCTGGAGCAGAGCGTTACTTCATCCTCCGAGCGGGAAGTCGAACAAAGTTATATTTTCCTGGGGTACCCCGCTCCGGGCCTTAACACCCACGATGCCGCTGCCTTAACCATGGCGGGAATTCTTTTGGGCGGGGGACGGTCATCCTATCTTTACCGGGAACTCGTAGAGAAAGAACATATTGTCAACAGCGTCTCTGCAAGTTACAGCGGGTTTTCTGAGATCGGGCTTTTTGGTATTTACGCCGCTTTGGATCCGGACAACACTGAATTATTTTTGAATGCTGCCCGGAAAGAAGTAGAACGCTTACAAACTGAACCGGTAACCCCGGAGGAACTGGCCAGGGTCAGGGCCATGGCCCGAAGCAGTTTGGCTTTCTCCATGGAATCCAGTTCGGACCTAGCTTTGTTCCTGGGGCAAATGGAAATTTACGGTGGGGTAATGGGTGCTGTAAACCGCAGTGCGATTTTGGAACAGATAACTGCTGAGGATATTCAACGGGCCGCCGGGCTGTATCTGGATCCGGACGCTTATATCCGCAGCGAAATTATACCGGCGGGGAGGTAAGGCAAGTGAAAACGGCGAAGCGCTTGATTTTGTTTACGGTGCTGGTTTTAATTGTTACGAACGGATTTGTTTGCCAAACAAAGGCTTTTAATTATACTGATGATGTCCGGAAAGTAGTTATGGATAACGGGATAACCTTGCTGTTAAAGGAGAATCCAGCTTACGATGTAATCGCCATAAGCCTGATGTCCAGTGTCGGCACAGTGCAGGATCCGGAGGGGTTGGAAGGATTAACCTACCTTACCCAGCTTAATCTTATCTCCGGAACTGAAAACCGAACAGGCCAGGAATTGATCATGGAATTAGAATCGTGGGGGGTGCAGCTTCAGGTTGCGGCTTCCTATGATTATTCCGCTGTACTTTTACAGACAATGCCTTCAACTTTTGAGCAAAGCTTCGCGATCTTAATGGATATGATCACCGCTTCTGTTTTTCCGGAAAGGGAGTTGGAACGGGAACGTATTTTAAGTCAAAGGCAGCTGCAAGCCTTGTCCGATGATCCCACAAACGCCATTGTGCTAGCTTATCTGGATTTGTTTTATGGCGAACACCCTTATAAATATTCACCTTATGGTACAGATGCCGGCCTGTCTTCCGTGCAGCGGGATGATTTAATTGAATGGCATAAGTATGTTTTCCAACCGGAGCATCTGGTAATTGCCGTGGTGGGAAATTTCTCCACATTGGAACTTCTTCCGGTGCTGGAAGAAAATTTTGGGGACTGGGAAAACTCTTATGCCGGGAATCTCCAACCAAGGGCGCCGGTACCCTTTGCCTATCCCGGCGAAGATCGGGAAGTTGAAATGAATGTACCTTTGGATGCCGCCTTTTTGGTGTTAGGTTACCCGGCCCCGGATATGTTTGATGAGGACAGCGCTGCTATGACTGTAATCAACGGTATCCTGGGAGGAGGAATGTCCTCCCGCCTTTTTACAGAAATTAGGGATAAAAAAGGTTTAGCTTATACGGCTGTTTCTCAATATGATAGCCGGCTGGGCCCTTCTAATTTGCTTACCTTTTTAGCCACTCACCCGGAGACTCTGGAGGAAGCCAAAACGCAGGTCTTGAACGAAATTCAAAGATTCGGCAGCGAAGGGCTGAGCGAGAGTGAGATTGCCAAAATTGCCGTCAAAGAAAGAGGTTCTTATCTCCTGCAGAATGAGACAAATCTAAACCAAGCCCTAACCCTGGGAATGGCGGAATTGACCGGGCGGGGATACAAGTGGGTGGATGAATATATGAGTTTCTTTGATGAGGTGAAACCGGCAGATATAAAACGGGTTGCTCGGAAGTATTTCCAGCATTACACTGGGGTGGTAATTACACCTTAATCCGTCCGAAAAATTACTCTTATAGCCATAACCCCGTACCTTTCCGGTATGGGGTTTTCTCTTGGGCTGCGGGATGTGCTCTGCGAATAGTGAATGTTATCATTACCGCCGAAAAGCATAAAAGAGGAAGTAAAATTCGACATAGTTGGAAAAAGATCGACACTTTGGCAGGAATTTCTAGGAAAGGTATTGAAACAACGAATTATGAAGCATGGAGGTTCTTTAGCAGTTAAAGACGGAATAAGACTGAATATAGGGATATAAAACCAGTACGTTGCATTTGCTTAAGGCGGCTACAGACCAGAACTGGGAGGTGTCACCTTTTTTTGTACTTAATTTGACGGAAACAATGGTGTAGTTGAATTTAGCGGAAACGAAATATCAAGGAGGATGTCTATGGCACTAGAAGCGTTGTTTTCTCGTCAACCCATTATGAGAAGGGTCTTGATAAGTTTAATCCCGATCTTGCTTTTTGCAATTTATTCGTTTGGGCTGCGGATTTTACCGCTATTGGCAGTGGTAACGGTGGCAGGTGTTTCCACTGAATACCTTATCCTTAGGTTTATGCACGGGGAGAAGGAATTTAAAATTCCGGAGGCGATCTTTGTCTCCTGCTTTCTTTTCGTCCTAACTCTACCTCCTACCGTGCCTTTTTGGGTTGCAGCAGTGGGAATTTCCTTCGGCATCCTATTCGGCAAAGCCGTTTTTGGTGGTTTTGCCAAAAACATATTTAATCCGGCCTTGGTGGGAAGATGTTTAATATTTATTTCGTTTCCAAAATTTATGACCATGGCCTGGGCAGCACCTTTTAGAAATTTCCCCGGGGGTTTCTTGCACTACAGCTCAGGAGCAGACGTTGTCTCCGGGGTTACACCGCTGGTGGAAACGGGCCTGGATCCGCTGCGCTTGTTTCTAGGACAAATCTCCGGTTCCAGCGGCGAAATCAGTACTGTCTTGATTCTCATGGGCGCAGTTTATTTAGTATTGACAAAAACAGCATCCTTGCGAATTATGATTTCCGCGCTAATTGGTTTTTTAAGCGCAAACATTATTTTGTATTTCACAGGAGCCGTAACAGCAACACCTTTGATTTCCCTGCTTTCCGGTGGTTTTCTGTTTGCCGCTGTCTTTATGGCTACGGATCCTATTACCGCTCCCCGTGACCAACAGGCTCAGATTATTTTCGGGCTATTGATTGGATTCCTAACCATGATTTTGCGAACATATTCAGTTTTTCGAGAGGGGGCCATGTTCGCAATTTTATTAGCCAACGCCTTTGGTCCTTTGATTGAAATGAGGGTTAAAGAATTTAAACAAAGGGGGATGGTTCATGAACGATAGTTATGGGTATACCATCGTTTTTATGCTGGTGTTATCCGCTGTTTTTACCACTGTCCTTGCTGTTACGCAAGGGGCTTACCTTCCGGTTATTTCGGAGAATGAGAGGAATGTTGAACGAAAAGCAATCCTGAAGGTCCTGAACATTGAACCCGGCCCTTCGGCTTCCTCGGTGTTTGAAGAAAGGGTTGTGCCCGCCGCTGTTGGTGATTGGGATGCCTATCTGGCCTATGATGATGGCGGCCATCCCTTGGGCTATGCTTTTCCCTTAAACGGGCAGGGTTTATGGGGTTCAATAAGGGGGTTTATTGGGATTTCTCCCGGTTTCGATCGCTTATTGGGCCTCGAATTTGTGGAACAAAACGAAACACCCGGCCTTGGAGGGCGCATTGATGAAGCGTGGTTTAAGAACCAGTTTCAAGGTCTAGAGCTTAGGGCGGGAGAGGACATCGCCTACGGTTCCGGGCTTGATGCCATTACCGGTGCCACTAGCTCATCGCAGGCGGTGCTCAGCCTCCTTAATGCAGCGATAGCGGAGCTGCTGCCCCTAAAGGAGGTAGTAGGATCATGATCAGAAGCCTTTTGGTAAGGAACATTTGGGACGAGAACCAAGTTTTACGTCAAATTCTTGGGATTTGTTCTTTGTTGGCAGTAACCAACTTGGTCCGGAATTCCTTAGTTATGGGTTTGGGATTAATTTTTGCTGTGGGGCTGTCCAGTTTGACCATATCTTACCTTAGAAACTATATCCCCCACAGAATTCGGATGATAGTTCAAACACTGATTATTGCCGCCTGGGTCATCCTTTTTGATCTGATTATTAAAGCACACCTTCCCGAAATCAGCCGGGCTCTTGGCCCTTATGTAGGGTTGATTATCACCAACTGTATTATTATGGGAAGGGCCGAAGCCTTCGCCCAAAAGAATCCCCCGCTGGCATCACTGCTCGATGGGATCTTTGCCGGGCTGGGATATATGCTGGTCTTGGTGATTATTGCTGTGATTCGGGAAACTATGGGTTTCGGAACTATCCTGGGCTTTAACGTTAATTTCCTGGGGCTGGAAACCTGGACAATTATGGTTATGCCCCCGGCGGCGTTTTTTCTGATTGGGGTTCTAATTTGGATTGTAAACATTATTATGGCCCGCCAGGCGGCCGCGGGAGGTGGGGAACGTGGGTAATGCACCGCAAATTAATCCGTTGGTTATCTTTCTGGCTTCTCTTTTTACTAGTAATATGGTGTTGGTAAATTTTTTGGGGATGTGTTCCTTTATCTCTGTTTCCAGCGAATACGATACAGCGTCCGGTTTAGGAAAAGCCGTAGCTCTGGTTATGGTTTTTACCACTACCATCAACTGGCTTATTTATCACCTTCTGGTTGTACCTTTCGGATTAGAATATTTGCGCTACCTGGTCTTCATTGTAGTCATCGCGGCTACGGTCCAGATTATTGAAATGGCTATGGATCGTTATCTACCCGATCTGCATGTCAGACTCGGTATTTTCCTACCGCTAATTACCGTCAACTGCGCTATACTAGGTATCAGCTTATTTATGGTTATTCGAAGCTATAGTTTTTGGCAGACAGTGCTTTTCGGATTCGGCAGCGGCCTTGGATGGTGGATGGCTATTGCGGCCCTGGCCGCAATCCGCGAGAAAATGGCCGCTAACCGGCTGCCTCCGGGTCTGCAGGGCCCGGCAATTACTTTTATTATTACCGGCCTAATGGCCTTGGCTTTTGTTGGTTTTTCGGGGATTTTCGCAGTAATGTAACTTTAATAGGGTATAAACGGAGTGAGGTCTATGTCGGTTTTTGTGACTGTGCTGAGCTTGTCATCATTAGCGACAATTCTTGCTGCCCTGGTCTCTTTGGCGGATTATCACCTCAACGACTACGGCGTGTGTACAATCAATATCAACGGCGGTACCCGTACCGTGGATGTTAACGGTGGTTCAAGCATCCTTTCCAGTTTGGCTAAGCATAAAATTTTTATTCCTTCTGCCTGTGGGGGCAAAGCAACCTGCGGGTTATGTAAAGTAACAATGGTTGATACTATAAGCCCGGTGTTGCCGACGGAGGAACCGTATTTAACAGCAAAGGAAATTGAAGGGGGAGTCCGCTTAGCCTGCCAAGTGAAGGTGAAACGGGATTTAGAGATCCTAATCCCGGGCGAATTTTTAACAGTGAGTCAGTATCAGGCGAAGGTGGAGAAAATTACTAAGCTAACTTATGATATTAAAAAATTCCGCCTGCGGCTCTTGGATCCGGCCCAAATGGAATTCAAAGCAGGTCAATATGTTCAAGTGGACAGCAAACTCTACGGGGCTGTCCGGGAGGAAGTAAGCCGTGCTTATTCCATATCATCGGCGCCCTCGGATAGAAAGGCAATTGAGTTGGTGGTTAGGCTGGTGCCGGGGGGTATTTGTACCACATTCCTGCATGAACATGTGAAAGTGGGTGACAAACTGACACTGGCAGGCCCTTTTGGTGAGTTTTACCTGCGCGAAGGCGCCGACCACCTGATCTTTATTGCCGGGGGATCGGGCCTGGCGCCGATCCGCCCTATGATCTTAGATATCCTTAAGAGAAAGTTGGATAAAAAAATGACCTTCTTCTTCGGCGCGGTCAGCAGAAAGGACCTGTTTTACGTGGATTATTTCCGCGATCTGGAAGCAAGGTATCCTAATTTCACCTATATACCTGCTTTGTCAGGTGCTAAGCCGGAGGATGAATGGGATGGGGAAGAAGGGCTGATTACCGAAGTTGTGGCCCGGAATATTTCCGATCCTGAAGGTAAACAAGCCTATTTATGCGGGAGTCCGGGGATGATAGATGCTGCCCTTGGAACGCTGCGGGAGATTGGTATTGGTGCTGAACATATTTACTACGATAAGTTTTAAGGGGAGATGAAAATGAAACAGGCACCGGATTTTTTGCGGATTGAAGAAAATATGCGGACGGGCCCCTTAGCCGCCCACGATTTTCTGGGGAGTGATGAGCGGAGCTTAGCGGCAATTATCTATCATGATCGTCTTCTTCTGGAGCAACTGGGATTAACCGCAAAAGATTTTGCCCAACGGATGCGCTACTTTAGCAGCAAGGCCGGAGCGGATGCCGGTCCGCAGATAGTAGACGGGAAGTTCGCGGTGGAACGGGCGGAATATATTGGCCGTATTCTTTGCCCCTTTGCAGATAATTTTCAGGCGCCCAAAGCGGTAATTACGGTAGTAAACAAGGAGTTAGGGAAAAAAGTGGTTTGGTCTGATCTCAACGTTCATCTTATAGAAGAACACGGGTTTTTCGAAGGTGAAGGTGCTCCCTTCCGAATAGAGCCGTCCTTTTACGCCGAAGTGTTGGAAATTTAGGCACTTTATTTTTCGGCTGCGGTTGTCTTTCCCGGGGCTTCTTTTTGTTTGTGCAGGGCACCAATGGCAAAACTGGAAATGAGAATAGCAGTTAAAGTGAGTATAAAGCGCAAGGCGGCGAATTTTAGGCCCAAAAATTGAATCTCCACGCCGATTTGGGGGATTTTCAAAGAGGCCCAGACCCCCAAAAAAATCATTATGTTTGTTATGCCTGCTTTTTTCCTAATCAGTTCCGCAGCAATGGGAAAAGCCATATACACGGGGCCTGTTGGGAGGGTCCCGAGAATAATGGCGAGCAGTACCCCCTTTAAACCGGATTGCTCTCCTAAATAAGTGTCGATTACTGTGTTGGGGACCCAGACATCCGCCAGTCCCATAAGAACCAAGATGGGGGGAAAGATCCACAGCATTTCCAAGGCGTATTTTGTTGTAATTTGAACACCGGCGGCCATTGCTGCCGGGTAAATTAGAAATAAGGCCGTCAGGCCTAAAAAACCCAGCAGCCAAAAAAATTTCCTTTTCATTATAAAATCACTCCCATCACCATAGCAATAAGCAGAGCTGAAATTAAAGCAAATAAATTCCTATGCAGGGTCAGCCGTCTGCCCATTTCTTTAAGTTCTAGGGGCAAAGAAACAAAGCCGACCATGGTCAGGGTGGTAATAAAAGCCGCGATGGGGGTGTAACCGGCACCGGCATCCAGAAGGGATCCCGCCAGAGGAAAAGCAATTAAGCTTGGGACCATTACTAGACTGCCGATTCCTCCCGCCAGGATTAACTGCCCCAGGCTATTTTCCCCGCCAAGATATTGCTCAATTATTTTCGGCGGAAAAAAAGCCAGTAAAAGTCCAATAACGATCAAGATTAAAAGCATCAGCGGGGCCAGGGAACGGCCTCGCTTAAAAGCAATTTTTAAAGCCTGCTTGGTTTTGGCGGGGCTTTTGCGCAGAGACCAAATCAAAATTAGGATGGTAATTCCGTTAATCACCAGCGCCGTCATTTTCATCCTCCTTTAAAAGGCTTTCTATTAGGGATAAGATCCGCTCCCCCTGTTTAGGCAGGGAATAAGAGAACCCGCTTTCCTTCCAGTTTAAGGCGGCCATCCGAACGCTGCCCATGTAGATTAAGGTAAAAATCTCCTTCTCGATGTTTGGCTTAAAAACTCCTTCTTTTTGGCCTCTGGCCAGCGCCGATTGGATTAGTTCTTTCTTTTCTTTCTGATGAGCCATTAGTTTTTGTTTGATTTGAGGATATTCCGAGAATAGTTCTTCTTGGAAAATAATTGCCGTCAGCTGCGGTTTTTCGCTTAGCCTTTGCAGTTGTCTCTGCATCAATTTTTGCAATGCTTCCCAAGGATCGCTTTTCTCCAGGCCTTCCGCTAAAAGGGGATCACAGGTTTGATTGGTAAGATTTTGAATAAGATCCTCCTTATGGCGGAAATGGCGGTAAATAGCGGCTTCTGAAAGTCCCACCCGTTGGGCCAAGCTGCGCATGGTTAAGCTGCGGGCCCCGGATTCAAAAATAATGGCCAAAGCCTTGCTTAGAATTTCTTCCTTCCGTTCGTCGGAGGGAAGGCGTTTCATACTGTCACCCCTTTTCGGTTAGTTAACGATAACTAACATATCCAATATAGGCTGCTTTTTCCATTATGTCAAGGAAATCCGGGAAATAAAATACTGTTTGTCCTTCCGCTTGACCGAGGGGTAAGGCCGGCAGGAATATGGACCGACACGTGGAAAAGAAGTGTGAATAAGATAGAGGGCGGGGTGATGGTATGCGCTGTATGATCTGCCAAAAAAAGGTAGAGGATGGGGCCCTTAGTTTTTGGGGGCAATCCATTTGTTGGAACTGCGAAAAGGCCTTAATGGGGCCTATTCTTGAAGAAAGTAATTATCAGCGGGTCTTAAATGCGTTTCGTTCCTTGTGGCAGGAACAGTTTTTTCTCAAGCAGAACCGTCACTTAAACCCAGGAGAATAATGGCAGAGTAAACAGCAGCGGGAATAGAGGACAACGGCTGGTTTTGCAGAAAAAGAAGATAAGGAGAATAATCTCTATGCAGGAAGGTCTATTCATAACATTGGAAGGTGTGGATGGAGTGGGTAAAAGCACCCAGGCCCATTTTTTAAAAGAGTTTTTGGAAAAAGAAGGCCATCGCGTCCGGCACACCTTTCAACCCGGCGGAACTGAATTGGGCAGTCAAATTAGGGATTTGCTCTTAAACCCTGCTCACAGTGAACTACAGGAAAAAGCGGAGATCCTGCTTTATGCGGCTGATCGGGCCCAACATGTTTTTGAGATTATTCGCCCGGCGCTTCAAAGAAGCGAAACTGTAATCTGTGAGCGTTTTACGGATTCATCCATTGCTTATCAAGGTTATGGCCTGGGATTAGATGTGGAAATGGTGAAGACTATTAATCGGTGGGCAACCGCGGGGCTTGATCCGGATTTAACTATTTACCTTGATGCCGAACCTTCGCTTTCTTTGCAGAAAACAAAAGGGGATCGGATTGAACAGCGCACAGTTGACTACTATACTAGAGTTAGATACGGTTACCTGGAAATAGCAAAGGCTGAACCGGAAAGGGTTATGGTTGTCCCTGCGTCAGGGACAAGGGAAGAAGTGGCCGAAAGAGTAATCGAGGCCTTTAGGGGGAGATTGGGATTATGAAATTATTGATTACGATCGTTCAGGATCAAGATGTCCCCAACTTGCTGGAGGCCCTAGCCGAAGAAGAATTTGGGGCCACGAGGTTATCCAGCACAGGCGGATTCTTAAGGACCGGTAACACAACCTTACTGATCGGTGTTGCTAAGGAAAAATTAGATCAGGTTTTAGATCTAATTAAAAAAGTTTGTAAGAAGCGGGAACAAGCCCCATCTTCGGCGTTGCTTCCTTTTGGGAAAGCCAGGGGCTCCGGTCTGCGTAAGGTTGTTGTCGGCGGTGCCATAATCTTTATGGTGGAGATAGAAAGGTTTGAGAAAATTTGAGAGTTTCTAAATCTAACCCTCGGGGCGGCGAGCGAATTAGGCCCCGCCGGAAGCTGAAAAAAGAAGCTGCAGTTTACCGCGCTTTTGAAGAGGTGCTGCAATTCGAAAACGAGGAAGAAATAGATTTTGAAACAGCTTTGGCAGAGATCGATGAATATGCCTGCAGATTAAAAGAAAGCCCTATCTTCGGAAACCTTTTAGGCTATAAAAAAAGAGTGAAGGCGGTTCTCCAATTCTTGGTTCGGAAATCTTACACAGTAAGTGAACAAAGCTCTTATGATCCCCTGGGCAAACGCCGGCTGTATTTATTGGTGGAAGGAATTGACGGCCAGCTGGAAGAGCTGACTAAAGATTTTCTAAACAACCAGCTAAGCACCTTGGAATTGGCAAGCCGTTTGGACGAAATAAGGGGTTTGCTGCTTGATTTATACTCTTAGGGTGGGATTGCAGTGGGTTTAACCTTAGATCGTATTGTAGGACAAGATGTCACAGTAACCATATTGAAGCGGAGTTTAGCCCAAAACACCCTAGCTCATGCTTACCTTTTTTCCGGCCCTCCGGGTTTAGGAAAAAGAACTACGGCAGAGGCAGTGGCAGAAGAATTGCTGCGGCGGGGGGGAAAAAACTCTGAACTGCACATTCTAGAGGGCACCGGTTCTATCGGGGTGGATCAAATCCGCGCCCTGCGCCGCCGAGCGGCTTATGCTACTTCCAGTAATTTAATTTGGATTATTAAAGACGCGGAACGGATGACTGTTCCTGCTTGCAATGCCTTTTTAAAAACTTTGGAAGAACCTCAAAAAGGAACCTATTTCTTTCTGACCACCACTAATGTGCACAATTTACTGCCAACTATAATTTCCCGCTGTCAGCACCTGCCTTTCCGGACAATTGCCGCCGAGCAGATTGAACTTTGGCTGGCGGAAAGGGGTTCCGCTGAACCCGGGGATCCGAGGATCAAGGCTGTAACCCGGCTGGCCCGGGGATCTTTGGGGCGGGCCCGGGACTATTGGGAGGGTCCTCTTTTACAGCAAAGGGCGGAGATATTAGAAAAAATAATTTCGGTGCCGACTGCCGGCTACCCGGAAGTACTGGGAATGAGCTATAGCTGGCCGGAAAACCGGGAAGAGATTTTTTCCGATTTACAGTTGATTCTGGAGTGGCACCGCGATTTGCTGACGGTCAAAAGTGATCGGGGACTGCCCTTATACCATCCCGACTATGAACAGGAACTAATTAGAATCAGCAATTATTATTCTTCCTCTTATTTATTATGGTTAATTCAGCAGGTTGCTGAAATGAGGAGGGCTCTCCAGGGCAATGCCCGGATCCGGTTTTGTTTGGGTTATCTATTATTATTAATGAAAAAAGGAGCGTTGACCTAATGGTAACGGTCGTTGGAATCCGGTTTAAAAAAGCCGGTAAAATATATTATTTTGATCCCGGCGATTTTAAAATAGCTGTTGGGGACGGTTGTGTTGTGGAGACGGCCCGCGGCGTTGAATTCGGGGAAATCGTGATCGGCCCGAAAAAAGTTAAAGAAGAAGAAATTGTTCCGCCCTTAAAGCAAGTCCTGCGGACGGCAACCCCCGACGATTATCATCGTTTAGAGGAAAACAAGGATCGGGCGGCGGAAGCCTTCCGCATCGCCTTGAGAAAGATCGATGAGCACGAACTGCCTATGAAATTGCTTCATTCCGAATACACTTTGGATAATAATAAATTGATCTTCTACTTTTCGGCGGAAGGCAGAGTGGATTTTCGGGAACTGGTTAAAGATTTGGCCGCCATTTTTCGGCTCCGCATTGAATTAAGGCAGATAGGGGTCCGCGATGAAGCAAAAATGATTGGGGGGTTAGGTTCCTGCGGCAGGGCATTATGCTGTACGACCTTTATGGGGGATTTCGAGCCGGTCTCTATCCGGATGGCTAAAAACCAAAATCTTTCCCTGAACCCCGCCAAAATATCGGGCGCCTGCGGCCGCTTAATGTGCTGTTTGAGGTTTGAAGCGCAAATGTACGAAGATAACAAGCAGAGGTTTGGGAAAAGCGCTTCGGCCCAAGGCCCTGTTGTGGCTGATGAGTTTTACCATGAATTAGAAGGGGAAACCGATTATTATTCTGATTTACTGCAAGAAGACACCATCCAAGAAGTGGATTATCAAATGATGTTAGAAACGATAAAGGTTGAGGAAAGTACTAAAGTCGACGAGGATGCCAAAGCGCAGTCCAGCCTGAAAAAGGCCCGGGGGAAAAAAAGGAGGCGGCCGCGCCGGAAAAGGAAAAAGAATCCCAAATCCAAATAATTAAAGGATGATTACCAGGCAATGCTTTATGTATGCCCTACCCCCATTGGAAATTTGGAGGATATTACCCTTAGGGTGCTGCGGGTTCTAAAGGAAGCGGATTTAATTTTAGCGGAAGATACCAGGCGCACCCGTAGGCTTCTCCGGCATTTTAAGATTAAAAAACCCTTAACTAGTTTTCATGATCACAATGAAAAAGAGAAAAGCCGCATGGTAATTTCCTTACTGGAGCAGGGGCAAAAAATTGCCCTTGTTTCTGATGCGGGAATGCCCGGGATCTCCGATCCCGGTGTTTTTCTAATCAAAAAAGTTATTGAGCAGGGGTTGCCGCTGGAAGTCCTTCCGGGGGCCAACGCCGCTTTGGTAGGGTATCTCCAGAGCGGCTTCCTGGGTGATGCCTTCCTTTATTACGGGTTTTTGCCCCGCCGTTCTCGGGAGCGTTTGCGGGTGTTAGAATCATTACAAGACTGGCCTTACCCCCTCATCTTCTACGAGGCCCCCCATCGCCTGGCGGCTATGCTGGCAGATGTTCTTGCCGTTTTAGGTAATAGAGCAATTAGCGTTTCCAGAGAGCTGACCAAACAATTCGAAGAAACTCGGCGGGGCACAGTGGATGAATTATTGGCTTTTTACCGGGAAAATACCCCTCGGGGGGAATTTGTGGTTACTGTTTCCGGCCGGGAAGAAGAGGCCGGGGGAATAGAAGAAAGCGATATTTCTCAATTGCTGCAAAAGCTGCTCTCCGGCGGTTTAAGCACAAAAGATGCAGTAGAGCAAGTTAGTAAAAAATATCGCCTTCCCCGCAATCAAGTCTACCGAATAGCCCTGGAGGTTAAGCCTGAAGATTAGAGCGGCATTCTTGGCAAACTCCCTTACCGCGAAATTCTGTAATATTTTCTTCTGAACCGCAAAAAATGCAGGCAGCGGACGATTTTTGAAGTATAATTTGGTCATTTTTAACAAATATTTCCAGCGGATCTCTTTCGCTAATACCTAGACGGCGGCGTAGCTCAACGGGCAAAACGATACGGCCTAGATCATCAACTTTACGGACTATTCCTGTAGATTTCATGATCCACCCTCCTCACTGTCTTCAACAATATTTTCCAATATGATTATATCCATTTTAGGAGGTGGCGTCAATTTTTTACAGTTGGGGGTAATTGTTTCCTAGGAGGGCTGAGGCGGGCTAATAAATATTAAGGCAATAACGGCGCCTATTATCGCTATAGCTGCTGAAGCCAAAAACATAAACCATTGGCCTAGCTCCATCCCCAGGCCAAAAGCGGGGGGGCCCATGGCTACTCCGAAAAAACGGACTGTGCCGTAAAAACAAGTAATAATACCGCGCCGATCGGTGCTGGTTGCGCCGGTAATCAGAGAATTAATGGGAGGCAGCAGAATGCCAATGCTTACCCCTAAAAAGAACAGAACCGCGAGATAGGGGATTAGTTTGGAAAAAAGGGGCAGAATTCCCAGGGCCAAAGCGGTACCGGCCATGCCCCCCACAATAATGGGTTTCCAAAGGGACTGCTTATTGCTAAGAAAGATTCCGCTTAAATAGGAAGTAAGGGCCATGGCAAAAACCGGTATGGCCAAAACGAAACCTTTTTTAAGGCCGAAGAGGTGGTAGCGGGATTCTAAAAGATCGGAGACGTAGCTTAAAACTCCGAATAATAGAAAAAGGGCGGACATACCCACAAAGTAAGAGGAAAGCAGGAGGCTGGCTTTTTCGTTAAAAACACTTTTTAGCTTCTGCCAATATTCTTTTAGTGCGGTTTTAGATTGGCCGGACTTCTTTTCTTGGACTACAAACCAGACTCCCAAGGCAATAGGAAAGGAGAGAAGGCCGTAGGCAAAAAAAGGTGCGTACCAGGATAATAAGGCAATTAAGGATCCTAAAACAGGGCTGACAACCTTACCCAGGCCGTTAGAAGCTTCCAATAAGCCCAGGGCCTTTGTGCGTTCTTTGCTTTGGAAGATATCTCCGGTTAAAGCCATAGCCAGTTGGTATGTACCCCCGGCACCGGCGCCCTGGATGGTGCGGCCTAGAAGCAGAAGACGGAAGGGCCGGGATAAAAATAGGCCGGCGGCCCCGCTAATTAGGCCTCCCAAGCCG
>JAAYRS010000170.1 GCA_012518645.1 Bacillota bacterium
AAAAGGCGCAGGCCCGCCGCCACTAATCTATGCAGAGCGGGCTTTTCCATTCCCAACTCTTCCAGAAACAAAGCGGCGTCTTCCGATTCCAGCTGGGATAATTCCATTTCGAAATCTGCTACTAACGAAATTACCTCCGCTCCATCCCGCTCCGCTATTTCTTGGAGGCCGGTCTCGGCATCGGACGCTTCTTCGTTTTGGTTAGCAATGTACATCACGGGCTTGGAGGAGAGCATGGGCAGATCCGGCAAGAGCGGAAGCGATGTCCGGCGCAAAGGAATTCCTTGCTCCAAAACTTCTTGATACGCTGTTAAAAGCTCTAATTCACGGCGATAGCTTGAGTCGCCGCTTTTCAACATACGGGCTGTTTTTTCCTGCCTTCTGGCTAACACTTGCAGATCGGCTAAAATGAGTTCAGTATCAATAATTTCCACGTCCCGAACAGGATCGATGGCACCTAACGGGTTAGTGACATCTTCAGCAGTAAAAAGACGGACTACATGGGCTAGGGCATCAACCTCCCGGATATGGGCTAAGAATTGATTGCCCAACCCTTCTCCTCGGCTGGCACCCGGAACCAAGCCGGCGATGTCCACAAACTCGATGGTATCCCCGGTTAAAGTTTTCGGTTTACTGATCTTGGCAATTTGCTCCAGACGGGAATCCGGTACCAGAACAACGCCTTGGTTGGGCTCAATAGTGCAGAAAGGGTAATTAGCCGCCGGCACCCTTAAATTAGTTAAAGCATTAAACAAAGTTGATTTGCCCACATTAGGAAGGCCAACAATTCCAATTTGTAATCCCATTTTATTTCCTGCTCCTTTGCAAGGTAAAACATAAAGTAATGCAGAAACTATACTCCAGGAAAAGGAGGTCGTTTCATGATCCGCTGGGTGAGAGGCGGACTAATCGCCGCTCTTTATGTTGTTTTGGTCTTTGTTTTTCAATTCGCCAGTTTTGGGCCCATCCAATTACGGATCGCGGAGGCTTTGACCCTGCTGCCCATGATTTTTCCCGAAGCAATTGGCGGTATTTATGTCGGTGTGATCTTAGCTAATATCTTGGGTGGATTTGGCCCCTGGGACATTTTAGGAGGAAGCCTAGTTAGCCTACTAGCGGCTTATCTGACTTATAGGTATAAAAACACCTGGATTGCCTATGCCTCTCCTATTGTTTTAAATGCCTTTTTGGTCAGCCTGTATTTACGCTTTATATTCCAACTGTCTCATTCTTATTGGTTTCTTGTTTTCAGCATTGGCTTAGGCCAAGCGATTGTGATCCTTGGATTGGGGGTACCCTTGCTTCGGTTCATAGAGCGCAATCAAGATAAGTTTTTATAACTAAGGATCTGTTCTAAAACACCTTGGGTGTAACGGCTTAAAGCCTCAAAATCCATATAGGCGGCATAGCTTTTTTCCAACTCCTGATGAACTTCCCGGGCCCCTTGCAAAGCTTCTACACCTTTTAGGAAAAGCCCTCTGCTTAATTCATTATCCTCCTGGTTTTCCCAGGAAGGCAATCCTAATTGACAGTGAAGTGTTTTACCCGGGACTTCTTTCAAATTTTCGCGGGAATCCGCTGTAAGCACCGCTAAATCAAGCCCTAAGAAAAAAACATGCAGTATTTTACGGGGATCCAAGGGCGAATGAAACACTTCAACATTGCAACCGTGAAAGCAGGCGCAGTTTACAAGCCGGGCTAAGTATTCGGATTTTCCGGTACCCAAAGGCCCTTTTAAAACATAGATTTGGGAGAAATCAGCCGCTAAACCGGGAACGTGGCTAATGTACCCTTCCGGGGTAATCGCGGAGGCAAACAAATGCCTGCAAAAACCTTCCCCGGAATCATCATTCCGGTGATCTCGGATAATTTCTTCCAACTCCGGATCCCCAAAGGGCCCTTTTTTTAAACGTTTGTTGCGAGCAGCCACATTTTCTTCCAGTATCCGAGCAGCCTGTAAATAACGAAAGGCAACCGTAAAAAAGTCCTTCCTAAGACGAAACTTTGCCTCAATTTCCCCGCGCTGCGATGTTAAACCCGTTGGTGACCAGAAATTCCCCAAACAAACCAGCTGGTCGCGGCAGCCCGGCAGTTGAGCTTGGCGGCTGTGGGGTGCGGTAGCATCTATTAGGGCCACCTTTAACTGGGGGAAGGCAACTGCATCCAAAGAATTAGGATCTGAACTGCAAAAAAACTGTTCTTGGGAAATCCCTTCTTTTTTTAAAGCAGCAGCCGCATCTTTCATAAACTTGGATTTACCGGTACCCGGCCCCCCCTTTAACAAAAAGATCTGCCGGGCGCCCGGCCCAATAACGTAGTCGAACAAAGAATGAAATCCCAAACCGGAATTACTCCCTGCAAACATCCCACGCACTTTTACCACGGGCTCAGCCTCCTTGGGAATAGTACTCTTTCCTAGTATATTCCCCGGCAGGAAATATTGCCTATCCGCCTTTTACTTGACGCACCAATTTATCCCTGGCAATTAAAATTACCCTGCCGCAGGTTGTACATTTTAAGCGGACATCGACCCCGGGTTTTAAAACTTCCCAAGTTCGGCCCCCACAGGGGTGTTTCTTTCGCAAACGGAGAATTTGACCTACTTCATACATCTTTATTCCTCCAAATTCTGCCTCTCTTGCAATTATTATATCATATACAATCTCAAATTAATTGCAGGTTATCCCGATCGAAGCGAGAACTAAGTGGGGAGAAAACATAAGAAAGGAGAATAGGCTTGAAAAAGCTAAATGCAGCACTTTTTGTTCTAATCTTATGCTTGTCCCTGGCTTCTTTATCCCCCAACCTTTTTGCCCAAACTGATGAGGTTGTGGCAACGGTCAACGGTGTGGAGATCACCAAAATTGAATTTTACGAGCTGTTAGAGAAACAATACGGGATCTATGCCTTACAGGAACTAATCCAAAAAGAATTGGTCACCCAAAAGTCTGCAGCCACTAGTATAGGGATTGCTGACGATGACTTCAACGAATTTTATTCTGCCTTCGAACAACAAGTAGGCGGGCCCCAAGAGGTGCAAATGTTTCTTTTACAAAACAATATGACCGAGGATCAATTTAAAGAGCAGCTTCGTTGGAACCTGCTTATTTCCGAACTATCCATGCAAGAGGTTGAAGCAACGGAAAAAGCGGTAACGGATTGGTTCGAACTAAACCGTTCTTTTTACGATCGGCCTGCCAACGCCGAAGTAAGCCATATCCTTGTAGATACTGAGGAAGAGGCAAATGAAATTTTAACCGCTCTTGAAAACGAAGAAGATTTTGCTAAGTTGGCTCAAGAAAAATCTCTGGATCCCGGTTCAGCCGCATCAGGGGGCTATCTCGGCCACGTACAAAAAGGAGAAACTGTCCCGGAATTTGAAGAAATGATCTTTTCCTTGGACGTAGGAGAATATGGCCTTACCGAAAGCAATTTTGGCTGGCACATAATCCTCGTCCACGAAAGATTTCCGGAGCAGGCAGCTGACCTTACGGAAATTTACGAGCGCGTAAAAAAAGATTATCAAAGAGATAATGCTTTAGATATTGAGGGCTATTTAGAGAAGTTAGAAGCGGAAGCGGATATCGAAATCTTAATCCGCTCCAACTAAGCCGATCTGGTCCAGCCTCGCATTTACAGCTTAATTTTTCAATTAAGTAAGGAAACGCCAGGCGATTTGCCTGGCGTTTTTTCCTTCCGCCGGATGGTACGGGCAGCTTAATTTCCCTCTGATCCGCGGTTGGCTTTGACCATGTTTCAAAACGCTGCACCGTTTTCTCCGGGCCCGCCATTACCAGTGCGCCCTTTTTTCGGTAATTTTCTTGCAGATAAAATAAGGGGTTTTTTAACCCCGGGGGCCAGACCTGCCGCGAGCACAAAAAGCCCAGTTCCTCAAGGGAGCCGGGCTTTTCCGTTATTCCGTCTTCTGCCAGCGCAAAACCGGGCGCCGGGCAGCTTTAGCCTCATCTAACCTTCCCACAGGGGTCAGCTGGGGCGCTTTCTTTAACTGTTCCGGATCTTCTTTCGCTTCTTGCGCTATTTGGCGCATAGCTTCAATAAATTCGTCTATTGCTGATTTAGGCTCTGTCTCAGTGGGTTCAATCATCAAGGCTTCCTCTACGTTTAAAGGGAAATAAACTGTCGGAGCATGGACCCCATAGTCTAAAAGACGCTTAGCAATGTCCAAAGTGCGGACACCGTACTGCTTTTGCCATTTTCCCGAAAGAACAAATTCGTGTTTACAGGCTCGGTCATAGGGTAGATAGTAAACGTCCTGCAGCCGCCGCATCATATAATTAGCGTTCAATACTGCGACTTCGCTAACTTCCCGCAACCCCGCAGAACCGTGGGAAAGAATGTAAGCGTAGGCCTTAACCAACACAGAGAAGTTGCCATAAAAAGCTTGAACCCGGCCTATGGATTTTTCCGGCTGGGTGAAAAAGAAGCGATCCCCTTCTTTGGCTACCACCGGCCCCGGTAAAAACGGTGCCAGCTCTTCAGTAACTACAATAGGGCCGGATCCGGGTCCTCCCCCGCCGTGGGGGGTTGAAAACGTTTTATGCAGATTGTAATGGACAATATCAAAGCCCATATCCCCCGGGCGCACGATACCCAAAATGGCGTTGGCATTGGCCCCGTCATAATACAGCAACCCGCCTGCTTGGCGAACCATTGCAGTTATATCACAGATGTTTTCATCAAATAGACCCAAAGTGTTGGGATTGGTAAGCATTAGCCCGGCGGTTTTGGGACCCACCGCTCTTTTGAGGGCCTCAACATCTACTCCGCCTCGCTCGTCTGAGGGCACTTCCACCACGTCATAGCCAACCATGGCCACACTAGCCGGGTTAGTGCCGTGAGCCGAATCGGGAATAATAATCTCGGTGCGGTGCTCTTCCCCCCGCTGCTTATGATAAGCCTTAATCACCAGCAAACCCGTCAGCTCACCGTGCGCTCCTGCCGCGGGCTGCAAAGTTGCAGCTGCCAATCCGGAGATTTCGGCCAAGTGTTGGCCTAAATTGTACATCAGCTCCAGGGCTCCCTGAACGCTGGATTCCGGCTGGTAAGGATGGATGGTACTTAAACCGGGCAGGGCTGCCACATCTTCATTCACCCGGGGATTATACTTCATAGTACAAGAGCCCAAGGGATAAAAACCCACGTCTACCCCGTGGTTAAGCCTGGAAAGCTGGGTGTAGTGGCGCATAACTTCCACTTCACTAACTTCCGGCAGTTCCGCCGGTTTCTCCCTCAAATGTTCAGCTGGAATTAACTCGTCCACCGGCACTTCAGGAACATCCAGTTTAGGCAACCGATAACCGCGCCGCCCCGGAACGGAACGTTCGAAAATTAAAGGAACACCCTTTTTCTTTGGCATTAGATCAACCCCCTGAAAACATTAATAAAGGCATCCATTTCTTCCTTGGTGCGGGCTTCGGTCACTGCAAAAAGAGCTGCTTGGGGAAAACCAAAGCGCTTTAAAGGCAGCCCTCCTATAAACCCGTGTTCCAGGAGGCGCAAATTCATTTCCTCCCAATCCACATCTCCCCGGATAACAAATTCCCGGAATGAAGGGGCACTGAATTTTAAAGACAACCCCCCTATTTCCAAGAGGCGCTGCTGAAAATAATTGGACTTTTGCAAATTTTGAAAAGCAACATCTTGAAAACCTTTTTTACCTAAAACACTCAGGTAAATTGTACTTATAAAGGCATTGAGGGCTTGGTTGGAACAAATGTTGGAAGTTGCTCTTTCCCGCCGAATGTGTTGTTCTCTCGTCTGCAGGGTAAGCACAAAGCCCCTTCTGCCTTCCTTATCCACAGTCTCGCCTACCACTCGCCCAGGCATGCGCCGGATCAGCTTGGAACCGCTGGTTGCAAAAAAACCTAGGGACGGGCCGCCAAAACTTACGGTGTTCCCTAAACTCTGTCCGTCCCCCACTGCGATATCCGCACCTAATTCTCCGGGAGATTTCAATAATCCCAGGCTGATTGCATCTACCGCCATGATAAAAAGTCCGCCTTGTTCGCGGATCCGCTGGGAAACAGGTGCAGCTTCCTCCAAAAGACCAAAGAAATTTGGCTGTTGAACAACCGCGCCGGCAAACTGTGACCACTCCGTTTTCTCTAAAGCGGCCGGATCTAAAGTTCCCTTTCTAGGATCATACGGAATGTATTCAACCGCCAGATCTTGGCTCTTAAGGTAGAGCTCTGCAACTTCTTTCCATTCCGGGTGAAGCGTTGCGGGTAGGAGCACTTTCTTGCGGCCTGTCACAGCACAGGCCATTAAGGCCGCCTCTGCCAGGGCCGTTGCCCCATCGTAAATAGAAGCGTTAGCTGCTTCCATGCCAGTCAATTCAGCAATCAAACCTTGAAATTCAAAAATGCTTTGCAGCACTCCTTGGCTAATTTCAGCCTGGTAAGGTGTGTAAGCTGTTAGATATTCGCCTCTCCCCGCGATATGTTTAATTATGCTGGGAATGAGATGATCATAGGCACCGCCGCCTAAAAAAGAGACGGTCTGGGAAAGATCAACGTTTTTTGCCGCCAGTTCTTGGAAATGACGAATCAACTCTGCCTCAGATAAAGCTGCGGGCAAGGGCAAAGGCTCTTTGAGAAGCATTCGGCTGGGGATGTCTTCAAATAGCTCATCCACCGATTCTACGCCGATTTCCTCCAGCATCTCCTGTTTTTCTTGATCTGTAAGCGGTATATAACGCACAATTAAACCTCCTTGAGGAACTCTTCGTACTCCTGCTGGTTCATGAGATCCCCAATTTGGGCGCTTCCATCAATTTTAATTTCCACAATCCAACCTTCTTCCAGGGGGGATTCATTAATTAATTCGGGGCTGTCTTCCAAAGCCTCGTTGACCGCAGTAATCTCTCCGCTAACGGGGGCGTAAATATCGGAAACGGCTTTTACCGACTCGACAACTGCAAAGCCTTCGCCCTCCTCCACTTGATCGCCCACCTCCGGCAGATCAACAAAGACAACGTCTCCCAGCTCATCTTGGGCGTAATCACTTATGCCCACTTGGACTATTTCGCCCTTAACTACAACCCATTCGTGTTCCTTGGTATACAGATACTTTTTGCTCACGCTAATCCTCCTCAAAATGTTTTTTTATTTTTTTAAACCTAGAAACCTACCTTTAATAACTTCAGCCCGCAAAGACTTTTTCCTAATTATAACCTCCAGCAAAGTGCCTGGTTTAGATTGTTCCGGACGAACATAGCCCATGCCGATGGCTTGATTTAAAGACGGGGAATGTGTCCCGCTGGTGACATAGCCAATTTCCTTTCCATCTTCATCATTTAAAAGATAGCCTTGTCTGGGGATCCCCCTCTCCCGCATGATAAAAGCAACAAGTTTTTTTTCAAGCCCCCGTTCTTTTTGAGTTAAGAGAGCCTTGCGCCCAATAAAATCGCCCTTTTTCAGTTTGACAAACCGACTCAAACCGGCTTCTAAAGGGGTAATCTCTTCGTTGAGGTCATTTCCATAAAGGGGCAGGCGCGCTTCCAAGCGGAGGGTGTCTCGAGCACCCAGACCGATGGGAGCAATCCCGTATTTTTCTCCCTCTGCCATAAGAACATCCCACAAATGCGGAGCTAAGGCATTGGAAACATACATTTCGAAACCATCTTCCCCAGTGTAGCCTGTCCGGGAAAGAAGAATCTTTTCGCCGGAATAGGTTGGTTCAATAAATGTATAGTTTTTTAGCTCATGCAGGGGCAAATCTAAAATTTCTTCCGCTAGATCCGCAGATTTTGGCCCCTGTACAGCAATAAGGGCCGTCTTTGCAGTAAGATCCTCCAACTGCGCTCCTGGCAGCAGTTGTTTTTTCAGCCAAGCATAGTCTTTGGCCGTATTGGAGGCATTAACAACTAAAATATAGCTGTCGGCAGCCCGATAGACTAAGATGTCGTCAATAATACCCCCTTTTTCATTTGTTAAGCAAGTATATTGAATTTCTCCTTGCTTCAACAGCTTGGGATCGTTGCTGGTAACTTTATCCAAAGTGCCCAAAGCATCAGGGCCTTTGAGTTCGAATTCGCCCATATGGCAGAGGTCAAAAATTCCTACTGCTGACCGCACCGTACGATGCTCTTCCAAAACCCCCTTATATTGGATTGGCATTTCAAATCCTGCAAAATCAACCATTTTAGCGCCTAACTGATGGTGTTTGCTGGTTAACGGAGTCTGTTTCAAAATTTTCCCCATCCTTCCTTATTATCTTTCGCCGTTTGAACCTATTTCTCTATCTAAAAGAAGTTTCCTTCTGTCACGATTCTGCCGATTTGGGATAGGATAGGAAGCGAGGATTTATTTCTGTGAGGGGGGGTTCTTCCATGGTCTTGCTAAAGAAGATCTTTGATCCCGTTTTAAAAGCCCGGCAAAAAACTGTAATTCTGATTTGGCGCCGCAAACGGCGGGCTTAACCCATTATCTATTAAGAAAGAATAGAACCAGAAGACCGATGAGAATAACTACAGCCCAGCCCAGTCCAATCAGACGCTTGGTACGGGGCGAGGAATAGATTTTCCCCCGCAGCCTTCCTTTTTCAGCCCTAGCCGCCTGTTTTAAAAGGTCCACTCCTTTGCCAATGTTACCGGTTTTACGGTATAAAACACCCATATTGTGGGTAGCGGCAGGATGGCCGGGATCGAGAAATAGGGCCTTTTGGTAGGCACTTAAAGCCCGATCGGTCCAGCCCCTTTCTTGATAAATGTTTCCTAGATTGGAATAGGCATCAGCGAACTGGGGATCCGTTTGAACGGCCTCATTAAAGAACCGTTCCGCTTGATCCAGCTGCTGGCGGTGAGCATAAACAACCCCCAGTTTATTTAGGGCCCGCACATGGTTGGGTTCAATATCCAGTACTTTCCATAACACTTCTTCCGCTTCCTTTAGTTCCCATCTTTCTAAGTGTATCAAACTTTCTTGATAAAGTCCTTCTGCCTCATTTTCTACGCCCACGGAATCGCCTCCCCTTTTTCCAGTGCTTATATTATACCTATAACCACTAAAAAAAGGCAACTAAGGGAAACGGCGGCTGGTCAATTGGGCTCTAAAAACATGGATTAACAGATAAAGCCCTGCTAAACCCAAAAGGGGGTAGGCGGCTTTAATTAGATTTGTAAATCCAAAGAAAGAAAGAGCCAAGCCCCCGCCCAGGACCAAAGCCCCGGCTTTGAGCCAACTTATGCGCCTGTCCGCTGTGATCCGAGTTACTAGAGCCAGGCAATTAGCGAGTGCTGTAGTATACATGCTAATCCAAAGGATTATTTTATAACCTATTCCCGCCCAAGAGCCAAGGCCGGAGGCGACATAGAGTAAAGGGAAGGAAGATCTAAGTTCCTTTACTGGGAGAGCCGCCAGCCTAAGAACTAAGAGCAACATGGCTGATCCTAAAAATATGTTGCCCAGCAACGCTGCCGCCCTACGCTGGCCTTTAGTCTTTAAGAAATGATGAACGCTGGCTAATAAAGCCATGGAAAACCCCAAGTTATAAGACCCATATAGCAGTCCCGATTCTAAGCCCCGCCAAGATGCCGGGGGAAGATCTCTTTTCCCGCCCCAAGTAAGAAGGGCGGTGCCTAACAAAAACAGAAGGATCGCCGGAGCCAACCAAACTGCCTGCACCAGCGCCTTCGAACCCCCTTTGCGGAGTATCGCCATCACCAGCAGAGCACCGCCCCAACGCAGTAAAATCCGGCTCACTGCGGTTGCTCCCATGTCCGCCATACCTGCTAACATCACTCCAACCCCTACCAAGAGGAACCCGCTGTAAACCCAATCAAAGACGGCCCGGCTTCTGGGGCCAAGTACAGTTAGTAAGCCTCGGTAGGAATCGAGGCGGTTTGCGCTGCAGAATTCTAAAACCTGAGCCGCACCAACTGCCATGAAAGCCGAGGCCACAAAAATCCCTACAAGGCCCGGCCAGCCAAAGTTGAGGAAGAACAAGACTAATTCTTTACCGGAAGCAAATCCTGCTCCAATAACTCCCGCGGCATAGAGGCTGGCCACGTAAAGAGGGCCCATTCCCCCACCTCCTGCCGCATTCTATTCCTTAGGGCAAATTTAAATTACCCCCTTCGTTTCAGCACAGCATAGAATAGCCATCTTTTGCATACATTAAAGACAAGTACTATTACAGCGGGGGTGAACTATGCTTGCTGATCCAAATCTTATCGGACGAACCCACTGGAATGATCCCTTGGCTGCAGCCTATCTAGCTGTAGGTTTAGCCTCACTGCCCATGGCCGAAAAGGTTGATATTGTTTGCGTCGGCACCGATAGATCTACGGGAGACTCTTTAGGCCCTTTTATTGGAAGTTTTCTGCTCCGCCGTCAAAGCCAAGGCCTTTTCCCTGCCAATATTTCTATTCATGGCACTTTAAACGAACCGGTCCATGCTCTCAACCTAGAAAAAACTATGGAAGAGGTTGCCCCCCTTTCGCAGAACAGCACTTTGATCGCCATCGATGCCTGTTTGGGGAGATTAAAGAACATTGGCTATATCTCCATAAAAAAAGGGCCCCTGAGGCCCGGCACCGGTGTTAATAAAAAACTTCCATCTTTAGGTGAGTATCACATTATAGGTATTGTTAATGTTGCCGGATTTATGGAACACGTTGTTTTGCAGAACACCCGCCTTTCTCTAGTGATCCAAATGGCGGAAGTAATTTCCGAAGCCGTAGCGCTGGGCTTGGGCTCTTTTGTTCCTGATTCGGAAGTGGCTTTGGGGGCTTCTTTTTTCTCATAGGCAATAATGTTCCACGTGGAACATTGTTTGTTTTTGTTCCACGTGGAACATTGTTCTTTATAAGCTTCTAATTAGTTCTAAAAGCCTTTCCAACTCCCGGTCCGAATAATACTCCAGGGAAATTCTGCCCTTTCCCTGCCTATAGCTGATCTTAACCCGGGTACCTATATGCTTTTGTAGCTCTTCTTCCAGGGCAACCAACTCCGGGTTTAGCCGCCGCGATGTTCCACGCGGAACATCACCGGCTTTTTTCTGAAGCAGCCTTTCCAGCTGCCTTACAGACATGCCTTCCTTCTTCACCCTCTTAGCCAGCTGCAGTCTTTCACTTTCTCCTTTAACCGCAAGCAGCACCTTAGCATGCCCGGCACTTAAAGAGCCTTCCCGCACCATGGCCTGCTCCAATTCCCCCAGCTTTAACAGCCGGACTAAATTAGCCACCGAAGAACGCCTTTTACCCACTGAAGCGGCAACTTCTTCCTGGGTCAGCCCAAATTCCTCGATTAGGCGTTGATACCCTTCCGCTTCCTCAATAGGATTCAAATCTTCTCTTTGCAAGTTTTCGATTAAAGCCACCTGCATCATTTCCAGATCATCAAAAGCTCTCAAGATGGCGGGAATGTGAGTTAGGCCTGCTAGTTGAGCAGCCCTAACCCGACGTTCTCCAACTACCAACTCATAGCGGGCGCCCCGGGAACGCAGTATTACAGGCTCTAAAAGCCCGAATTTACTGATCGAATCGGCTAGTTCTTTTAACCGTTCCTCATCAAAATCCCTTCTCGGCTGAAAAGGATTCGGCTCTACTAAGCTTAAGGCAATTTCCTGCACATCACCCCTGCCCACGGCCTCTTCCGCCTGAGGGATAAGCGCTCGTAATCCTTTACCCAGTCTTTGTTTACTCATGAGTTTAAAACCTCCTGGGCCAGACTTTGATAAGCAGTTGCCCCTTTAGATTTAGGATCGTAAAGAGCAATGGGCTGGCCAAACCCTGGTGCCTCTCCTAAACGAACGTTCCGGGGGATGATGGATTCATAAACCCTAACTGTATTTTGAAAATAAGTCTTCACATCCTGAATTACCTGTTCAGAGAGGTTTGTCCGCACGTCGTACATAGTCATGACAACGCCTTCCCATTCTAAATCGGGATTGAGGTGTTCCTGCACCATGGCAATAGTGCTCACTAGTTGGCTTAAGCCCTCCAAGGCATAATATTCGCACTGAATCGGGACCAATACTGAATTGGCAGCAGTCAGCCCATTCACCGTTAAAAGCCCTAAAGAGGGCGGCGCATCGCTTAAAATATAATCATACTGATCTAATATAGGCTCCAGGGCCCGTTTTAACCGGGACTCTCTAGAGATAACCGAAACCAGCTCGATTTCAGCTCCGGCCAGTTCGATAGTTGCCGGAGCCACATGGAAACCCTCAATTCCCGTATCCTCTATAATCCGGTCCATCCTTTCGCCCTCGATCAACACAGAATACATACACCGCCGGACTTTTCCTTTATTGATGCCAACTCCGCTGGAGGCATTTCCTTGGGGATCAATATCAACTAAAAGGACCCTTTTCCCTGCTAGAGCTAGGTAAGCACCAAGATTGATTGCAGTTGTACTCTTGCCTACACCGCCTTTTTGATTGATAATGGAAATAACTTTTGCCATTTCACTCACCTCTTTGCGGCTTTTTCACAACAACTACAATCTGAAAGGTCTCTTCGTCCTCTTTCTCCTCTAAAGCAACTTTCAACCCGGAAGCCTTCAGTGTCTCAGTCAATTGGCGAATACTATTGGTAAACAAGCGTAAATCCTTAAGCACAAGTTTTCTAACACCTACTGCAGGTTTTTCCTTTTTGGGCTTTGGGCGCTTCTTTCTTTCTATTGAGTTTACTAATTTCTCCGTTTGTCTTACATTCAAACCCTCTTCAATCACAGTTTTCAAGACCCGCAGCTGGCTCTGTTCTTCTTCAATCTTGAGCAAGCAACGTCCGTGCCGCTCGCTTAGCATTTCCCGGGAAATAATTTTCCGGACCGAAGGGGGAAGCTTTAATAAACGGATCTTATTGGCGATGTTGGCCTGGCTAATTCCCAACCGGCGGCCCAATTCCTCTTGAGTCAGCTCAAATTCCTTCAAAAGCCGCTGGTAACCTTCCGCAACCTCAAAGAGCTGCAGATCTTCCCTCTGGAGATTTTCGATTAAAGCAAGCTCTGCAGCCTCTTTATCTTTAATTTCCCGGACAATAGCGGGGATAGCTTCCCACCCCAGCTCCTTACAGGCCCGCAACCTGCGCTCACCAACAATAAGCTCATAGCCGATCTCGGCCCGCCGGACCACAACCGGGTGTAAAAGGCCGTGAACTTTTATGGACTCGGCCAGTTCCCGAAGGGCATCCGTATCAAATTCCCGCCTAGGTTGAAATTTACCGGTAGAAATAATGTGAATGGGAAGGGCTTGTACATCTTCTTTCCAATTCCCCCCTGGCTGCTCCTGGGAAACCTCACGCCGTTTCCTATTTAGTAAAACATCGCTCAGTTTCATCGCATTCACCTCGTCGCTTGTGACTGTATTCGGTATATTCCACTTAGTTCCTTCTCGGCGCAGAGCCCAAAAAAAGTGCCTGCTATATTTTCAAAGCCGGGCACTCTAAATCAAGGGCCGTTTTAGCGGGATTCCCGCCTTCCGCGGGTATTTCTCAGGCGTTGCCGCTGCCTTAACAAATACAAGTAAATTTCGTTTCCCCATCTGCAGCGGAAGGCGGAAGGGGAATGTTTGTTCTAGTTTGGCTCCCAGCTCCTCCAAAGCCAATTCACTTTCTTTCAATTCCTGCCCAGCATCCCGGGCCTTCAAAGCTAGAAACTTACCGCTCTGCTTCAAAAAGGGAATGCTTAATTCTAAAAGGACGGGCAGGTGGGCCACCGCGCGGCTGACTACCAAGTCAAACCCTCCCCGATAGGCGGGATTTCGACCCGCATCCTCTGCTCGGCTGTGGAGGACTTCCACATTATCTATTTCCAATTCTTTTAGGGCGGATTCCAAAAATTGAAGCCTTTTAGCCCGCGAATCCACAAGAAGAAAAGTCCACCGGGGCCTGGCCAAGGCCAGGGGGATTCCGGGAAAACCGGCACCGGTCCCAAGATCAAGGCATTTCAATTCGCTCTGCCAGGGTAAAAGCAGACAGCTTAGACTATCCAAAAAGTGTTTAACTGCTACCTCTTCCGGTTGCACCAGGCCGGTCAAATTCTGCCTTTTGTTTTCTTCCAAAAGCAAATTAGTAAAGCGGAGCATTTTTTCTAAAGCCAGAGGCTTTATCTCTAAACCAAGTTGGGCACTGCCGTCCAGCAGGGCTTTCCGAAATAAGTCTTCAGAAAACATCATTTTCGCGACCTCCGTTGGTTTTGTTCCAAGTGAACCAAAAGGACATTAATATCAGCGGGGGTTACCCCCGAAATCCTGGACGCCTGACCCACGGAATGGGGTTTGGTTGCTGACAGCCTGTTAACGGCCTCCCGAGAAAGACCTTTTAAAGTTCCGTAGGGAAAATCCTTAGGAAGGATTTTCTTTTCCATTCTTTCGAATCTCTCAATAGCAGCCTCCTGCCTGCGGAGGTAGCCTTGGTACTTCACTTGGATTTCGACCTGTTCCTCTACTTCCAAGGGAAGGGAAGGCAGATTGGTAACAGCGGCTAAATCCCTATATTTTAGTTCAGGGCGCCTTAAAAGATCCGCCAAGCTCACTCCGTGTTTTAAAGAGGCGGTTTCCATTTCCTTTAGTCTTTGGTTGATCTCCGGGCTTCCCCCGATTACAGTCTCGTTGAGCCGCTTGATTTCCTCTTCAACCAAATTAAGCTTCTTTAAGAACGCTTTATACCTGGCCTCCTTAATCAAACCCAAGGAATGCCCCAAGGGTGTAAAGCGCACATCGGCGTTATCCATCCGCAGAGAAAGACGGTATTCTGCACGGGAGGTCATCATCCGATAAGGTTCTGTGACTCCTTTGGTAACGAGATCGTCAATCAAAACACCGATGTATCCCTGGGAACGGGGGATAATTACAGGCGGCTTGCCCCTTAGATAATGAGAGGCGTTAATCCCAGCTATTATTCCCTGGGCGGCAGCCTCTTCATATCCCGATGTGCCGTTAATTTGACCCGCGCAGAACAATCCTTGAATATCTTTAGTTTCTAACGATGCTGATAGCGCCAGAGGATCAAGGCAGTCATATTCAATAGCGTAAGCCGGGCGCATTATTTCCACGTTTTCTAGGCCGGGGATAGTTCTCAGCATTTTTTCCTGGATCTCGTAAGGAAGGGAAGTGGAGGAGCCGCTTAAATATCCTTCACTCGTATACCACCCTTCCGGTTCTATAAAAATTTGGTGGCTGTTTCGATCGGGAAATTCTACTATTTTGCTTTCAATGGAGGGGCAGTACCTGGGTCCCGGCCCCGTAATTGCCCCGCTGTACATGGAAGTCCGCTCAAGATTAGCCCTAATAATTTCGTGAGTTTCTTCAGTTGTGTAGGTGACCCAACAAGAAGCCTGCTTTAGATCAAGCGAAGTAGTCTCGAAGGAAAACCCTCTAATATTCTTTTCGCCCGGGAGCTCCTCCAACAGATCGTAATTTAAAGACCGCAAATTAATCCGGGGAGGGGTCCCGGTTTTAAAGCGGGCAATAGGAAGCAGTTTAGCCAAGTTCCCGGCCAGCGCTTTAGCGGTAGTCTGTCCTTGGGGCCCAGACTCATATTGCAGTTCACCGATATGAATCACGGAGCGCAGATACGTCCCTGTAGCCAAAATCACCGCTGAACCCAAAATCTTAAATCCGCCCCGCAAAACAACTCCGTCAACTCTGTCTTTATTAATCAAAAGATCGGTAACCAGGGCCTCCTTAAGGTAAAGATTGGGCGTAGTTTCCAAAACTTGCTTCATCCGCTGCTGATAAAGGTTGCGGTCCAACTGCACTCTCAGGGACTGTACCGCCGGGCCCCTGCGGGTATTCAGCATCCGCATCTGCATTAAGGTGGCATCGCAATTTTTGGCCATTTCACCCCCTAAAGCGTCGATTTCACGAACTAAGGTAGCTTTGCCCGAACCGCCAATGCTGGGATTACAGGGCAGTAAAGCAACATTGTCTAAATTAAGAGTGATAATTAAAACCCGATGGCCAAGCCTGGCCGCGGCCAAGGCGGCTTCCGCACCGGCATGGCCCGCTCCCACTACAATAACATCGTACCGACTGTTTCTTCCTATCATAATAATTTCCCTACTTCCCAAGGCAAAATTGGGCGAAAATTCGGTCTATTACATTTTCCCGAACAGTTTCCCCCGTTATTTCCCCCAGATGCTCTAAAGCATTAAAAAGATCTACGGCAATTAAATCGAGGGGTAATCCCCCTTCCAATGTCCTAAGCCCTTCCTGCAGGGCCTTTTGGGCCAGAATCAGGCTCTGTTTATGCCTGGCGCGGGTAATCACAGGGGCTGAACTTGAGGAATGTTGGAATCCCGGGCCGGCATAATCTAAAATTAGTTTTTTAAGCTGATTCAAATCACCTTGGAGAAAAGATGTTTCCAAAACAGGTGTCCCCTCCAAAACGCCTAGATCAGCCCGATCCCACTGTGCCGGCAAGTCTGCTTTGTTAATCAGAATAATCCGTTTTTTATTCTTTGTCCGTTCCAGCACTTCGTAGTCTTCTGCTTCCAAAGGCACACTGCGGTCGGTAACGTGTAAAATCAAGTCGGCCCGCTCGATTAGATCCAAAGAGCGCTCTACACCCAAACGTTCTACAAGGTGTTCGCTTTTGCGGATCCCCGCCGTGTCAATTAAACGCAGAGGCAGGCCCCTCAAATTGATTACTTCTTCAATCACATCCCTGGTCGTGCCGGGGATATCAGTGACCAAAGCCCTGTTTTCATCTAATAATCTATTCAAAAGGCTGGATTTACCCACATTAGGCTTCCCGCTGATTACCGTCTTCAGGCCTTCCCGTAAAATCTTACCCTCTTCGGCAGTAGCGATCAAGTGGCCTAACTCTTCTAGTCCGGCGTATATGATCTCTTTCATTTCCTGCTGTTCCAGCTCGGGCAAATCTTCTTCGGGAAAATCAATTAAAGCCTCCACTCGGACCATTAAACCGTAAAGGTGTTCCCGAATGCCGTTTATGCGCTTAGCAAGGCTGCCTTCCAGTTGATCTACGGCCACTCTCAAACCCAGCTCTGTTCGGGATTGGACAATATCCAAAACAGCTTCGGCTTGGGTTAAATCTAAACGCCCGTTTAAAAAAGCCCTTTTGGTAAATTCCCCCGGATCCGCTAGTTTGGCTCCTAACTTCAGAGCAATCTCCAGAATTTCCCGGACAACCACTACACCGCCGTGGCACTGTAGTTCCAAGACATCTTCCCCTGTATAAGAGCGGGGCCCCAGCATAACTAAAGCTAAGGCCTCGTCAACCATCCGGCCCGTTTTTGGATCAACCGCTTTCCCATATCTCATTTGATACGTGGAAAGAGAGGCTAAAGACTCCCCGCTTTTAGCCCTAAACATTTGTTCCCCGATTTTTAAGGCTTCCGATCCGCTCAGGCGGACAATGCCAATTCCTCCTTCACCTAAAGGTGTGGCTATTGCTGCAATTGTTTGATCCGCCATTTTTATCACCTCAGCTTTTATTTTACCACAAAAAAAAGGGTGTACCCAGGGCACACCCTTCTCAACCACTTAATTCGGGAAGATAATCACTCTGCGGTGGGGCTCTTTCCCTTCACTTTGCGTCTTCACTCCGGGAAAACCCTGCAGTTCACGATGAACTATCCTTCTTTCCGCCGGATTCATCGGGTCTAAAGCCACCCGCCGGCCGGTGCGATCGGCTTTATTCGCCAACCTTTGCGCCAAAGAGCGCAGCGTTTCTTCCCGCTTTGCCCGATAATCGCCGATATCCAAGCGAATTCTAATCCACTCGCCGCCGCGGCGGTTAACTGCTAACGTAGTGATATATTGCAGGCTATCCAAGGTCTGCCCTCTTCGGCCGATTAAAATGCCCAAATCGGCGCCATCAATCTGCAAGTCGACAGATTCCTCGTCGCTGGCCCCCGCCACCCTTGCTTCGATATCCATTTTTTTCAGTAATTCCCTTAAAAATTCTAAAGCAGCTTCTCTTTTAAACTCGTGGTTTGATTTTCTTTCAACTCGAACCCGAGCCTGTTTGGAGCCAATTAACCCAAACAAACCCTTGTTGCCTTCTTCCAAAACCGTAATTTCTACTTGCTCCAATTCTGCACCCAGTTGTTCTAGTGCTTCAGCTACGGCGTCATCCACGGTCCGCGCGGCAACTTCTACAAACTTCATTACCCTTGGCCCCCTTATCCGTCAATAGGATACATCCGATTTAACCAAATCTGTTGGACTACCGAAAAGACATTGCTGGTTATTAAATAAAGTACTAATCCAGATGGAAAACTAAGGCTGAATACACCTAGAATCAGCGGCATAACAATTAACATGGTTTTTTGCGAAGGGTCCGGATTGGCTAGCTTCGATTGAAAATAGGTACTGACCGCAACAATAACCGGTAAAATAAAGAGTTTATCCGGCTCGCTGAGCACCCAGATGCCTAAAAATCTGCTTGCCTCGGAGTAGGGCAGCTCCCGAAGGACTCGAAAAAAGGCCCATAAAATAGGCAGTTGAAGTAATAAAGGAAAACATCCTCCCAAAGGGTTGACCTTATGCTTTTGATAAAGTTCCATAGTTCGTTTTTGATATTCTTCTTTATTGTCTTTATACTTTTTTTGTATTGCGTCTATTTCCGGCTGGAGCTTTCTCATGGCCGCCATGTTTTTATTCTGACTTACGGTCAAAGGATACAGCAGCAATCGGACTAAAATAGTTGTTAAGATAATGCTTAACCCGTAACTATTCGTAAACAGATAAATGTTGTTTAACAGCCAAGCAAGCCCCCCGGCCAACCAATCCATGATATTACCCAATAGTAGATCCTCCAATCAGTAACTTAAGGAACTGGATCATAACCTCCCGGATGCCAGGGATGGCATTTACCAATTCGCAACAAGGCTAACCATAGGCCTTTCCATCTATATTTTAAAATTGCCAAACGTGCATATTCTGAACAAGTAGGGTAAAAGCGGCAACTTCTGGGTAATAAAGGGGATATGAATTTTTGATACCCTCTAATCAAAAATAGAATGATTTTAAACATTCTCCCCACCGCCAATATTTCTCGTTAAAAATTCAGATCCCTGCATTAGAGTACAAAGATCTCTTTTCAGCTCCTCAAAACTTGCTTCAGCACTGGAACTTTTGGCCCCTATTACTAAGTCATAACCTACTGTGATCTTGGGGCTAAGTTCCCGCGTGATTTCCCGCAGTCTTCTTTTGACTTTATTCCGGATAACCGCATTGCCTACTTTTTTACTTACAGCAAAACCCACCCTGCTGACACCAAGATTCGTGGGCAAGGCGGAAAGAACTAAATGTTTTCCGAAGAGGGGTGTTCCGTGCCGGTAAACTAAACCGAAATCCCGCGGGCTTCTCAAACGTTCCATTAGGGAACCCTCCTCAAATAGGAAAATTGTTTAAAATTCCAATCAAGCCTAAAGAAAGACCCGCCTGCGGGTCCTCTGCGAAATTTAAGCGGAAAGAGTCTTTCGGCCTTTTCTCCGACGTCGAGCAAGAACCCTGCGACCACCCGCTGTTTTCATCCTAGCCCTAAATCCATGCAAGCGTTTTCTTTTGCGTTTTTTCGGCTGGTAGGTCCGTTTCATGCTAAAAGCCCCCTTCCCATTTACCAATGCTTATCCACAGCGATTATATCTTATATTGAAAAACAATGTCAACACTAATTTCCGAATTGACCTTATTCACAAAATTAACATCAAATCTTTTTAATTCCTGTGGATAACTGTGCTAAACAGATGTTCCCGCAATCAATGTGCACTGGGCATGGGCTTATTTATCCACAGGCTGTGCAGAACTTGGGGATAAGTGCTTGTTTCGATCCTGTGGACAATCTTTTTGCCCCTGCCCCACCAGGCTTTGTTAATTTTTTATACAATTTCGCCTTTTTAAAACCCTTGGCACCGCAAAGCCCTGTGGACAAGTTTGGGGAAGAAACGACATTTTTCTAGAAAATCCACTGTTAAAATAGAAATTCCGTTTCTTGTGGATAAACTGTTGAATTTGTGGATAAGATGCTGTAATATAGATGGAGACTGACTTAGCCCGTTTCCATAATTGTGTATAATTCGTCTCTAAAGGGAAAAAAACTGCCTTTTCTTTGTCACTAGTATTACCCAGAAAAAGAAGGAACCTGTGGATAAATCCAGAAAAGAATTAAGAGAAGTCTTTCTAGGGAGGATACTCTATGCATCAGTTAAACCAATTAAACTTAGTATGGGAAGAAGTCTTGAAAATAATGGCTTCCGAATTGGCCGAAACCTCTTTTGATGCCTGGCTTAAAAACAGTAGACCGGTTCAACTAGAAGACAACACCCTTTATATAGAGTTTCCTAACGAGTTTACCAAAGATTGGGTTGAAGCACGTTATGCCAACCCCCTCCAAAAGACTCTGCGTCAAATCGTCAATCGCCAATGGGAACTTAAATTTATCATTCCCCAAGGCATTAAGCCTTTAACCACAACCATTACTCCCAAGCCGGAGGAGTCCCTTTTACCAACAGAGGCTGAAACGGCTGCACGGCGTGAATACGCTTCCTCCGTTTTAAACCCCCGCTATAGTTTTGATACTTTTGTTGTGGGCAATTCCAATCGTTTCGCCCACGCAGCTTCTGTAGCCGTTGCCGAAGGACCGGCCAAAGCCTATAATCCCTTGTTTTTGTACGGCGGAGTTGGCCTGGGAAAAACCCACTTAATGCACGCTATCGGCCACCATGCTTTAACCCATAAAGAAAAAATTTCGGTGGTTTACGTTACCTCGGAGACTTTTACCAACGACTTAATTACTGCCATCGGTAAAAAATCGATGGCTGACTTTCGTAATAAATACCGCAATGTGGATATTCTGCTGGTAGATGACATCCAATTTGTAGCGGGCAAAGAGTCCACGCAGGAGGAATTTTTTCATACCTTTAATGCCCTTTACGAAGCAAACCGCCAGTTAGTAATCTCATCGGATCGGCCCCCCAAAGATATTCCTACTTTAGAAGAAAGATTACGAAGCAGGTTTGAATGGGGCCTAATCACCGACATCCAGCCCCCGGATTTCGAAACAAGGATTGCGATTTTAAAAAAGAAAGCTGATCTGGAAAATCATGTTATTCCGGACCAAGTTTTTGATTTTATTGCAACCCATATCCAATCTAATATTAGAGAGCTGGAAGGGGCCCTGGTCCGGGTCACCGCTTATGCCCATCTCCATAATACATCGGTAGATTTAGAAATGACAGCAGAAGTTTTAAAAGACATTATTACAGCACCGCTGCACAAACCAATAACTATTGCCGGAATCCAGGAAGTGGTTGCCGATCACTTCGGAATCAAAGTTGTAGAAATGAAATCTCGGAGAAGGACGAGAAACATTACCTTTCCCCGGCAAATTGCCATGTACTTATCCCGGGAGCTGACCGATAGTTCTCTACCTGAAATCGGGGCGGAATTCGGAGGCCGCGATCACACCACGGTGATCCACTCTTATGACAAGATTCAATCCGAACTACGCTTGGATCCCTCCCTTCAAAACACGATAAAGGAACTAACAGGACTTATTCAGCGTTTTTAAAGTTTGCTTGTTAAAAACTTGGGGAAAGAGTATTTTTTTAGTTTTCAACTGTGAACTATGGGGATAATCTTTAATAACCAATAACATGTTGTTGTTCTCTGAAACTGTGTCCTGGAAAGGATCACAACGGTTATCAACATCTGCACACCCCCTACTATTACTACTACTATTATTTATTTATATAACAAGCTGAAGCGGTCCTTGAACAGCAATCCACAGGAGGTATATTTATGCACTTTCAGATTAGAAAATCAGTATTGCTTTCCGCTATTAATACAGTAGAAAGAGCGACCTCGCCTAATAACCCTAAAAAAGTATTAGCAGGTATCCAACTGAAAGCTGACCGAAAAGATCTGACCTTAACCGCCAATAATTTAGAAATCGCAATTCAAACAAAAATTCCATGTACGGCGATGAAAACGGGGGAAGCTATTGTTGACGGCCGCTTGTTTTCTTCTTTAATCCGCCGCCTGCCGGACGATAATGTTATTTTCGAATTGAAAGACGCTCAACTGTTAATCTCTGCGGGCAACATGGAATTTACACTTTATACAATTGTTGATGACCTTCCCGAATTTCCCGCTTGCGAAGAGCAGATCCTAGCTTTGACTGACTACGAACTGCAGCGCTTAATTAATAACAGTGTTTTTGCGGTTTCCACCGAAGAACACCAACCAATTTTTTCCGGAGTTCTTTTAGAGACCACAGAAGAAAAGCTGAGTTTTGTTGCTACGGATTCTAATCGTCTTTCTTATGTTAAGGCTCAAACCGGGGAAGTTTTGGTTTCTGATTTACGCTTGGTTGTACCCAGTTCCAGCTTAAATGAATTGGTCCGCTGCCTGCCTTTAGCAGAAACGTTGGTGGAAGTGTTTTATGGAGAAAACCAGCTGGTATTTCAATTTGAAGATACTCTTTTCGCCACCAGGCTGATTGACGGTACTTTTCCTAATTACGAACCGGTAATTTTTGTTGATCAGGAAACAACTTTGGTTTTAAAAAGGCGTCAATTTTTGGAAGCCTTAGAACGCGCCTCGCTATTTATTAGAAGCGAAAACACTCCGGTAATTATCCAAGTTAAGGAAGGAGTCTTAAAAATAGCTGTCAGTACCCAATTGGGGAAATCCAGCGAACAATTCAATGTTGAACAGAAAGGGAAAGATGAGCAAGCGGCCTATTCCCCTAAATTCCTTCTAGATATGTTGACCACAACCCATGCAGAATTAGTGGAGTTTAGATTCGAAGGCCCCCGCCAGGCTTTATTGAAATCGGTGGAAAATGAGGATCATCTCTATGTACTTATGCCGGTTAGAATTTAAAAAAGAAGGTAGGCACTCATGAAAGAAATTAAAATTAACACCGCGGAAATTCAGCTTGATCAGCTTTTAAAATGGGCTAATATCGTCATGAGCGGGGGAGAGGCAAAACATCTAATCCAAAACAGCCGGGTGTTAGTTAATGGAAATATTGAAACCCGCAGGGCTCACAAAATACGCCCGGGTGATCGGATCCGGGTTTTGGATCGTCTTGAATTTATAGTTGGCAGTGGGCTTTGAATGTGGATTAGAACTATTGCCCTGCGAAATTTCAGAAATTACGATTCCCTGGATCTTGAGCTTAACCCGGGGTTCAATATCTTTGTGGGCAGCAATGCCCAAGGTAAGACCAATCTTTTGGAAGCCATTTATGTTCTGTCTTTAAGTAAATCCTATCGAACTGCCCGGGATACAGAATTAATTAAGCACCAAGCAGCGCAGACGCGGATTGAGGCCAGCGTGCAGCGCATCGCTGTCTTGGATCTTGCAGTTACGGTAAGTGAATATGAACCTAAGAAATTGGAGCTTAATAGGAAAAGAACTAATGCTAATTCTTTTATCGGTAAATTAAATACAGTCTTGTTTATTCCTGATAGCCTCCAGCTGGTTAAAGGTTCGCCGGGAGAGCGCAGAAGATTCTTAGATATTCAGATCTGCCAGGTCGATCCGATCTACAGGGGCAGCCTTTTGAAATACCAGAGGGTAGTCCGTCAGCGCAATAGTCTGCTCAAAAGCGGGTATAACCAGCGCAGTCTGCTTAAGCAACTTCCCGTCTGGGATAATCAGCTCGTTGGTTTGGGGAGTAAAATTGTCTTGCGCCGGCAGGAGGCGTTAACCCGCCTGAACAAAATTAGCAGGTCTGTGCATACTAAAATTAGCGGCGGCTTAGAAGAATTGTCTGTAATTTACCAACCGTTTTTTCAAAAGGGGCAAAATTATACCCAACTATCACTACAAGAGATTAGGGATATATTTTTTGGGCTAGTTCAAGAAAAGAAGCAACAAGAAATTAGACGCGGCTATACTCTGGTAGGCCCTCATCGTGATGATGTTGCTTTTTTAATTAATGGGGCAAATATTAAGCGCTTTGGCAGCCAAGGCCAACAGCGGACCGCAGTTTTATCTTATATCTTGGCAGAAATGGAATTGATGTCTCAAGAAACGGGCGAATATCCGGTAGTTCTTTTAGATGACGTAATGTCTGAGCTGGATCGAAAACGCCGTTCTTTTTTGCTGTCCGTCCTCAACGAAAAGGTCCAAACAATTTTAACTGCAACCAACCTTAGCGGTTTTGAGCAAGAAATATTGAAAACAGCTTCTGTTTTTCAGATCCAATCTGGTAAAATATTCTAGAGCGGGGGAAAGTGCTATGTTTTTACACCTGGGCAGAAACACTATTGTGCCTTTAAAAGATATAATTAGCATTGTTAAGTTAGAAAAAAACAGAGATTTACCGGAGGGAGAATTACTTAAAACTGCAGAGGAACAAGGTTTTGTGATACAATTAGGACAGAAGCCGGTTTCGTGTGTGGTTACGTCAAAGCATATTTATCTCTCGCCCATCTCGGTAGAAACACTGCAAAAGAGAATGGGGCAAAGCTATTTGACTAAACAAGAAATCGAGTTTTAAGGAGAGTTGATAGATCTTGGAAAAACAACAACCAATAACCAGCAGCTATACAGCTGAACAAATTCAGGTTTTAGAAGGTTTGGAGGCTGTTAGGCGCCGGCCGGGGATGTATATAGGAAACACGGGCCTTAGCGGGCTGCACCACCTTTTTGTGGAAGTTGTAGATAATGCCATTGATGAAGCAATGGCCGGCTACTGTGATCAAATAAAAGTGGATGTCTATGAAGATGGTTCCCTTTCGGTTGAGGATAACGGGAGCGGTATACCGGTTGAAACCCACACTAAAACAGGTATTTCAACCTTGGAAACTGTTTTAACCCTTCTCCACGCCGGAGGTAAATTTGGGCAGGAAGGAGCCCACTATAAAGTTTCCGGAGGACTGCACGGGGTGGGCGTTGCTGTTGTCAACGCACTCTCGGAGTGGCTGGAAGCCCATGTCTGGTATAACGGGCACCATTATACTCAGCGTTACGAACGGGGGGCGGCCACCGGGGAATTAAAGAATTTGGGCGCTGCCCAAAAATCGGGGACTATGATTCACTTTAGGCCCGACCGCTCCGTCTTTAACAAGGTTGAATTTCAGGCCGAGACAATAATTTACCGGTTGAGGGAATTGGCGTTTTTAAATCAAGGCCTGGCCATTTTCTTTAAGGATCACCGCACAAAACGCCGCCATTATTTTTTGTATAAAGGCGGAATTATTTCTTATGTCGATTATTTGAACCGCAATAAGACGGTGATTACCAAAAACCCCATTTATTTCTCGACCAAGAAAGAGGATATAGAAGTAGAAGTAGCCATTCAGTATAACGACAGTTATTCTGAAATGACGCTTAGTTTTGCTAATAACATTAATACAGAAGAGGGGGGCACTCATTTAATCGGTTTCCGCAGTGCTTTAACTAGGACTGTCAATGATTATGCCCGCCGTAAGAATTTTCTTAAAAATACCGATGAAAATTTAGCCGGGGATGATATCCGCGAAGGATGCACAGCCTTGATCAGCGTCCGTGTTCCGGATCCCCAATTCGAAGGGCAAACAAAAACAAAGTTAGGGAACAGCGAAGTAAGGGGATTAGTGGAATCAATAGTCGGGGAAGAACTATCTGCCTTTTTAGAGGAAAATCCGGCCGATGCCAAACGGATCGTGGAAAAAGGGCTGCAGGCCGCCAGGGCAAGGCAGGCTGCTCGTAAAGCCAGGGAATTAACACGGCGTAAAAGTGCTCTGGAGGTTTCTTCCTTACCCGGGAAACTGGCCGACTGCAGTTTGACTGATCCGGAGCTCTGCGAGTTATTTATCGTGGAGGGGGATTCGGCGGGAGGGACCGCCAAACAAAGCCGCGATCGACGTTTTCAGGCAATTTTGCCCTTAAGGGGTAAAATTTTAAATGTGGAAAAAGCCCGCTTAGACAGAATCCTGGGCAATAACGAAATCCGGGCCATGATTACAGCCTTCGGTACAGGTATTGGCGAAGAATTTGATATCCTCAAGGCCCGCTATCACAAGATTATATTAATGACGGATGCCGATGTTGACGGAGCGCATATCCGCACCTTGCTTTTAACTTTTTTATACCGTTATATGCGGCCGCTTCTGGAATATGGTTATGTCTATATTGCCCTACCGCCTTTGTACCGAGTGCGCAAAGCCCGGGAAAGTTATTACGCTTTCAGTGATGAAGAATTAGATGCTTTATTGGATGAAATCGGGAGGTCCGGGATCACTATCCAGCGCTATAAGGGTTTAGGGGAAATGAACGCGGATCAGCTATGGGAAACTACGATGGATCCGGAAAAACGCACTATCCTGCGTTTGAAAATTGAAGACGCTATCCTGGCCGACGATATTTTCACCACTTTAATGGGTGAAAGGGTTGAGCCTAGGCGCGAATTCATTGAAGAGCATGCTAAAGAAGTGACTAATCTTGATATTTGAGCAAGGGGTGTCTTAGTTGAGTATAAATTTGCATGACGGAAAAATAATTCCCATTAAAATCAGCGATGAAATGAAAACATCGTATATTAACTATGCCATGAGTGTCATTGTAGAACGGGCCCTGCCAGATGTGAAGGACGGCCTCAAGCCTGTTCAGCGCCGTATCTTATACGGTATGATGGAATTAGGAAATAGGCCGGACAGGCCCCATAAAAAATCCGCCCGGATTGTGGGGGAAGTAATGGGTAAATACCATCCCCACGGCGACTCCGCCATTTATGATGCCATGGTTAGAATGGCCCAACCGTTTTCTTATCGCAATATGCTCGTAGACGGGCATGGGAACTTCGGCAGTATTGACGGTGATCCGCCGGCAGCTATGCGTTATACGGAGGCCCGTTTATCTAAGCTGGCTATGGAGATGCTGAGAGATATAGATAAGGACACGGTTGATTTCGTCCCTAACTTTGATGAAACACTGGAACAGCCTGCGGTAATGCCCAGTAAATTCCCAAACTTACTGGTTAACGGGGCCGCAGGGATTGCAGTGGGAATGGCCACCAATATTCCGCCCCACAATTTAGGGGAAATAGTGGATGCTTTGATTGAACTGATTGAAAACCCGGAGACCACAATCGAGGAATTGATGGCGCATGTACAGGGCCCTGATTTTCCAACCGGTGCCGTAATGCAAGGAAGAGAAGGAATTAAGCAGGCCTATCTGACAGGCCGGGGGCGCATCCGGATCCGGGCTAAAAGTCAGATAGAACAAATGGCGAACGGTAAAACCAGGATTCTCATTTCTGAGCTTCCTTATCAAGTTAATAAATCCCGCTTGATTGAAAAAATTGCGGATCTAGTACGGCAAAAAAAGGTGGAAGGTATCACTGATCTCCGCGACGAGTCGGATAAATCCGGTATGCGTATTGTGATTGAATTACGCCGTGATATGGATCCCCACGTTGTCTTAAACCGTCTTTACAAGCACAGCCAATTGGAAAATACTTTTGGTGTAATTATGCTGGCTTTGGTAGATAACGAACCGCGGGTTTTAAATCTAAAGGAAGTACTTAGCTACTATTTAGATCACCAAAAGGATGTTATTTTACGGCGGACACGCTTTGAACTGCGCAAAGCAGAAGAGCGGGCCCACGTTTTGGAAGGATACCGCATCGCTTTAGATAACATAGATGAAATCATTGCCATAATCAAGGCTTCCCGTGATGATGCTAAAGAAAGGCTGATGGCCCGTTTTCAGTTTAGTGAACGGCAGGCAGTGGCCATCTTAGATATGCAGCTGCGCAGGCTAAGTGGGTTGGAACGGGAAAAAATCGAGGAAGAATATGCTGCTTTGATCAAGACTATCGCCCGTCTCAAAGCAATTCTCGGGGATATGAACCTGGTTTATGAGATTATTAAAGACGAACTTTTGGATATTAGGGATCAATTTGCCGATGAACGCCGCACCAAGATTGGTTTATCCGTGGGCGACTTGGAGGATGTTGATTTAATAGCTGAAGAAGATATTGTAGTCACCATGACTCACCAAGGTTATATCAAGCGGCTGCCGGTAGATACCTACCGCGCTCAAAGAAGGGGCGGCCGGGGGATCACCGCTTTAAACACCAAGGCAGAGGATTTCGTGGAACAATTATTTGTGGCCAGTACCCACAGTTATGTCCTCTTCTTTACCAACAAAGGCAGGGTTTACCGTCTGCGGGGGCACGAGATTCCCCAAGCAGGGCGCAACGCCAGGGGTTTTGCTGTAATTAACCTTCTGAGGCTGGAACCGGGGGAAAAGATTGAAGCCACGATTCCCATTGCCGAATATGCCGATGATCTTTACCTGGTAATGGCAACCCGTAAGGGAACTATTAAAAAGACAGTTTTAAGTGAGTTTGAAACCAATAGGACCGGGGGGTTAATCTGTATTACCCTTGTTGATGATGATGAATTAGTGGGCATTGAGCTAACGGACGGGCAGGCAGAAGTTGTTTTAGTTACCAAGGAGGGGCAGGCGATCCGCTTTGAAGAGGATCAAATCAGGCCTATGGGCCGTTCCGCCCAAGGAGTAATTGGAATTAGGCTTGACGAAGGTGATCAAGTTGTTGGTTTAGGAACTGCGGCTGACGATGCCGAACTTCTGGTCGTTACAGAAAGAGGGTTTGGCAAAAGGACCCGCTTTGCTGAGTATCGAAAAACTAATCGGGCCGGGAAAGGTGTTTTGACGCTGAATAAAACAGAGCGTACCGGTCCGATTGTGGGTATTCAGGTAGTTCGCGAGGCTAACGAAATTATGCTTCTATCATTAGAAGGGATTATGATTCGGATGAAGGTAGCTGAGATTTCACAACTGGGCCGTAATACCCAAGGGGTAACCTTGATGCGCTTGGGCGAAAATGACCAAGTGGTGGCGGTGGCCAATATTGTTGGCAAGGAGGAATCCGACGAAGAAGGGGATTCACAGGACGAAGACGGAAAGTAAAAAAGTTGGCTTAAAAAAGCTCAAAAAAAGCTTAAAAAAAAGCTCAAAAAAAGTTGTTGACGAAAATCCGGCTTTATGTTAGAGTTAGTACCTGCGCCCCCCATTTTGAAACAAAAACGGGGCGCTGTGTCTCTGCCAAGATTGACTGAGGCTAAGATTTATGTTATTATAATTGATGCACCCCTTGAAAACCATCTGATGTGGTTAGAGGAGCGAAAAAAGAACCTTGAAAACTGAATAGCTAATTTTGAATCCGGAATTTTTCCGGTTTCAAGAAAGCCAAATGTTTGTGCGTTAACGATTTGAAATCGTTTTGAAGTTTGAGCACTCAAGCTTCAAGCTAGTTTCAAACTAACCCAAAAATTTAAACTAGAGCCTCGGCTTTAGTTTCTAAAAATTTCTACGGAGAGTTTGATCCTGGCTCAGGACGAACGCTGGCGGCGTGCTTAATACATGCAAGTCGAGCGGGGTTAATGATTCAAAGC